>OY781066.1:0-457500 GCA_963676395.1 bacterium | reverse complement strand
GTAGAGCAGATATTACATCAAAAAATAAAATGCGGGTAGAACGATATATGAAAAATTTCGAGCTCGTAGAAAAAAGAATTGTTGAAGTTGCTGAAAAAGATGCACTTAGGGCATTTCAATCTCCTTTTGACGGGAAAGAAATCATGGAAATATTTGAGCTTGAACCCGGTCCAAAAGTCGGTAAAATAAAGCACTTTATTGAAGAGGCTATTCTTGAAGGTGATATTGCAAATAACCATGATGAAGCAAGGGATTTTATCATTAAAAATAAACAAAAACTCATAGACTTATTTCTGTCAAAACATTAGATTATAGTCTGTTTAAATAAAGGATAGCTAATGCAAAATATACCAAAGAATTTAAATTTCCAAAATGACAACGAATTAAATTTACGATATTTGGTACAGATGGTTTTACAACGTATACATGTTGTTATTATCATATTTTTGGTTGTGTTTTTGGGAACAATTATATACACGGTAAATCAAGATAAGGTATATAAATCCAATACGAAAATATTAATTGATGACAATATGAATGCCGGATCGGTGTTTGAACAAATGACTCCTTGGACGAATACGGGTTTAGCTATTAATAATGAAATTCAGATTATTACTTCAAGAAGTATTGCTGAACGCACTGTTAATAGTTTATTACTAAATTATTCTTTGGATTCTTTATATTTGTTTGATAAAAATCTTTCAAGTGATAATAAGTCTTTTTTATCCAAATTTAAAAAGAGTTTGAAGAAAATTATGGGTAAAGAAGAGCAGAAACCGGTAACACTTAATGAAAAGAAAAAAATATATATTAAAAGGATCATGAACAATTTATCGGTTGTGCCCATAAGAGAAACTGAAACAATTAATATATCATTTGAAAGTTTAAGTCCTACAGAAGCGGCTATAATTATTAATGAAATAGTAAGGCAGTATTATTTAAGTGATCTTGAACGAGTTTCAAATTCAGTTGGAAATGTCCGAGGCTTCCTTGAAGATCAATTGATGATAATAGAACCACAATTAGCGGAAATTGAAAAACGACTTAGTGAATTTCTGGAAGCAGAGGGTATCGTTGATCTAGAAGAGAATTCAAAACAATTAATTGAAAAATCAGCCGAATTTGAAGCCCAATTATTTACTGCCGAAGCAGAGTTGAATATTGTTAAAAATGAATTAGAATATTTAAAATTAAAGCTTGGTGAAAAGGAAAGAGAAACATTAAATAACCGATTGCAGGTAGCCAATCCGTTAATTTTAAGATTGCGTGAAGATATAGCAATGGCCGAAAGAAGTTTTATGGATTTAACTGAGAACAGTGCTAAAGTCCAAGCGGAAAAAATAAGGCTTCAAAAACAAAAAGACAGATTGAATGAAGAAACGACTTATTTAATCAATTCCGGATATTTGCCCGGAACTGTTGATCCACTCTCGGTTAACCAACAATTAATAGCAGATATCGTTATGCTTGAAACTAAAAAAGTTAGTCTTCAGGCAAAGGTTGAAGAATACACAAAACTTAATAATTATTATGATTCAATTATCGAATCTATACCTGCTACCAACATTTCATATTTGCACTTAGAAAGAGAACGTCAGACTCACGAAAGAATTTATCTTTTAATGAAAGAAAGATATGAAGAAACCCGTATTCAAGAAGCATCTCAAATATCAAGTGTTTATGTTATTGATAAAGCAATGCCTCAATATATACCCATAAAGCCTCGGACGAAAATAAATATTCTATTAGGTTTTGTATTGGGTATTTCTCTTGGCGTTGGAGTTATTTTATTAAGAGAGTTACTTGATAATTCAATTCGTTCCAGAGAAGACTTGGAGAAAATGGGGCTTACGGTCATGGGCATTATTCCTTCAATGTTTATTGATAAGTCTAAAAAATCTTTGGATAAAAAGTATTCCGGTCAAGGTGATCAAAGATCACGTTTGATTTCACACTTTAAACCAAGATCACCCATTTCAGAATCATTCAGATCCTTGAGAACAAATCTTGAACTGTCATTGCCGGATTCTAAGATAAATGCTATGGTTGTAACATCCGGCGGTGCTCAAGAAGGCAAGTCGACGGTAATCTCAAACCTAGCAATTACTTATGCTCAATTAGGTTTAAAGGTTCTTCTCGTTGATGCTGATATGCGTAAACCAATGGTAAACAAGCTTTTTAGAACGCCTAAAAAACCGGGATTGGCTAATTTAATTACAAAGCGAACCGAATTAGATAAAGCTATAAATAAAACAGAAATTGATAATTTGGATGTTATTCCTGCAGGTACACTGCCACCAAATCCATCGGAACTGTTAGGTTCTGACAATATGAAAGAGTTGTTCAAGGAATTAACTGATCGATATGATAAAATATTCTTTGATGCACCACCTCTTATGGCTGTGACAGATGCTGCTATTTTGGGTGCATTGACTGATGGGGTTCTTCTTGTAACTCGTGCCGGTGTTGCACAAAATGAGGTGGTAGCTCATCTTCGCCAAGAAATGGGTAATAGTAATATTAAAATATTGGGAACAGTATTGAATGATGTGAATCCCAAGAATACATCCAGTGGCTATTACTATTATTACCAAAGATATTATTTTGATAAATACTACGGTGAAGAAAAATAGTAAATAGAGAATTAATATATCAGCCCGGTTACTAAACCGGGCTGTATGACTTTATAATTGACTAAGCAGACGGGAAGCAATATGTCAAAATCGAAATCAAAACAAGAATGGCTTGATACGAGTTATGCCGCATTTAAGGCAAAAAGAGGCGAACGCTACGAAACATTTAAAACAATGTCAGGTGCAGAGATAGAACCTCTTTACACGCCAGAGCATTGTGATGAACAGTATAATACCAAATTATCTTATCCTGGAGAGTATCCCTTTACTCGTGGTGTTTATCCAACGATGTACCGTGGTCGCTATTGGACAATGAGGCAATACGCCGGTTTTGGTGATGCAAAGCAGTCTAATGAAAGATATAAATACTTGTTGGAAAATGGTCAAACCGGTTTGTCGGTTGCTTTTGATCTACCAACTCAGATAGGTTATGATTCTGATGATCCTATTTGTGATGGAGAGATTGGTAAGGTTGGAGTTGCTATCGATTCATTGGAAGATATGGAAGTTCTTTTTGATCAGATACCATTGGACAAGGTTTCGACAAGTATGACCATTAATGCTCCGGCAACGGTTCTTTTGGCCATGTATATGGTAGTAGCGGAAAAACAGGGTGTGACACCTGATAAGCTTACCGGTACGATCCAGAATGATATTTTAAAAGAGTACATCGCTAGAGGTACTTATATTTATCCACCTAAAGCATCTATGAGATTAGTAACAAATACTTTTGAATATTGTTCAAAATACATACCGAAATGGAACACTATTTCGATTTCAGGTTATCATATTCGCGAAGCAGGATCAACGGCTGCCCAAGAAATTGGATTTACTCTGGCAGATGGCATAGCATATACTGAAGCTGCTTTAGAAGCGGGTATGGATGTGGATGTATTCGCCGGACGTCTTTCTTTCTTTTTTAATGCTCATAATAATTTATTGGAAGAAGTTGCAAAATTTCGTGCAGCAAGAAGATTATGGGCAAAGATCATGAAAGAACGTTTTAGTGCCAAGAAAGAAAAATCGATGATGCTTCGTTTTCATACGCAAACCGGTGGTTCAACTCTCACGGCACAACAACCCGATAATAATATTGTTCGTGTTGCAATACAAACATTGGCTGCTGTGATGGGAGGCACACAGAGTTTGCATACAAATTCTAAAGATGAAGCTCTTGCTTTACCAACAGAAGACTCAGTTAGAGTTGCGTTAAGAACTCAACAGATCGTGGCGCATGAATCTGGTGTGGCTGAAACAATAGATCCTCTTGCAGGCTCATATTATGTTGAAGCGATGACAGATAAGATGGAAGCTGAAGCTATGGCTTATATTGAAAAGATCGATGAATTAGGCGGTATGTCGGCAGCGATTGAACAAGGATATGTGCAACGAGAAATTCAACGTGAAGCATATCGCGTTCAAAAAGATATTGAAAAGTCGGAATGTATTGTTGTTGGTCAAAATAAATTCCAGATAAAAGAAGAAGCTCCATCTAATTTATTAAGGATCGATAGACGAATTCAAAACGAGCAGGTTGCACGTTTGAGTAAGCTTCGTGAAAAACGTAATAGTGAAGCTGTTAATAACGCATTAAGTGAATTGAAAAAAGCATGTGAAGGTGATGATAACCTTATGCCTTATATCGTTGATGCAGTACGTGTGTATGCGACACTTGGAGAGATATGCAACGTCATGAGAGACGTTTTTGGTGAATATAAAGAGAACATTGTTGTTTAGGAGAGATGATGGTAAAAAAAATATCTCATATCGGAATTGCTGTAGAATCGCTTGAAGAGCAAATACCCTATTATCGTGATTTATTGGGGATGAAGTTCGCCGGGACAGAACTTGTCGAAGATCAGAAATTAAAGGTAGCATTTTTTGAAATTGGTGATACACGTATTGAATTATGTGAAGCAACATCTGATGATAGTCCAATTGCAAAATTTATTGCAAAAAAAGGGCAGGGTATTCATCATATGGCATATGCTGTAGATAATTGCCAAATGGCTATTGATAAAATGGATGGTGCAGGATTAAGATTGATTGATACCAAACCACGAGTTGGTGCCGGTGGACATAAAATTGCCTTTCTGCATCCAAAATCAACATACGGTATTTTAACCGAAATGACTGAAGAACACGAATAGGTAGGGAAAGAGAATGGATGAACTAAAGCAATTACAAGAAAAGCGTCGAAAAGCCAAACTGGGTGGTGGGCGCGAAAGAATAGCTAAACAACATGAAAAAGGTAAGTTAACAGCACGTGAACGTATCTTTGAACTTCTTGATCATGATTCATTTGAAGAATTTGATACCTTTGTAAAACATCGCTGTAGGGATTTTGGAATGGATAAAACACATTTTGCCGGCGATGGCGTTGTTACAGGGTGTGGAACAATAGATGGTCGTTTAGTCTACGTGTTTGCGCAAGATTTTACAGTATTTGGTGGTAGTCTAAGCGAAACTGTTGCTGCTAAAATTGTAAAAGTCCAGGAAATGGCAATGAAAATGGGGGCTCCGATCATTGGATTAAATGATTCAGGTGGCGCTCGAATTCAAGAAGGTGTGCTTGCGTTGGGTGGATATGGGGATATTTTTCAGAAAAATGTTGAAGCGTCGGGTGTTATTCCTCAAATATCCGCTATTTTGGGTCCGTGTGCCGGAGGAGCTGTTTATAGTCCTGCTATTACGGATTTTGTTATAATGGCTGAAGATACATCCTATATGTTCATTACAGGTCCTAAAGTTGTAGAAGCTGTAACGAATGAAAAAGTTAGTGACGAACAATTAGGTGGTGCTATGATTCACGCTGCAAAGTCGGGGGTTGCTCATTTTGCCGCTGAAGATGAAAAAGAGGCGATCTTATTGATTCGTAAACTTATTTCATACCTTCCTTCGAATAATATGGAAGAAACACCTGTGCAAGTCTCTAAAGATGAAATTAGTCGTCATTCTGACTTATTAAATACGATTATTCCTGAATCTCCTAATCAACCTTATGATATGAAAGAGATTATATATGAAATTGTTGACGATCAGGAATTTCTTGAGGTATCCAGACATTATGCTCCTAATATAATTGTTGGATATGGTAGACTTAATGGTCGTACGGTAGGTGTTGTTGCTAATCAACCCAGCTATCTTGCAGGTGTTTTGGATATTAAGGCTAGTATTAAAGCTGCACGATTTGTTCGCTTTTGTGATGCGTTCAATATTCCATTGTTAACACTTGTAGATGTTCCTGGCTTTTTACCCGGTACGGCTCAAGAGTATGGTGGTATTATTAACCATGGTGCGAAATTGATCTATGCTTATGCTGAAGCTACCGTTCCCAAAGTTACTGTTATTACAAGAAAATCTTATGGTGGAGCTTACATTGTTATGAGCAGTAAGCATTTGAATGGTGATATTAACTATGCATGGCCAAATGGTGAGATCGCAGTGATGGGAGCAGATGGCGCTGTAAATGTACTTTATAGAAGAGACCTGAAAGATGATAAGGATGGTAGTAAAAAAGAAAAACTACTAAATGAATATCGTGATAAATTTGCTAATCCTTATGTAGCCGCTGAACAAGGATATATTGATGATGTGATTGAACCAAGTAATACAAGGTTTAGAGTTATTAGAGCGTTTGAAATGCTGTCTACTAAGCGTGCGAAAAATCCGATGAAAAAACATGGCAATATACCATTATAGGGGATAAAAATGAGAAAAATATTACTATCCCTTTTATTTATTGTTTTGCCTATCTCAATGTTTGCTGTCGGTATACCCATTGAAAATAGAAAAATGATATTTACCGTAACATTAGTAGGTGTTATAATTGTTCTTCTTGCTTTGTTTATTGTTATGATAAGCGTTGCTATTATGTCTAAAATCATTTACTCCTACAATAATAGAAGCAGTCAAATAGTTAAGAAGATCAAAAAAGAAACAATGTCTAATAACGATGATGATGTTGCTGTCGCAATTGCGCTTGCCTTACATCTAGAAAAACAGTTATTGGATGAAGAGGAAAAGGCAATATTAACGATTCGAAAAGTTATTAAGCCCTTTTCAGGTTGGAATAATAAAGCATTTAGTATGAGAAATCCAAGATAACCACATAGGTGAATAATGAAAACATATAAACTAAAAGTTAATGATAAAGAATATAAGGTTGATATTGAATCAGTTAGCGATAGTAAAGCCGATGTCTTTTGTAATGACAAGCGTTATGAGGTTTTATTTGAAGAAGTTAGCGTGAAAACCAAAACACCAGTCATTTCCAGAAAAGCAGCCATTCCTTTACAAGATACTCCCAAAACCAATAGGAATCCTAAAAATGTTTCTATTAATACGATTACTGCTCCTATCCCGGGCTTAATAACAGAAATTGCAGTTTCTACTGGTGATAGTGTAAAAGGGGGACAGATCGTTGCAAAGATGGAAGCAATGAAGATGGAAAATAACATTTTGGCTTCAGCTGATGGAAAAATTGAATCGATTTCTGTTAAAGTTGGTGATTCCGTTTTGGAAGGAGATGTCTTGATGGAGATGGGGGATGCATGAACATTCTAAGTGATTTTATTTCATATTCCGGATTTGCAAATGTGACATTAGGGCATTTGATTATGATCGTAGTCGGTTGTGTTCTCTTATATCTTGGGATCGCAAAAGGATATGAACCACTATTGCTGGTTCCCATTGGTTTTGGAATACTTTTAGGAAATATTCCTTTTTTACAAGATGCCAGTTTGCAACTGGGAATCTATGAAGATGGGTCGGTATTGAATTATCTTTATTTTGGCGTTGTTAAAGGAGTTTATCCTCCCTTGATCTTTATGGGGATAGGCGCTATGACAGATTTCTCTGCATTGTTATCCAATCCTAAAATGGTGCTATTGGGTGCTGCGGCACAGGTAGGTATCTTTTTGACCTTTCTGGGAGCTTCCTGGTTGGGCTTTACTCCAATGGAAGCCGGTGCTATTGGAATTATCGGTGGTGCTGATGGACCAACTGCAATTTTCTTGTCATCACGCTTAGCTCCTCACTTAATGGGTGTGATCGCCATTTCTGCTTATTCTTACATGGCACTTGTTCCAATTCTTCAACCTCCGGTTATGAAATTATTGACAACGAAAAAAGAACGCGTTATTCGTATGAAACCGGTTCGGAATGTGCCAAAAGTAGAAAAGGTATTATTTCCTATTATTGGTTTTTTATTGACCGCTTTTATTGCTCCTACAGCATTACCACTCTTAGGAATGTTGTTTTTCGGGAACTTGTTAAAAGAATCCGGAGTAACAGATCGTCTTGCAGATACGTCACGAAATTCTTTGATTAATATTGTGACGATCTTACTGGGATTAACGGTGGGTGCTTCGACACAGGCAACGACCTTTTTAACATGGCAGTCACTCGGCGTTTTCTGCTTGGGAGCTGCATCATTTATTGTTGCTACCGCTGGTGGCGTATTGTTTGCTAAAGTCATGAATCTATTCCTGAAAGAAGGAAATAAAATAAATCCTTTGTGTGGTGCGGCGGGTGTTTCAGCCGTTCCCGATTCAGCCCGCGTTGTACAGCATGTTGGGCTTGAATATGACAAGTCGAATTATCTTCTCATGCATGCCATGGGGCCCAATGTTGCCGGTGTGATCGGCTCTGCGGTGGGTGCTGGTATTTTGCTTGCCGTTCTTGGTTAAAGGAACTCTATGAAAAAAATTGTGGATATTCATAATCATTATATTCATGAGGTCGATGATGGTTCGAGAAGCCTTGATATGAGTATGGAAATGCTTAAGCAGGCTGTCGAGCGCGGTATAACAGATATCGTTGCGACACCACATCAATTAGAGATCGATCAGGCAGATTCCGAACATGCGAGACAAGAAAAGATATTAAAGCATTTTCAGATCATTAAAGACGAAGTTAATAAAGAAAAACTCCCGGTCAATTTATATCTTGGCGGGGAGTTATATTTTACCCGCTATATACCGGAAGCTCCTAAAGTTGCTTATTTTACTTATGAAGATAAGAAAAAATATGCTTTGGTTGAGTTTGCTATGAATTGGAAACCCTCACAACATGATAAGTTGTTCTATAAATTGCTTGAGCAGGATTGTACGCCAGTTTTGGCTCATCCGGAACGTTATTCGTTTTTTTGGGAATTTGCCGATGAAATCATGCGACTTGTACGCATGGGGGTAGTTTTGCAAGTGAATGGTGGATCATTACTGGGATTTCACGGAATTCAAGCACAGTATATTGCGGATATGCTAATACGAAAAAATCTTGCCGTTGCAATTGCTTCGGATGCACACAGGCCTCACTATAATAATGGGTTTAATATCAAAATTGCAGCCGATATGTGTAAAAATAAATATCCTAAACATGATATTGATAGTTTGATCTCTGATAACCCTTGGAAAATCGTTCAAGGTGAAGATTTGCTGTTTGATGATGAGCCTGCTTATGAATTTGATCACTCCAAAGAATTTAAATTATGGCGACGTTATAGATTTAAACACGAAATTTTTGGTATAGGTAAACGTAAACGATAACTAGATCTTGTGAAAGATATATGAGAATAATTAGACATGTTTCTGAGTCTGTCTTTCAGGAAAACACATACATTCTTGAAAAGAAAAATCAAGTGATCATTATTGATCCCGGTGATGTTTTAGAAAGCATTATAAGTCATATTTCGTTTGATTCTAAAGTTCTTGCTGTTTTAGCTACGCATGCTCATTTAGATCATATCACTTCGGCAAAAGAATTGTGCAAAAAATATAACTGCCCATTTATCTTAAGCTCGGCTGACAAAGCTGTGCTGGATGCTCATGAACAAAGTTGTGAATATTTTCGTCAACCTTATTTGGGTACACCAATAATTAACATTGATATTTTAAGCAAGAATGATATATCTCTTGGAGATTTCACTGTGCAGATATTACATACTCCTGGACACACACTTGGAGGAGTATGTTATTTAATTGATAATATTCTGTTTAGTGGAGATACTTTATTTCATCGTTCGATAGGGCGAACAGATTTACCGGGTGGTGATCAATCTCAATTACTGAATTCAATTAAAAAAATATTATTCAAACTTCCCGATGAGACGAAGGTGTATCCGGGCCATATGGATGCAACAAGTATTGGAGAAGAAAAGAAATTTAATCCTTATGTGAACCTGTTGGAGGGAAGTAGCTATGGATAAAATCTTACTGATTGGTGCCGGTGGGCAAATTGGCACAGAATTGACTACATATTTGCGTGAACAATACGGAGAAAAAAATGTAATTGCATCTGATATTCGTGCCACTTTGCATGATGATCTTATGGAAAGTGGACCTTTTATCCGTATGGATGCTATGGACAGTCGTCAGGTGTATCAGGTTATTCAAAAAGAGAAAGTTAAGCAAGTTTATTTTTTGGCAGCGATGCTTTCGGCTGTAAGTGAAAAAAATCCCGAAATGGCTTGGGATATTAATATGGGTACCTTGAATTCTGTCCTTCGTGTAGCCAATGAATTAAAATTTAGAATGTTTGTTCCATCTTCAATTGGTGCCTTTGGTAGAACAACACCAAAAGATTTAACTCCTCAGTTAACCATACAACGACCTAATAGTATTTATGGTGTTACGAAGGTTGCCGGTGAGCTCTTATGTGACTATTATCATGATAAATATAATATCGATGTTCGTGGAGTTCGTTTCCCGGGCATTATTTCTAATCTCGTCCCTCCCGGTGGAGGAACGACCGATTATGCCGTTGATATCTATCATAAAGCAGTTAAAGGTGGAAAATACACCTGTTACCTACAAGAGGATACCTATTTAGATATGATGTATATGCCGGATGCATTAAAGGCGGCAGCTACTTTGATGGAAGCTGATCATGATAAACTTAAACATCATAATTCATATAATATTGCTTCTATGAGTTTTTCTCCAAAAGTACAAGCTGAATCCATAAGAAAATTTATCCCTGATTTTGAGATTGATTATAAGGTGGATCCCGTGAGACAGGGTATTGCTGATACTTGGCCAAATACGATGGATGACACAGCTGCCAGGGAAGATTGGGGATGGAAACCCGATTATGATCTGGATAGCATGAGCAAGGACATGATCGATGTGCTTACAAAGCGTTTTGCAGAAAAGGGAATAGAATGAATAAACTCAACCTAGCTTTAAAAACATATACCAAAGATCTTATTGCAAGTGGTAAAGCCAAAGGAAAAGAGCACGTTATTTCAGAGATCATACCCGCAACTTCCGATAGAGGTCCCCGATATCGACTTAAAGGTTCAGATCTTTTGCATATTAAGATGAACTCAAACTCATATTTGGGGCTCAGTATGCATCCCGAAGTTATAAAGGCTGAAGAAGATGCTACTAAATCTTTTGGTGTAGGGCCGGGTGCTGTTCGTTTTATTTCCGGTTCATATGATGTGCATACAGATCTGGAAAAGACTTTAGCTGATTTTCATGAGCGAGAAGCTGCGATGATCTTTTCATCGGCATATATGACCAGTTTGGGAGTTATTTCATCACTAACAACGAAAGAGACTGTCGTAATCTCAGATGAATTGAATCATAATTGTATTATCAATGCCATGCGTATGTCTCGTCCTATAGCTAAAATGATTTATAAGCATAATGATACGCAAGACCTCAAACGTAAGCTTGAAGAAGCTAAGGGTAAAGGTAAACGAGTTATTGTGATCACAGATGGAATTTTTTCCATGCGCGGTGATCATGCACCTCTAGACAAGATTCAGGATCTTTGTAAAAAAGCAGATGAAGTTTTCGAAGAAGGTGTTTCGCTGCTTGTTGACGATTCACATGGCGTGGGTGCCTGTGGGAAGAGTGGCCGAGGTACAGAGGAATTATGTTCAACAAAAGTTGATATCTTGATCGGCACACTGGGTAAAGCCTTTGGAGTGAATGGAGGATATGTTACAGGTTCTTCTGAGCTGATAGCATTTTTAAGAGAATCCGCTCCAACTTATATTTATTCAAATCCAATTACAGTTTCCGAAGCTGCAGCTGCAAAGAAAAGCATAGATATCTGTAACAGCAATGAAGGTAGAGGCATATTAGCACATTTAAAAAGTATGACTGATAAGTTCAGAAACGGACTGTTGGATCTTGGATTGGAAACAATTCAAGGTGAACATCCCGTGGTGCCTTTGATGGTGCGAGATACACAAAAAACAGCAGAAATTGTTGGCTTTTTACAGGGGAATGGTGTATTAGCTACCGGACTAAATTTTCCCGTGGTGCCAAAAGGCGAAGAAGAGATTCGGTTTCAGATAAACGCGGATCATAAGGCAGCCGACATTGATGAAGTATTAGGCATCCTAAAAAAAGTAAGGGAGTAATACATGATCACGATCGTAGATAAGTATATACGCGAACAATATAATAATAGTTATGATGCCGTACGAAAAGAGGCAGAAGATGCTTTGGAACTTTTACAAAGCAGAAAAGGGAAAGGTAATGAATTTTTAGGGTGGTTGGATCTGCCCAAACAGGATACGACCCATCTAGAAGAATTAAAAAATGTTGCCAATGAGATCAGAGAATCAGGTGATTTGTTAATTTGTGTTGGTATTGGTGGTTCATATCTTGGTTCGAAAGCCTTCATTTATGCCTTGTACGGTGAAAAGCATAATGTACGTTTTATTGGTCATCATTTATCACCTCTTGAACTCAGTGATCTGATCGAAGAACTACAAGAAAGAGATTTTTATATCAATGTGATCTCTAAATCAGGTACAACTACCGAACCGGGTATCGCATTAAGGGTTTTACGTGATTTGGCTGAGAAAAAATACGGTAATGAGGTTTCAAAAAGAATTATTGCAACAACCGATGAGAAAAAAGGTGCTTTGCGTGAGTTAACTCGACAAAAAGGATATCGTTCTTTTGTTATTCCATCAAATGTAGGTGGTAGGTTTTCAGTGTTAACACCGGTTGGTTTATTACCCATTCTTGTTGCCGGGGCAGATATGGACCAGATTATTCGCGGAGCAGTAAAGGGATTTAAGCTTGCCTATGATGTGAATATTGATAATCCCGTCTTGAATTATGTTACAAGCCGAAATCTTTGCTATCGTAACGGTAAAGGAATTGAGATCCTTGCCTCTATGGAACCCCGTTTGCATTTTATTTCTGAATGGTGGAAACAGTTGTATGGTGAAAGTGAAGGCAAAGATGGAAAAGGTATTTTTCCGGCATCTGTAGATTTTACTACAGATCTTCATAGTATGGGACAATGGATACAGGATGGAGTCAGGAATATTTTTGAGACTTTTATGGTTATTGACCATTATAATAAAGATGTTGTGATCCCTACTGATGATTCTGACCTGGATAAATTGAATTATCTTGCAGGAAAAACATTAAGTGATATTAATCAAAAAGCATATAAAGGTACAAAATATGCACATATGGATGGTGGTGTGCCAACAATGGTTATACATTTAGATTATTTGGATGAAGAACATCTGGCAGCGCTTTGTGTTTTGTTTGAAGTTGGCGTAGCTGTGTCAGGATATATGCTGGATGTAAATCCATTTGATCAACCCGGTGTTGAGGCTTATAAGAAGAACATGTTTGAATTATTGGGAAAACCTAAATCATAAAGGAATATTATGAGTCATTTTGAAATCATTATGCTCATTTGTTTTGGAGCAGCATGGCCGTTTTCTATTGTAAGGTCATGGAAATCACGTTCAACGAGAGGCAAAAGTTTATTATTTATGCTCATTGTTGAGGTTGGATATGTCGCAGGTATACTCCATAAAATATATTTCCATTTTGATCTTGTGGTTTATTTATATGCACTCAACCTATTAATGGTTGGTATAGATGTCGGTTTGTATATTCGAAACCATTTTCTTGAGAAGAAAGAGAAGGCTGAACCAAAAGCCAAAAATCAAATTCCAATAGCGAAATAAGAAGATATAAAAAAATAAAATTGTACCGACGCGATATATCGTGTTGGTACTTTTTTTCATATAATGGCAAATCTTATACATTCGGTTAAAATTATATTTCCACTTACCCTGATTTTTCCTTAACTTTAATTGAAAACAAGGATAAAACAGATGAATGATAAAGCCCCGAACATTGAGGAACTTAAAACGCAACTGAAAGCTTATCAGGATGAACGCGAACGAATTAAACAATTAATGGGACAGATTGGCTCGTCATCCGATGTTGAACGAGATAAAATCGTTAATTGGGTATTTATAGTACTTATTGTTTTGTTGCTTGCATTTGATCTGGCACGACATTTCTTGCATTGGGAGGGTATCCCTTTACCACCTTTGTTTTCTATTGAGATCGGTGTTTTACTTGTTTCTATAAAAATTATCTGGATGATTAATCGCCAAGCAAAAGTAGATCACTTTCAATTTTGGATACTTAATTCAATTGAATTTCGTTTAAATAATGTATCTCGTCAATTGAATGAAGTTCAAGCATCTATTGATGAGCTCGAAAATAAATTTTCTAAGAAAAAATAACAAATATAGCTTATAACAGATATATGTGATCTGGCCATTGGGTTAACATTGGGTGTATAATGAAAAAACGACAATTAAACCTTTTAGATGTGTTTTCCATTTCAGCAGGCGCTATGATTTCTTCGGGGATCTTTGTATTACCCGGATTTGCCTACGCAAAATCAGGTCCTGCGATGATTTTGGCATATTTATTGGCTGCCATTCTTATTATACCATCTATGCTTGCAAAATCCGAATTAGCTACAGCAATGCCCAAAGCGGGGGGTGTATACTTTTTTATTGATAGGGCTATGGGCCCCTGGCTTGGAATATTTGGTGGTTTTGCCAATTGGTTTTCATTGAGTTTTAAGTCGGCCTTTGCTTTAATTGGAATGGGAGCGTTTGCTGTATTGATTTTCCCAGATATCTCTATCGTTCAAATCAAAACTATTGCAGTCTTTGTATGTTTGCTTTTTGCTGTAACAAATATTCTAAGTGTTAAAATGGCCGGAAAAATTCAGATCATTCTGGTATTTATTTTATTGACCATATTAATCTTATATGTAGGTCGAGGATTTATTTCCACACATCCTGATTATTACAGACCCTTTATGCCGGGTGATTTTTCATCGATTATAGCTACGGCAGGATTAGTATTTGTTTCTTTTGGAGGACTGACAAAAGTTGCCAGTATTGCTGAAGAAGTTGATAATTCAGGCAGAAACATTCCTCTTGGTATGTTACTATCCTTCTCTGTTGTAACTCTTTTATATTTACTTGTAGTTGGTGTTACAATAGGTATTGTACCAGCAGAAGAACTGCGCAACTCTACTATACCTTTATCTATTGGAGCAGGTCATTTAATGGGGAAACCGGGAATGATCATTTTAAGTATAGCGGCTATGACAGCTTTTATTACTACTGCCAATGCGGGTATTATGTCGGCTTCTAGGACTCCTATGGCAATGAGTCGGGATCAATTACTTCCCGAATTTATGTCTAAAATTAATAAGAAAACGAACACACCTATCATCTCAATATTGTTTACTTGTGCCTTTATGATAATTGTAATTGTTTTTCTTAATATCGAAAATTTGGTTAAAACAGCGTCATCTCTTATGATCATTTTGTTTATGATGAATAATGTTTCAGTGATCGTTATGCGTGAAAGTCGTATTCAGAATTATCGTCCAAAATTTAAAGTACCCTTGTATCCCTTTATGCCGATTTTTGCAATTTTATCATATTTGTATTTATTGTTCAATATGGGAATAATACCAATTTTGATTTCAAGTACTTTTTTGAGTCTTGGTATTTTAATTTATTTTATTTATGCAAGAAAACGAATCAAAAGAACATCAGCATTGATGCATATCATTAAACGTATTTCTGCTAAAGAATTGGAAAGTAGTACACTTGAAAATGAATTGCGGCAGATCGTAATTACTCGTGATGAGATCGTGGAGGATCGTTTTGATAAATTGATCAAACAATGCGATATTGTTGATGTCATGGAAGAAATTGAGATTGAAGAGCTTCTTGAAGATATCTCAGAGAAATTTGAAAAACAATGTAAGGTCGATAAAAGTTTACTGATCAAAGGTTTTAAAGATAGAGAAGAACAATCTAGTACGGTATTAAAGCCCGGACTTGCCATACCACATATCGTGATACCGGGTGAAAAATGTTTCCATATAATACCTGTACGCTGCATAGAAGGTATAAAATTTCCGAATGTTAATGAACCGGTACATACAATGTTCGTACTTGTTGGAACCCTTGATGAGCGTTCCTATCATCTACGTGCACTTATGGCAATTGCTAATCTTGTTCAAGAAAGTGATTTCAGTGAGCGTTGGATGAAGGCAAGAAATATCGAAGAACTACGTGATGTGATCTTGTTGTCGAATCGTAAACGGGAATCTTAATTTATTTAATAATCCTGGGTTTAACCTTTGAAAAATCTGACACCTGGAAAAAAGCCTTGGGCTGAAACCCAAGGCTTTTGATTTTGTGTAAGGAAAGTTTAGGTGCCGAAATACCTGTCTCCAAAGTCCCCTAAGCCGGGAACGATATATTTTTTATTGTTCAAATAATCATCGATGGCTGATGTGTAGATATAAACATCGGGGTGTTCTTTGTTGATGCGTTTAATACCTTCTGGAGCGGCAACGATACAAGCGATAGCGATCTTTTTGGCTCCTTTTTCTTTAAGCCTGGTTATTGTATCCGATACAGAACCACCTGATGCGAGCATTGGGTCAAGGATCAGTGCCAATTGTTTATCAATATTAGCCGGGAATTTTTGGTAGTACTCTCGAGCAATCGCTGTCTCTTCGTCACGCTCAAGTCCAATAAAACCAACAGGTGTCCAGGGTAAGAAATCCCTGGCTGGAACCAACATGGATATACCGGCACGTAGCACAGGGACAAAGATCATGGAACGATAGATTTCATGTCCCTTAGTTTTGCAAATGGGTGTTTGAACCTCAATGCTGCTCAGTTTACATGTCCTGCTGGCTTCCATAATGATAATCTGAGAGACGATAGCCGTATGACGACGAAAGGTTTCTGTATCTGTTTTTTTATCTCGGAGAATGGATAATGAATGCTTTACAAGAGGGTGGTCGATCAACTGAACATTTAACATGAATTGCTCCCGTTTATTTTATTGGACTGATCTTTCTTAGGAATGTTACCGTTTCCACAACAGCTTCAATGGTTTTATCGATATCTTCTTCGGTTGTTTCACGGCCGAGAGAAAATCTGATTGATGAATGAGCAATTTCAGGTTCAACGTTCAAGGATGTTACAACGTAACTAGGTTCGAGTGATCCGGATGAACAGGCCGATCCCGTTGAAACGGAAATACCATGCATGTCCAGTCGTAACAATATTGATTCGCCTTCAATGGTTGTAAATGAAAGATTTGTAATATTGTATGCGCGCTTTTCAACATCTCCATTGATCCTAACATCATCAAGTTGATCTATAATGCCCTTCTCTAGCTTATCTCTGAGAGCTCCAATACGTTTTTTATTGTCATTCATCTCAAGACCAGCTTGCTTGATCGCTTCACCAAGAGCGATAATGCCCAAAGTGTTTTCGGTACCGGCACGCATTGAATTCTCTTGATGACCACCAACAATGAGGGGGCAGATATTCTTGGCCGTTTTTCTTTTGTATAAAATCCCAATACCTTTAGGGGCATAGATCTTATGGCCGGACATTGATAAGAAATCTACTTTCAGTTCCTGTAAATCGATAGGGATTTTACCTACCGCTTGAACAGCATCGGTATGCATAGGGATATTATGTTTATTCGCGATCTCTGCAATGTCTTTAATGGGTTGGATCGTGCCGATCTCATTATTAACATACATGATCGATATCATCATGGTGTCTGGACGAATTGCGGCTTCGACATCTTTAGGGTCAATGATTCCATTTTCTTTAACTTTGATATGTGTGATGTCTACATGTTTTTTAGCTAAACAATCAAGAGTGCTTAAGACCGAAGGATGTTCGATGTTTGAAGTGATGATATGTCCACGATTATCTTCGCAGAATGCGCAGCAATTTGTTGCGCTTTTTAATACTGTATTGTTTGCCTCAGACGCACCGGCTGTAAAAATTATTTCGTCAGGAGAACAATTTAAAAAATCAGCGATCTCTTTTCGGCTTTGTTCCAGAAGAGCGCGGACTTGTCGGCCAACGGTGTGCATTGAGGAAGGATTTCCAAAAAGATCAAGTGCACTTATTATCGCTTCTTTGACTTTAGGGTGCAGGGGAGTGGTGGCAGAATTATCTAGATAGATCATGCTTGCCTCCTATTTTTTTTCTTCTTTACCGGTATAGATGTCTTCGGTATAATAACGGCCGACGTAGAAATCAACCAGAGTTTTTGCTGTGTCAACACATTTCCCGCACATGGTGCCAAGTTTGGTGCGTTCCTGAAGGGTTTTGAAATCTTTGACACCTTCAAGAACTTCCATGCGAATATCATCTTCGGTGACATTCAAACACTCACAGATCACGCGTGATTTGTCGTCGTGAGGAATGCGATCTTCTTGCCCTGTGCGTTTGAAATGATCTTTGATGGCTTCCCGCAGTGCTTTATCACCGAGAACTGAACAATGGATCTTGTTCGCAGGTAGTCCACCAAGCTCATTGATGATCATTTCAGGGGTCAGCTTCCAGGCATCATCCAAAGGCATGCCACCGTCACGCATGACCATTTCGGACAACATTGATGTTGAGCCGATAGCTGATGCGCAACCGAAAGTCTGCCACTTGAGATCTGCTATTCTGTCGTCTTTAACTTTGATGAAAATCTTCATCATATCACCACAGGCCGGTGAACCAACATAACCTACACCGTCTGCATTATACTCTTTTTCATCTATTTCAAGGATATTTTTAGGGTGAAAGAAGTGCTCTTTAACCTTATCCGAGTAGTTCCAACTTGCTCCGTCCATGTACATTTCCTTTCTTTTTTGGGTGTACTATTGACTAACTTCAAATTTAAGCTAAATTAATGTTAATAGTAAAGTAAAATCGGATAAGAAGGTCTGAATTATTTATGTTATTTTTGTCGAAAATTTTCATATTCTTTACTCTGTACTCCTTTTTGGGTATCCCACAGTTTGACAGAGAATGATATTCTGATGTTTTTGTAGCTTAATTATTTTGTGTAGTTTTGTTTCATTATACCAGGCACGGACAACGGTTGCCAAATTTTCTGAAGCGCAGTAAAGAGATACATTTTGTGAAATAAAGCCGACGTTGGTATGACTGGTATTAAGAGAACTTTGTTTTTTTGAATCGGCAACATAGATTAAGTTTAAGGGAGCAGAGGCAATAAAGGGTTGCTTCCCGGTATGTGAGCGGACGTCTTGATCCAGTATTAACTCAAGATGATGAGCTTTTGCATTGTAAAGATATAGTCCTTCTTCGAGTGCACAATAAACAGAGATCTCTTGCTTGTTCATGGAAGAGGGAGCTGTTCTTTTCTTTTGTTCATTTCGATTGTAACCCCAAGCTGTCCAAAGAATATTCGATAGATCTTGTTCACTTAGTTTTTTCTTTGAAAAAGAACGAGTACTTTGTCTAATATCCAAAGTTTCCATTAACGGCATACCGCCGGTCTTAACCGCTGCAGGTAAAACTATTGTATTTTTCGGTACTTGAGCTTTAGCCTTGTTGGTATGTAAGTGAAAAAACATCAGAACTCCTATTGAAATGACCCTTAATAATATTTTTCATGTAAATGTTCTGTTTTAGTAAATTTAAACAAGATGTGGGTTTTGGCAAATTAAAAAACAAACCTAGTTTATATCCGAATTAGGGATCCTTTAAAGCGCTTTAGGAAGAGATTAATGATTTTTGGGGATGTTTGATGGGTAAAATGTTCTTTGTTGGCATCTTGTCCGATTATGTTGAGCTGATCAATAAGTGAGATTATGTAGGGATCATTTGGAAATTGAGAACTCAGCATGGAAAATTCCAAAGAGTTAATGTGTTGATCACTCAATTGTTTTTTTACATAATTGATCCACCGTGATAATCTGAATAGCGTAATGAGATCTATTTCACTGAGAAGCATATCAGCTGGCCAAAACCGCGAGAGTCGAGCTTCTTTACAAGAAGGTGGAATATTGGGGACCTGCATTTGCATTCCTGGAATATAATAAAAAGGTGAGATCCCTAGAATAAGAGGTAACTCTGAAAGTAAACACATGGTATCAATGATCTCTTTGGCGGTTTGTCCCGGCATTCCGGAAATAAAATGCCCCATAACTTTTAGTCCGTGTGAGGCCGCCATATTTGATATTTCTATAAAATGTGCAATGCTTGTTTTTCTGTGGATACGTTTCAATTGTTCTTTGGATGATGTGGCAATTGATAAGTTCAAGAGATTCATACCACATTTTTTTAATAGGCTGATGACCTCATTGTCCAAATGCTCAGCAGATAAACCATTCATTGCATATAGAGAAATATTACCACTGAATTCATCTGAAATAGCTTTGAGGAGTTTAATACAGTGATCTTTTACGAAAGTGAAATTATCATCCTCAATATCGAATGCTCGTATACCTCTATCGTAGGCATGTCGCATTTCCTGAACTATTTGATTAATCGGACGCATTCGCATTCGGGAACCGAAGGTATGAGCAACAGAACAAAAACTGCAACCCATGGGACAACCACGGGACGTCGCAATCATCATAGCCTTTTTTCCGGCGATCTTATATTTATCGGTAGGCAATAGCTCCGAATCCGGGTAATGATTGAAATCGCTTTTAACAGAAATTGCATTCCATGTTTTAGTTTTATTACACCATAAACCCGGTATACTTGAAATGTTCTGCTTGTTGAGTAATTGAGTTAGCAGCTTTCGGAAAGATAATTCTCCTTCACCTTTGATACATAGGTCAATATATTTTGAAGAAGTAAAAAGTTCATGCTCAGGCCCTACATTCTGACCACCTACCAGAATGATAGCTTGGGGGTTTATCTTTTTTATTATTTCAGCTGTTTTGAGTATTTCTTGCGAATAAGTATAGAAATTTGACGAGATCGCATAAAGGTCGAAAATGTTCTCAGTGAAGTAGCGTTTGATATTTTTCCAGCTCATACCCCAGTGATAGTAAGTATGAAATGCAGAAATAGGGGAGCGGTCGTAAGGTAGAAGCGGCATAATAGCTTTAAAGGATTTCGGAATTGGAATACTTTGGCGCCCATGTCCTGTAAGCAAGTCAAGGATTTTAACATTTACCGGCAGATCTTTTATCGAAGCGGCAAGATAAGTGAGTCCGAGTGGATATGTCCGCTGTTGAGTGGAATAAAAATCTTCAATTGGTGTTTGGATGAGAGCGATGCGCATGGGGGAATTTACAAATAAATTTGAGTATAGAGTCAATAAAAAAACGTATTGACTCAATAAGTAAAATCCCTACTTGAGCAATAGGATTGCTCAGCTAATGTAAAAAAATGAATTACAAGCTCTATAAAAAATACTTTCCTTCACAATACATTTTCATTAATTTTCACGCTTGGGGATATAACAAACACACAGGAGTTATTATATGCTATCAACCATTCTTTGGTCGGTATTCTTTTTGGCGTGTCCGGCTTTCATTCTTTGGCTTTGCTCAAAAAATAAATTTCTTGATTCTGTAGGTGCTATTGTATTTTGTTATGTTACCGGTTTGATTATTGGTAATATTGGCGTTTTGCCCAATAACATTTTTCAGGTACAAGATACCTTTAATACTATTGTTATTCCCTTAGCTTTACCATTGATCTTTTTCTCCATGAATTTAAAAGGTTGGGGCAAACAAGCAGGTTTGGCCGCAAAATCTTTTGGTGGTGCTTTATTGGCGGTTGTTGTAGCCTCTTTTCTTGCTTATACTGTTTTTCAATCAGTTTTAGGTGAAGAAGCGTGGAAAATGGCCGGTATGCTCATTGGCTGCTATACAGGTGGAACACCGAACTTAGCTGCGATCGGAACCGGTTTAGAGATTTCATCAACGAATTATATCTCGGTACATACGGCTGACGTTTTTGTGGGTGGTGTATTGTTTTTGCTTATCCTTTCTGTGATTCCCCGTTTGCTTAAGAAGATATTGAATCCTTTTAAAGCAGATGATGCTGTTATTCAAGAAAATAGCATTGATCACGAAAGCTTTGAACCTTATTTTAAAGGTTTTAACAAGAAAGATATTTTCCCACTGATAGGAGCATTTTTTCTGGCTGTATTGATCTTTGCAATTGGTGGTGGAGCTTCATTTTTGGTTCCCAAAGGTATCTCATCGGTTGTCGCAATTTTACTGATAACAACTCTTGGAATTCTGGCATCCTTTATTCCTAAGGTAAGAAATATTCGTATGACTTTTCAGTTGGGACATTATCTCTTGCTGGTTTTCGCTTTAGTCGTATCATCTATGGCCGATATTGCTCAATTGGCGGGGACGGCCCCCGTAGTTATTCTGTATGTAGCTGTTTTACTGATATTATCATTTGTGCTACATACTCTAATTTCTAAATGGACCAAGGTAGATGCCGATACTCATCTTGTCGCAATGACGGCTTTGGTATATTCTCCTCCTTTTGTTCCTGTTGTAGCTTCGGTTCTTAAAAATAAAAAAGTGATCATGACGGGTATGTTGGTTGGTATTGCCGGGTGGATCATTGGTAATTATGCCGGTATTGGATTTGCTTATTTGATGCAGGTGATTTTCGGTTGATGATTACTTGAAATAACATTAATTTGAAAATGTTAAGATTGGATATAATCCAGTTTGGGTAATTCCGGACTCGACAAGTTGAGCGTTCCTACACATATGATTAAAGAAACCATTTGAATTATGCCTGTTTTCGTGTAATTTATGCCCGAAATTAAAGGGAGCATTATGCGTATAAAACGAGACCATCGCTGTGGTGAATTAAACAAATCTCATATTGGAAATGTTGTAAAGATCAATGGCTGGGTGAATACCCGTCGTGATCTTGGTGGAATATTTTTTGTCGACCTCAGAGACCGTTACGGTCTGGTTCAGGTTCGTTTTAATAACGATCTTTCAGCAGAAATTCTTGATGTGGTAAAGCATCTTAATAACGAAGATGTGATCGCTGTTTTGGGTACTGTTGTGGCTCGCCCCGAAGAAAATGTTAATAAAAAATTGCCCAGTGGTGAGATTGAAGTTGAAGCAATCGATTTTGAATTGTTAAATAAAGCTATACCAACTCCTTTTGAGATCACAAAACGCGAAACCGGTTCAGAAGATCTTCGTTTAAAATATCGATATCTTGATCTTCGTACTGAAGAACTTAAGAAAAATATGTTCATGCGCCATAAGGCATCTCAGATCGTACGTAATTATTTAACCCAAAATGACTTTATGGAAGTTGAAACACCTGTGCTAATGAAATCTACTCCAGAAGGTGCTCGTGATTTTCTTGTGCCTTCACGTGTAAATAAGCACAAATTCTATGCGTTGCCTCAGTCTCCTCAGACCTATAAGCAACTTCTGATGGTTGCGGGGTATGATCGCTACTTTCAGATCGTGAAATGTTTCAGGGATGAAGATTTACGTGCGGATCGTCAACCTGAGTTTACCCAGATCGATTGCGAAATGTCTTTTGTAGATGAACTGGAAATTCAAACACTCATGGAAAATATGGTCTCAACCGTATTTAAGGAAACGCTCGGCGTTGATATCCCCACGCCGCTAGCAAGAATTACCTTTCATGATGCTATGGAACGCTACGGGTCGGATAAACCCGATGTGCGCTTTGACATGGAGATCAAGAATGTGGAAGACTTCGCTAGAGCGACAGATTTTTCGGTTTTCCATTCTGCTATGGACAATGGAGGTGTAATCCGTGCATTGCCTGTAACAGGTGCTGCAGATTTTTCTCGCAAGAAAATTGATGAACTCACCGAATTTGCCAAGAAATACGGTGCCAAAGGTTTGGCTTTTGTGAAAGTTAACGAAGAAGGTTTACAAGGTGGTATCTCAAAATTTATAAATGAAGACGCTGCAAAACTTCTATTGGAGAAAACAGAAGCCAAGGCCGGTGATCTAATTTTATTCATGGCAGATGCTTGGGAAACGTCATTAATTGTTTTGGGTGCCGTAAGAACAAGATTAGCAAAAGAATTTGGTCTCATCAAGAAAAACGAACATAAGGCTGTTTGGGTAACTGATTTCCCTCTATTTGAAAAAGATGAAGAAAGCGGCCGACTGGTTGCTCGTCACCATCCTTTTACTTCACCCAAACTAGAGGATATCGATAAACTTGAAAGTGATCCTCTAGCCGTGAAAGCCCGTGCATATGATATGGCTTTGAATGGTTATGAGATTGGTGGAGGCTCCATTCGTATCTATCAAAAGGATTTGCAGCAAAGAATGTTCAAAGCTCTGGGTATTGACGATGAAGAAGCTCAGGAAAAATTCGGATTCTTATTGGGTGCCTTTGAATACGGTGCACCACCTCATGGTGGGATCGCCTTTGGTTTAGACCGCTTGATCATGGTCCTGACCGGCGAAGATTCCATTCGAGACGTTATTGCTTTTCCCAAGACCACAACGGCACAGTCTCCGATGGATGGAGCTCCCTCGGGTGTGAATCAAAAACAGTTGGATGACCTCTCAATACAATTGAAAGTTGAAGATTAAGAGGTAGACCTGCCAGATCGTCCTGGGGACGAAGGATGTTGTCTGGTCGAAAATATAACACACATATATATAGCCGCCCTGAAGTTTCGGGACGGCTTTTTTCTTTTTAGGAATTAAATTTATCTAATTTTTAGCTACTTTGTGGTAGAAACAACTTTATGAGCAAAAACCAATTCTTCTGAAGGTATTGATTCCATTTTACAGCTAATATTTGCCGGTATAAGATCTATTGTATAATCTTTGAACTGAACGACCCTAAAAACAATACGACCATTTGTAAGTTTAATGATAGCCTTATCATTATTCAGAACGGTTTCAAGAGGTGAAACAATTAGATATTCATCTGGATGAAATGCCGGAGACATTCCCTTGTCCCCAAGTGATTTTAATTGGACGGCATATGTAAAAGGATCTTGATTGTTTTCAGGACGAGGAAGGGTGTTAGGGGACAGGCTTACGTCCGGGAGAATGCTATTTTTAAAAACAGCGCTTAAATTCTTTAAGATCGGTATATCATTCTTGCTTGGATATTCATGAGTTTCATTACTTATGGTATGCAATAATTTCATGCTACCGGAGCCATTTAATAACCAATGGATATTATACCCCATATGCATCAGATCAAGCATGACCTTTTGAGGGACGGCGCGATCGCCTTTCTCGTAAGAGACATAAGAACGCAGATGAATACCAAGCTCATTGGCGAAACGTTCCTGAGAAAGTCCAAGGTCTTTTCTGATCATCTTTAATCTATCTGCGATTCTCATAAGTGTACCTTTTATTAAATAAAAAAGAAATAATGTATAATAGTACTTGACAAAGTGTATGATAATACATAATATAATACAGACGTGTAAAATAGTGCATTATCGTACGCGCCAATAAGGCAGGGACAGACATTTAAACATAATTAAACGATTTATTACATCATTACCTGCTCTCAATAAAGAAATTAGTATAGACTGACCCGGAATTTGAAAAACTAGAGGTTTTATGAGTTCTCGAACTGCGAATACGCCAGATTCACCCATTCTAAGTGGAAATCAGGAAGTCGATACCTTGTATATGAAAGAACTGCTGATCGTAGCAGGATTAAAACAGACCGATGTCGCCCGTGCGTTGGGGGTTAAAAAGACTATCGTCAATCGCGTGATTTTACGCAAAGACAATTCTGCCCGGGTTCTATCCTATTTCGAAGATCTTGCTAAACAATACGGAGAAAAGTTACAGCGGTTACGCGTAACCGTCAAGGAATAAATGTAAAAAAGTACAGATAATGCAATTAATTACAAATAAGGAGAAGAAGAAAATGAAAACTGTAAAAAGTGTTAAACTGAAGAAATTTGTTCTATTTTCAATACTTTTATCCGTGACAATACTTATGGGTGGTGAGTCTGCTCAGATTTCAAAGAATCCTAAAATCGAAACGGAAAAAGAAAGTGAACAAAATATATTTGAAATTAATGTTTTTCCACTGAATTCTCAAAACTCTAAAACAGAATCTTCAGAAATAATAGCTAAAGAAATTGAGCAGACAAATTCTCTACCAGAAAAAACCGTGTATAAAAAAGAAATAATATTATCTCCAAGAGAAGAAAATACTTCAGTAGAATCCGGATTTATTAATGAGGGTAGTGAAAAAAAAAGTAAAGTTTCATTAGTTCCGACTGCTTCTGATCTCCAAATTTCTGCTATTGCATTGAGTAAGGATCCCTGTAAGATGAATGAAATTGAAACAATTACTCTGACGGTTAACGAGGTGGGAGGTTCTTCTGTCTCTAATCGTAAAATACAGTATTATTTATCTACAAATACAACAATTACAACCAGTGATTATTATATTGGTGATGATTATGTCTCGTTATCTGCATATGGACAAGGTACCGAAACAATAAGTTTTAGACCTAATAGTGTTAGTGGATTGACAAAAGGTGACTATTACGTCGGAATAATAATTCCTGATGAAAATCAATATTATTGGCGTAATGATTTATTAACCATTCAGGATGCTGCTGAAGCCGAAGTTTACCATATAAGTGTTAATCCCAATCCATGTAAAATGAATAAATCATGTAGTATTACAGTTAACGTTAGGGAAATCCAAGGTGGATCGGTATCAAATTTAAAAATGACTTATCATTTAACAAATGATAGTAATCATTCAATAACATACGAGATTGGTTCAGATTATATTAATCTTTCAGCTTATGGTTCAGGAACAGAATCATTATCTTTCGTTCCTGAAAGTATAAGTTCATTAACGCCTGGTAGATACTGGTTAACAATTCGAATACTTGATCAATTGGCATCTTGGAATTATACAACACCACTTGATATTGAGTCGGCCGTATATGCGGATCTTGAAATCCCCGGTATATCTTTCAGCCAAAATCCATGTCCAATGAATGTCAATGAAACAATTACTTTAGATGTAAGAGAAGTTGGTGGTGAATCAGTATCAAATCGTGAAATAAAATATTATTTATCAACTGATACGGACATTACAACAAGTGATTATTATATTGGTAATGATTATGTTACCCTTTCTGCAAATGGCTCGGGAAGTGAAAATATAGCTTTTAAACCAGAAAATATTACTGGTTTAACAACTGGAGATTATTATGTGGGTGTGATGATTCCCGATGAAGGTAATAGATGGTGGAGAACTGATCCTGTTACAATTACATCGCCGATATATACAGATCTAGAACTGACAGGAATTGCAGCCACTCTGAATCCTTGTTCCTTAAATGAAAGTGAAACGATTACAATTAGTATACGAGAAGCAGGTGGAGTAGCAGTAGCGAATAGAAGAATTCAATACTATTTATCAACTGATAATGTTATAACTACTTCAGATTTTTATTTGGGTGATGATCAGGTGACCTTATCTGCAAATGCATCTGGGACTGAAGATATTACGTTTGTTCCAGAAGATATAAGTGGTTTAAGTGCAGGTAATTACTATATCGGGATAACAATACCCGATGAAGGAGAATATTGGGTTACCAACACCCAATTGACTTTAACACAAGTTAATGGAGAGCTTAATATAACATCAATATCAGCTGATAATAATCCCACAAATATGGATGAAACGATTACAATAACTGTTATAACGAATGAAGTAGCTGGTGGTATGCTTTCAAACTTAGAAATAGAATACTATTTATCCTCAAATTCTACTATTAATAGTAGTGATTATAAAATCGGAAACGATAATGTTACTTTGTCGGAAAATGGCTCTGGTTCAGAAACAATAACCTTTAAACCTCAAGATGTTAATGGAATAAATATTGGAGAATATTATATTGGAGTTAATGTGCCAAGTCAAAGTCAATATTGGTGCTCAAATTATAAATTATATATTCAAGCAATTGGTACTTCAATTACAAAGATACCAAGTGAATATAACCTTTCACAAAACTATCCCAATCCCTTCAACCCAAGTACAACAATATCCTATGATCTTCCGGAACATTCAGACGTAACATTGAAGGTATTTGATCTAAATTCAAAAGAAGTATTTTCAATGGAAGATGAATTGGATGCCGGTCACTATGAATTAAAATTCGATCCATCTGTACACGGTTTATCGACGGGGATATACATATATACCCTAAAAGCCGGGGATTTTGTTGAGACGAGGAAGATGGTATATATGAAGTAGATTAGCACGTCTGCAATGAGAGGGAATGTTTACGATAAATGATTTTTGAAAATGTTGTGGCATCGATATATATCAGCGTGCCCTACCCAAAAATAATATAGTATTATAATCATGGATTAAATAAAAGATATATAGTTAATAAAAAAATAAGGAGAAAAAAATGAAAAAGATGGTAAACCTTTGTCTAGTTTTAAGTCTTATGGCATTACTATTTGGTTGTTTTTCAACTACACATACTTTTCGTACCAGAAGAATTGACGATAATCCTAGTATTGAAAAATCAAATGTTATTATTGATTTAACCCCAATTTCAATTGCAGAAACATATGATTACCCGGAATACTTTGAAATATCACCTTCATTGTTCAATGGGGCATATGAATATACCGCATCTGTATTCCCAAAGGATCTTAACGGTCATCAATGGTATTATATGTTTGAACGTAGTAATGCCGGGATGACAGTTTTCAAAGTAAGGATAATAAATAATACAGAACATATATTGAGAATGAAAGATGCCAGGATTTATTTAATTGAAGATGAAAGAGAACCTTTAAAAGCCATCGGTGATATTAATGAATTAAAGGATTGGATTACATCTATTGAAAATAATGATTCTTGGTCATACGCAGGTTTCGGTGCCAGAGTAATAGAGAGTAATCGTCGTAACTATACTCTCATAAACGATTTAAATAAAGAAATTCTACCCGGATTTGAATACAGTGGTTTACTTATATTTCCCACAGCGCCTAAACCAGAGTCAATTAATGTAAAAGTAGCGTTTTTTGATATTACTACTAAAACAGATGTTGCTGGAAACGTATTAGAAAAAACAAAATTCGAGTTTCCTATTACAAATAAAGCCATTGATTTATACTTTGATAAAGAAAATAAGAGATGGAAAGAAGGATTACCTCCTGTTAAAGGGACAGAGTAATCTAATTATTATTTGTTCTGGAAAAGAAATAATACAAAGAATAAGGGAAAAAATGAAATCAGCTCTAATAAATTTGGCAATGTTCGTTATGATTATTTTTGTCGGTTGCTCACTGGAGCCGGCTTTTCCTTTGTTCGGTACCTGGACAGGAACGGCAACTATTAATGGTGAAGCAAGTGATTTGACATTAGTATTAGAAGGCGAATATGAAGAAAGCTTATTCGGTGATAGCTGGGATATAACTGGAACTATTGATGTTTGGGAATGGGAAAATGCATTAATTACACGTGGGTATTATTCTCCCACTGTACAGGGTGATATGTATATGACTCTTGAAGCCGGTTATATCGGCCAATATTTCTTGGGTATTGAAAGTGCTATATATGAGGATGGTGAAATTAGTGGAGTTATTGCAAAGTGTACCCAAAATACTGTTGGTCAAGTAATTGGGACTTTTACGGTTACACAATAAGTTTAATATTCATTATAAACAATGATTATTAAAAAAAGTCACGCATTTGCGTGGCTTTTTAAAATTAAAATTGATCTTGAAATAAGAAATGCTCCCACCTGCTTGCCATAGCCATGGCAAAGAAGAAAGCCTCCCGTAGGAGACCAAAGGGCAATTTGCGAATCACCCGTACATCCTCGAAATGATGCTACCTACAGAATATCTCCTATAATCATCCCATTCGTAGCATTCTTTACTTCTTCCAGGATGCGCTGCGTATCATTTTCATCCACTTCGATATTAATCATAACTTTGTCCGTAAAATCTTGAGAAAAATTGATGAGATGATATTGATTAAGCAAACGCATGATAATGGGATGCTGCTCATAAGAACATGTAAATGAGAGTCTGTCGCCGATCTCAACCGTTTTGATCGTGGCAAGCTCCAGCGTATCACTTGCGGATTGTCCGTAGGCCTTGATAAGTCCGCCTGTGCCGAGTTTTGTGCCGCCGTAGTAACGAATGGACACTACGAGTACATGTGTTAGATTTAAGCGCTGTATAGCGCCATAAATAGGTTTTCCGGCCGTTCCGGACGGTTCGCCGTCATCGTTATACCGAAAAGTAATGTTTTTATCAAGTCCCAACTGCCATGCATAACAATGGTGAGTAGCATCATAGTATTTTTTTCGAATACCGGTCAATATGTCTTCGATTGCTTCTGTATTTTCCACCGGATAGGCATATCCTAAGAATTTGCTTCCCTTGACGGTGAATTTGCTTTCTGCTGGCGATTTTATGGTGAGGAATTTCATAAAATTTTGAGACGCGATAAATCGAGTCGCTTTATTACTTGATAAAGGTAAATTTTCCTGCCATTACTCCTTCATCTGTATGAAGGCTAATAATATAAATGCCTGAGGCCAGGTTCTGGGGGCGTATTCGCAATTCTTGTAAGCCGGCACCTTTTAATGCCGTTGCCAAAGATTGGGAATAGAGTTTCCTACCCTTGAGATCATAGATGGTGATATCTGCTTTATTGCTTTCTTCTAGAAGAACATAGGATAAAGAGAGTTCCTCATTTCGGCCTAAAGGATTAGGCCAAATATTTGCTAATTGATCTGAAAACATTTCTGTGATAGAAAGTGAGCCGATGGCATTTTCAGCATCTAATCCAATCACTAAAATACACTCTCTGAACCGATTGCCGTCAACAAGGAGCGGTGAGCCGGTAAAGTGCTTTATTTCGGAGCGATTGCTATCCAAGCAGACAAGATTTGCATCGCTGCCCTCGCTAATGATCATATCGAATAGAAAAACATTTTCGGGCAGATCTGTTAATTTGTAATAAAAGACACCGGGATTTGATGTAAGACCGATGTCTTTGGCCATACCTTCAACTATCATTTCTTCATAATTGTCAAATGAAATTGGCTCAAGATCGGAGGCATCATTAAAAGCATAAGCAAAACCTTCGGCAGCGTAAGAACCGCACAGTACTTGCGCTGTTCCCCAGTCACGAAGAGCTTCTTCAAATGTAATGCCTTGCGCCTCCAGTTCATCTTTTATAGCAGGCAAGGCTTCAACTGTTCTAATTCTATCCCATATATTTTTTATAATATTAACACTCTCTGTAGAAAAGCGTTTATCGATATACATATTAAATCCAACATTATTATACCACAGGGATCCGGAGTTTATGGCGTATTTCCAATTTTGAGAATACTCTTCAATATAAGAATGATAATCATTTACTTCAGGATACATGTGTTCTTCGAACCATACTGAGGACATCTCAAAATAGAATATATCTTGGGAGCGAAATCTGTAACCCAGTTGAAAAATATGGAATAACTCATGAGCGCAGGTAACCCTTAGTCCTTCAAGACCATAGGTGTAAAATGTAGTAGAATCATTTAATTCGGTGCTTAATGTGAGGTATGCAGGCCTGGGATCCGTATTCCCGGTATTGCTGAACATTGTTACGCCATAGTAAGTCAGATCATATTTAAAATATACATCAATTTCCGGTGAATCGATGTGATCAACGGGCGGTGTACTAAAGCCAAGTTCGCGGTGCAGTGTATTATATGAGGCATCCAGATATTCTGCCGCTTTAACTACAAAATCAGGAAGACTGTCATTATGGTTGAAATCCATAGGAACTGCATGTATACCTGTTGTATCATAGTGGATAATAAAATAACCTTCGGGTGTTCTGTATTGGAAATTCCTTTCCGGGCGAGAGTTTTGTTTAGCCAAGCCCATAGTTTCTAAACTTGATTTTACGACTTGTCTGTCTGCCGGTTTCGCAAAAAAATTGCCGGCATCATGATATAAAGCAAAAGCTTGCGATGAAATGAGTAAAATAAGTAATGAAAGGAGTTGCTTCACTTTCATATAATAATCCGTTATGAGTTTTGCAGTATTTCCACTCGTTGGGCTAATTGTAATATTTTGCCTTCCTCGTAGAGGTTCCCAAGAATTTGCATTCCGACAGGTAATCCGCCTTCAGTTTTCCCAACGGGAACCGAAATTCCCGGGATACCGGCAATATTAATCGAAACGGTAAAGATATCACTTAAGTACATAGCCATAGGGTCATTGACGAGTTCACCGATCTTAAAAGCCGGTGTTGGACAAGTCGGTAAGATGATGGCATCCACTTTATCATATGCTTTTTGGAAATCTTCATAGATTAGTCTGCGGACTTTTTGAGCTTTTGCATAGTATGCATCGTAATATCCCGATGAAAGAACATAGGTGCCTAACATGATGCGTCGTTTGACTTCTGGCCCAAAACCCGCTTCACGATTCTTGGCATAAAACTCATTAATGCTCTCAACATCACCTTCTTTGCGTGCACCATAACGAACCCCGTCAAAGCGGGCAAGGTTTGATGAAGCTTCTGCTGTAGCAAGAATGTAGTAAGCTGCGATTGAATATTTTAAGTATGGAAGTTCGATCTCTTTGATCTCTTTTCCATCTTTTTTTAACATCTCGATTGCTTCTTCTATACGCGCTTTTACTTCGGGGTCTAAACCTTCTTGTAATAGATGGTATGGGACGCCGATAGTCTTGACAGAATCATTATTTAACGTAGCAACATAATCTTCCACATCAACCTCGGCAGAGCTTGCATCGTTAGGATCTTTACCGGCGATAACCTGAAGAAGTTCTGCTGATTGCTTAACTGTTTTCGTGATGGGACCAATCTGATCCAATGATGATGCAAAAGCTGTTAATCCGTAACGGGATACACGACCATAAGTTGGTTTAAGTCCGACAACACCACAAAAGCCGGCAGGTTGGCGGATAGAACCACCTGTATCTGAACCTAAAGCATAATCAACCAAGCCGGCTGCAACAGCTGCCGCAGAACCACCACTGGAACCACCCGGTACATGGTTGGGATTTACAGGATTTTTAGTTGGGCCAAAGGCTGAATATTCATTTGAAGAACCCATGGCAAATTCATCTTGATTTGCTTTGCCTACAATAATTCCACCGGCTTTTTTAATTTTTTCGATCACGGTAGCATCATAGGGAGCGATATAATTCTTTAAGAATTCAGAGCCGCAGGAAGTCTGCAATCCCGTAACATTCATATTATCTTTAATGGCGATAAGCTTACCGGAAAGCGGTCCTTTTATTTTAGCTTGTTCGTTCTCATGCTCGGTCAACCACTTTTCATTAACCTGAGTCATGATATTCAAATCAAGTGTATCATTATATCGTTTTAAAAATTCCTGAATAAGTTTTGACATGTTTTCCTCTTTTATCTGGTAAAGCGCATGATATAGTAGCCGACAAGAACACCGATCACACTTAAGAAATTAATATGGATCCTAAATCCCAACGTGAATTCCAAAAAGTACAGATTGAGTGTGAAATTGTTAAATCCAATTGGGAAATTCACTCCAAAGAAATCTTTTACCGGCCCTGCTGGTAGAATGTTTGCGAAAAGATGTCCCAATGCTCCACCAATGATGGCTGCAATTAGGATGATCCCTATTACCCGTCCGACTTTTGCTGCGTGTCTGGCCATGATGTGCCCTTTTAAAATTTTGTTGTAAATTACTGCCTAATATAACCATTCAAGACAAAAGGCAAAAGTATAAAGGAAAAAGAAAAGTAAAAGCTTGAAGATCCGTCAATGAAATAAAGTTATTGCAGGGCGATAAAGAGAATTGAGTATTATTTTGAGAATTTAACAACTTTGACTTTAAGACAAAGTCTATTGAAAAGAAGACTGGGATATTATCTTGCGATATAGTATTTTTCAACAATGAAAAACTATTCTAACATGATCATGAAATATCTTAAGGTGAAACCTCATTCACGTCTTAAGATCAAACAATTTGCAGATAAACTGAACATCGATAGCCACGAATATCCATTCTTTAGAGATACCGTAAAAAACATGGCTAGAGAGGGGAAATTGTATCGTTTTAAAGGTAATTCCTATGGTTTGGTTGATCAAAGTGGCGAAGTACAGGGTGCTATTGATATGCATCCTCGTGGATTTGCTTTTGTTCATCTGGAAGACGGACAAAAGATACATATATCAGAGCACAATCTTCTAAGTGCCTGTCACGGTGATACCGTAGCTTTGGTTTTACATCGTAAGCAAGCCGGAGATAAAGATCGCGAAGGGCATGTTACACGAATAATTGAACGTCGTAAAGATAAATTTGTATGTACATATCACCAATTGCGTGGATACGAATTGGCAATTCCCGCAATACATCATCTTCAAAATGAGATCATTCTGGAAAAATTCAATGGACTGGAACCTCAAGAAGGTGAATATATTATGGCACGTATTACGGATTGGCGTAAGGGAGGAGAGCGTCATCGTGGAGAGATTGTTAGTATTATTGGGAAAGAACAGGTGGCGGAATTTGATGCCGTGATGGTCGCCAATAAGCATAATATACCCGACGCTTTTTCTGATCTAACAATGAAGTATGTGGATGAGCTTGAATTTAGTATCCCGAATGATCCTGAACGACGGGATCTTCGAGGCTTAGATTGTTTTACAATAGATCCTGATGACGCCAAAGATTATGATGATGCAGTTTCGATTGAGATTACAGAAGAAGGTCATTATTTGTTGGGGGTCCATATTGCCGATGTAGCTCATTATGTTTGTGAAAATACTCCGCTAGATGATGATGCTATTTTAAGAGGGACATCTGTTTATTTTACAGATCACGTTGTGCATATGCTCCCTGAAAAACTTTCTACCGAATTATGTTCGCTTCAACCGAATCAAGACAGACTTGCCATGTCGGTTTTGATGACCGTAACAAAAACCGGGGAATGTATCAAGTATGATGTGTTCAATTCCATTATTCACAGTAAACGACGATTCACTTACACTGAAGCTCAAAGCATTCTTGATAAAGGCGATGGGGATTATGTAAAAGAATTAATTCGTATGAGTGAATTGGCAAAGTTATTGAACAAAAAGCGAATAAATGAAGGAAGTATTGATTTCGATTTGCCTGAACCGCAATATAAATTGAATGATAAAGGCATTCCTATCAGTATTACCTTACGGGAAAGAATGTGGTCACATCATATTGTTGAAGAATTTATGTTGTTGGCAAATCAAAGTGTTGCAAAGTTTGCTCGATCTCGTGGGACAACCGTCCCCTTTATTTATAGAATCCACGATATTCCCGAGGCGGACAGTATTTATGAATGGTTTGCATTAATGGATGCTTTTGGATTGAATGTAACTTTTTTCGGAATGCCTATTACATCTAAGAAGTTTCAGAAAGCTTTAAAATCAATTCTCAAACAAAATGATTCTCCTTATGTCATGAAGCTTGCTCTTCGTACAATGACCAAAGCCAAGTATAGTGTAAAACCTGTGGGACATTTCGGTCTAGCCTTTGATGATTATACGCATTTTACATCACCTATCAGACGATATCCCGATTTGATAGTTCATCGTTTGTTAAAGTTGTACATCAAGGGGCAATTTTATAATCCCGAGCTAAAAAGCAAGTTAAAAGAAGTCGCTAAAAAGTGTTCCGCATCTGAGCTGAGAGCTTTAGAAGCTGAAAGAGAGTATCATAAGATCAAGCAAATGCGATATATATCGAATCATTTGGGAGATGTATTTCCTGGCATTATTTCAGGCGTATCTCCCGGTGGTTTTTGGGTTGAGCTGGAAAATATATTTGTTGAGGGATATGTCCGTAGAGATTCTCTACCTTCAGATATTTGGGATTATGAAAAAAAATATCATCAACTTTCAGGCCTTAGGTCAGGTGAAAAATATAGATTGGGCGATAAACTGAATGTTAGAGTGGTAAAGATAAATATGTCACGTGCTCAAGCTGATTTTGAAATAGCTATCAGTAACTAAATATTTATTATGAGTGACTGGTTTTGGCTTATAAGTATTTTGTTAGTCAAAAGCGGGGACTAACAACCGCACGATTCGGGTTTCTGGCAAACCCTTACAATGAGGAGCAACCCCCGCTCTTACGAGCGTCGGTTGTCGTTTCATTGTAATGAATTGAAATCCGCCAGAATTTGAATCGTAAACGACAATGACAATTACGCGTAATTTAATTATTTTTATAAATAAGTGCAATTGGAAATAAATAAAGAACTGAGAGTGACAACTACTCAAAAAAATATATAGACCCCTGCATAAAAATGGCTTAGATTATTGCTAACACACAATGGAGGAAAAATGTCTAATTCAAAAATTCGAATAGTTATTGATGCAATGGGGGGAGATCATGCGCCCGGGATCACGGTTGCCGGCGCCTGTCAAATGACCCTGGAATCTCCTGCACATTTAATTTTAGTTGGGGATGAAAGCAAGATTAAACAAGAGCTTACAAAACATAAATATAATGAAGAACAAATAGAGATTGTTCATACCTCTGAAATGATTACTAACGAGGATTCTCCCAAAGTAGCCATTAAAGAAAAACCCAATGCCTCAGTTCGTTTAGCAGCCAAGATGTTAAGAGAAGGTAGGGCAGATGCCATGGTTTCAGCAGGAAGTACAGGCGCTGTTGTGCTTTCTGTTGCGCTTCAAATAAAGCGCATACCGGGAGTAAGACGCACGGCTTTGGGTACTATTTATCCAACGCTTAATGAGCAAAAAAGAAGTAAAATATTTTCATTGTTGCTTGATATTGGAGCAAATGTTGTGAACTCGCCTGATGATCTGGTTCATTATGCATATATGGGTATCAGCTATAAGAAGAAAATCCTGAAAGTTGAAAATCCAACGGTTGGATTACTGAATATTGGAGCTGAGTCACACAAGGGAAACGAAACAATGAAAGCCGCTTATCAATTATTATCTTCTAGAGACGATATTAATTTTATTGGTAATATCGAAGGTAATGATTTGATGAAAGGAAAGGCTGATGTGGTTGTAACGGAAGGTTTAACCGGAAATATTGCCATGAAAACCATCGAAGGTACCTCTGAAGCCGTTAAAAAACTTGCGAAGATGGCAATGAAGGGTAAACTGATCTGGAAATTAGGTTTATTGTGTTTATCAGGGGGAATCAAAGAGATAATGAAGGTTTCCAGTTATGAAGAATATGGCGGTGCACCTATCTTTGGATATGATAAGATCATTATAAAAGCGCATGGTAGATCAACAGCTTATGCATTTAAAAATGCTTTAAAGGTTGCCATTCAAGCAGCACAAGATGATGTAATAGGTGTAATGCGTGAATCGATCTCGCAGTATGAATCGGATAAAAATCTTAGCTAATTTTATTTTATGAAATATAGGGGATCTTGTTATTTTAATTTTTTCAATAAACTCTAGAATGATAAAATAATTTTCTTTTTTTAAGTTTGTAGTGCTTAAACAGAAAGAAACTTACATTGCAAAACCGGAAACACTATTGATGAATAATGTCTCCGGTTTTTTATTATTTACGGTATTTTTTACATATACGAGAAGATAAATTCTGCTTCACATGCGAGTTCTTCTCCCACATATGCTTTGCCTGTACCAACTCCGAATTTTGCTTTTACTTTTGTTAATTTTACTTCTAAACGTAGGGTATCTCCAGGAATGACTTTTCTTTTGAATTTGGCGTTTTTAAGTCCTCCAAAATAAACACTTTTCCCTTTATTTTCAGGAAGGGATAAAAGTGTAATTGCACCGGTTTGCGCAATGGACTCTATAATCAATACACCTGGCATGACCGGTTCACTGGGGAAGTGGCCTCTGAAAAAATCTTCTTGGGGAGATACATATTTTTCGCCGATGGCCGAGTCGCCCGGTTTCAAATCTAGTACTTTATCAATTAGTAAAAAGGGATCACGATGTGGAATGATCTCCTGGATTTGAGTTTTATCTAATAACATGTTAATCTTCCCATTTTTTAAAGATAAGGGTAGCATTATGACCACCAAATCCTAAGCTATTTTTCAAAGCATAACGAATTGTACGATTTTTATGTTTATTTGGGGTATAGTCAAGATCACAATCCGGGTCTTTTACGCTATAATTGATCGTAGGAGGTACAATATTTTCTTGAATAGCTTTTATTGTAATAACCGATTCAACTCCACCTACTGCTCCTAGGGAGTGCCCATGCATGGATTTGGTAGCCCCGATACTTACTTTATATGCATAATCGCCAAACGCTTCTCTGATCCCTTTACTTTCTACGCGGTCATTATAAAATGTTGAAGTACCGTGTGGATTAATATAATCAATGCTTTCGGGTTCAATATCTGCATCTGAAAGAGCGTTTTTCATACATTTGATTATACCTGAAGCACTTTCATCCGGTTGAGTGATATGAAAGGCATCACAATTTGTGTTGTAACCAACTATCTCTGCATGAATTTTTGCATTTCGTTTTTTTGCATGTTCCAAGTCTTCTAATATGAGAATCCCAGCACCTTCTGCTATGACAAAACCGGATCGTTCTTTATCAAATGGAATCGATGCACGATTTTTATCTAAACTGGGAGAGATAGCTTTCATTTTTGAAAAACCGCCAACCCCAAGTACATTGATCGGTGCTTCGGCACCACCGGCCATAATAATATCCAAATATCCGTCGCGAATGTATCGGAATGCTTCTCCAATGGAATTTGTTGCTGAAGAACATGCCGTAACGATTGGAATTGCCGGACCTCTTGCATTGTACTTGATGGCAATATTGCCACCCACCAGATTTACTATGGAATTGGGGATGAAAAAAGGACTCATGCGTTCCGGTCCTTTTTCAATTGCCTTTTTCGTTTCATTATATATAGTCCCAAGACCACCAATGCCACTACCAACAAAAACACCAAAGCGGTCATTGTCGACCTTTGCTTCGCCTAGTTTACTATCCTCATATGCTTCCTTTGCCGCAATAAGTCCCAGGATAGTTGTTCTGTCCAAACGGCGCACTTCCTTTGGAGGAATATGATCTTCGGGTATGAGATCTTTTACTTCACCGGCTAAGTAAGGCTTATGTTCTGAATTATCATATAGCGTGATGTTGTCTATACCATTTTTACCGATCAGTACACTTTTCCAAGTAGATTTGACATCATTACCGATCGCATTCACAGTTCCCAGTCCCGTAATAACTACTCTTCGTTTCATTTTTTTATCTCCTAATTCATAACTAGGCCACCGTCAACGTGGACGACCTGGCCGGTAATATAGTTTGCTTCATTGCTAACCAAAAAGTTTACTAAGGAAGCAACGTCTTCAGCATGTCCGTATCTTCCGACTGGGATCTGTTGAATGTATTTTTCTTTTAAACTTTCTGGAAGTTCAGCGGTCATATTAGTTTCTATAAAACCCGGAGCAACCGCATTACATGTAATATTTCTTTTAGCAAATTCTCTAGCGACCGATTTGGTTAACCCAATGAGTCCTGCTTTTGAGGCCGAATAATTCGTTTGTCCTGCATTACCCATGACACCTGAAATTGATGTGATGTTGATGATCTTTCCGAACTTTGCTTTGCTCATGGGCATTGAAACGGCTTTAATCATGTTCCAGCTACCTTTTAAGTTGGTCTCAATCACGCGATCAAAATCATCTTCTGTCATTCTAAATAATAGTTGATCCTTTGTGATCCCGGCATTGTTCACCAGAATGTCGATTTTTCCATGATTACTAATGATCTTTTTTGCTAAAGTTTGTGTCTCTTCGAATTTACTGACATCTCCTTGGTAAGAACTGCAGATCAATCCCTCTTGAGTAAGTTTTTCACAGAGTGCCCTAGCTTTAGCTTCGGAGTGGTTGTAATTGACGATTACATGTGCACCTTCTTTAGCTAGTTTTGTGCTAATGGCTTCACCAATCCCACTGGCTCCTCCGGTTACCAGAGCAACTTTATCTTTTAAATTCATTACAGTACCTCTTAGGTTTTTAGAAAGATAATATTCTTTTCGTTAAATTACAGTAAATTAATATGTTAGGGACACTGCGCCATATGTAAGTCCGGCACCGAATCCTACCATAAGAATTTTTTCATTAGGCTTTACTGTTTCTTTTTCAAGCATTTCATCTAATGCAATAGGAATACTTGCAGCTGATGTGTTACCATATTTGTGAATATTTACAAAGAATTTATCCAAAGGTATATCCAACGCTTTGGAGGCACTTTGTATGATCCTGATATTTGCCTGGTGAGGTATGATCTTACTAATGTTTGATTTTTCAATATTACCAAATGAGAGTACTTCTTCAACACTAGACTTAATAACGCGTGATGCAAATTGATATACTTTGGGTCCATTCATGCTCACATAATCATCAACATTCAGGATTAAATTTTTATCCGGTTTTGATGAAACATTGAATATGACTTCTTTTGTTTCATCTTTTTCCAAAATTACAGCTCCTGCACCATCTCCAAAAAGTACACAGGTGTTTCGATCTTTATAATCCGTTACCTTGCTGATCACTTCTGCTCCAATAACAAGTGCGCTTTTGTGTGAGCCGCTATGAAGCATCCTTTCTGCAATATTTAAGGCGTAAACGAAGCCCGTACAAGCAGCATTAATGTCAAATGTCATGATTCCGGGTTTATCAAGATCAAGATTAGCCTGGACTAATGATGCAACACTTGGACTTCTCATATCAGGTGTGAATGTCGCTACAATTATAATGTCAAACTTGTTTTTATCGTAAGCAACTTTTTCAATTGCATTTTTTGCAGCCAAGGTAGCTAAGTCGGATGTTGTTTGGCCATTGGCTATGCGACGTTCTTTTATTCCCGTTCTTGAACTAATCCACTCATCTGATGTATCTACGATCTTTTCCAGGTCCTTATTAGTAAGAACTCCCGCAGGGGTAAAACGTCCTGTGGAGACAACTTTAAATGATCCTTTATCTATTGCCATAATATATTCCTTATCGGTATTATAATTGTTGAATATTTCCTGATCATGCAAGAATATTTTACGATAGGGTAGAGTTGTATATGCTTATCCCTAGAGCAAAATGAATTATATTGCTTTTAAGTAAAAATATTGGAAATATTAAAATCATGTTGCTTGCTGTAAATCACTGATCTCTTCTGTAAATTTTAATGGGTAACATCATCCATTAAAAAATAAATAGTTTATTTTTATTAAATGATGTTTTGATTAAAATATTCTTCTTTACTGGATGTTTAACAATAACGAAGCTACAATGATTGTCAATAAATTATTATGCAACAAGTTAAAGCTTTCTCTAGCAAGAAAAGAAAATCAGTTGATCAACTATTTACAATGATTATTTATTTTCTTCGATATATTTCAACACATCTTTAACCACCTTAAGATTTTCCGCTTCTTCTTCGGGAACGGTAATATCAAATTCGTTTTCGATGGTCATGATCAGTTGGATTGCATCAAGAGAATCAGCACCAAGGTCATCCTGGATATTTGCTTCCAGTGTGACTTTCTCCTCAGGTACGCTTAACTCTTCTGCGATTAGTTTGATTAGCTGTTCTTTCATTTTTTCCTCCGTGTGTGTGTTTAAGGTTTTTTATGTCTTAGTAATGTTTTTAAAAAAACATAAAAAGCCTCAATGAGATTATAATAAATTAAATCATAAGTTGTCAACAGTTTATTTCATCACTGATATGCAATGATGTAATAAAAAAATGCAAAAATGTAGGATTGATCAATGTATTACGGATTATTTCGATATAAACAATTTGCGATCAATCATCCTAATGTGTTGAATATTAAGGGAATAAAATTACGGACAATTATGATCCTCTAAAATAAAATATGCTTTGTAATAAAATAACGACTTACTCCCTAATATAGGGAGTGAGATGGTTAAGATTATTGGATGGACTAATGGCTTGTTACATCCATAATGACAATGGCGATCGCAGTATCCTTTGTATGACTTAAGCTGACGCTTGAGTGATGGATTTTAATTTTTTGATTGATGGCAGTTGAAAAATGTAATATCGGTTTTCCCGTTTTGTCATTTTCTATCCAGCTGTCAGACCATCTCAATTTATCAATATGAGATAATAATATTTTACGAACAGCTTCTTTGGCGGCAAAACGCACTGCAAAGTGTTGAGCACTATTTTGTTTTGCTTCTGAATAGGCTATTTCTTTCGGATGAAAATATTTTCTCACGAATTCAGAATTTTTGATAGAATCCTCGATTCTATTTATTTCGATAATGTCTATACCGGTTTCAATCATAGATACTAACCCATAAAAGTATTTGTTAGGGAATAAATACTTTGATCTATTTCAGTAACTTTACTGTTTCTTCAAGGCTATCAGAATCAAAGGCATTTAATACTGTTACATTTTTGTCGATTCGTTTCATAAGTCCACTTAAAACTTTACCCGGACCGATTTCAACAAATGTTGTTACACCCTTATCGATAAGCTTTCGCATAGAGGCTTCCCATTTTACCGATGCTTGCATTTGTCTTACAAGCGAGGTTTTTGCATCGTCACCTTTGTCAATAAGTTCTGCTTCTGCATTGTTTATCAATGTAGTGTTTAAATCAGAAAACTGGACTGTATCCAACCAGGCTGAGAGCTCGTCAGCTGCTTTTTGCATTAAGGGAGAATGGAAAGGAGCACTTACCGCTAGGGAGATGGTTATTCCTCTATTTTCTTTTGCAAGAGCCATGACTTCTTGTACGGCCTTTGTATGTCCCGAGATCACGTACTGTTGTGGACAATTTATATTTGCATTGACTACTATATGATCTTTACGGCTTACCTTATCACAAAACTCTTGAACTGTTTCTTCTTTGATTTTGATAATTGCCGCCATGCTACCAACCCCAACCGGTACGGCATTTTGCATATAAGTGCCACGCTTATTTACGGCCAGTATTGCATCGTCGAAATTGAGGGCATCGGCACATACTAAAGCGCTGTATTCACCTAAGCTATGTCCGGCTACAAAATCCGGTTTTATATCTATTTTATCTTGCAATATCCTCAGTAAAGCTATACTGGTGGTTAAAATTGCCGGTTGTGTGTTTGCGGTTAAGGTTAGTTCTTTTTCGGGACCTTCAAAACAAAGTTTGCTAAGAGGATATTGTAAAACCGTATCAGCTTTTTCGAAAACTTTTTTTGCCTTTGGGTAGTTCTTAAAGAGATCCAAACCCATGCCTACTTTTTGTGAGCCTTGTCCCGGAAAAATAAATGCTAATTTCCCTTGATTCATCATACTGAGTTCCCTTCTGTTTTTATGTTTAATACACATCGGCTCCTGTATTCCAATGTGTAACTCGAAATTATATGATTCGTTTTTGAATAACAAGTGATAAAACAACTGACCAATTTTGTTGGATGGAAAATATTATTAATAAAAAAACAGCCCTTTCATATTGAAAGGGCTAAGGACATTTTTAAAATTATGTTTGGCTTATTTTACCAATTCAAAGTCAATAAAGTCAGCATGATGGAAAATAATGGATTCGGGTGAGCGCTTTTCACCGGTGCCTTCTTTTGAGTGAGTCGCTATTACATGCATGACCTCTTCAGGTATATCATGTTTGAATGCCAACCCAACACCTGAAAAGGGGTGACGGAGGTAACGCCCATAACTTGATTTGACAGATTTGCCATCTACGATCTCGTATTCAAGAAGTTTGCCAACATCGGCCAGTAAAGCACCCGCGATAAGATAATCACGATTTACGGGTGTTCGGCGGTCACCATGCAAGACCTCTTGAACATCATCGACAGCCATACACATACGACATACCGCACGAACATGATTGATAAATGGGATACTTACATTTTCTGCCAAAAGCGTAAAAGGTATAGCTAGAAGTAATTCTTCTGTCCAACCACGGTAATCTGCAGCTTCCTTCCAGATGTCGATAACTTTTTTTCTTAAACCGGCATCTTTGATCTCATTGACCTCAGGTAGAATTTTTACTACATCCATTCGTAAAACCCTTCTATTTATTTTGTTTACGTTTAAAATTACATCGAATCTAAATGTGATGCAAAAGTAAAGTGTAAATTGATGTGAAAAATATGGATAAAATTGTAAAAATATTCTTAAATTGTTTTGTTCTGCTATGAACGGTAAATTTAAGCGTAAAAATAAACTAAGTGGAGTAATGAAATGAAATATTTGCGAATACTGATTCTGTCGTTTTTAATCCTTTTTGCTTTTGCGATAGAGGCGTCCCCTGAAGCTTTGGCAGCTTTCTCGGCCGAACAGTATATTAATGATGATAATGATACACTGCTGTACAGGTTGCTTGAACCTCAAAAAAAATGCTTCCTGAAAAAATACCCTTTAGTCATTTTTTTACATGGAGCAGGCGAGCGTGGAAATGATAATGAACGTCAGTTGATCTGGGGGGCGGGTGCTTTTGTTGATGAAGGAAATAGAAAGGATTTTCCATGTTACGTGATTGCTCCTCAATGTCCAAAAGAAAAACGTTGGGTAGAAATAAATTGGGCATTGGATGCTCATGATATGCCGGAAGACCCTTCTGAAACGATGGCATTGGTAATGGAATTAATTGAACAAACGCTTGATAAATATCCTATCAATAAAAAAAGAATTTATATAAGTGGATTATCTATGGGTGGTTATGGTACTTGGGATCTTATATCACGTTTACCGGAAACATTTGCTGCTGCAGCACCGGTTTGTGGTGGTGCCGATGAAAAGCAAGCCTATAAGTTAGTCAATATGCCTATTTGGGTTTTTCATGGTGGTGATGATCCCGTTGTACCTGTTATACGTTCACGTAACATGGTTAAAGCCATTAAAGATGCCGATGGTGAACTGATTAAATACACTGAGTATCCCGGGGTTGGACATGGCTCTTGGAAACCGACATATGCTGATCCGGAATTGATGAAGTGGATGTTCTCACAGAAGAAAAAACGATAAATAATTATCAATGTTAAATCGGGTTTTCTTTCAAATTTATTGATTTCCGTTATTTTTATAAAAACGGGTTTAAATAATGAATAGCCTGGGGGGTAAATCCCAGGCTATTCTTATTCATAGTAAAATCTTTATTAATCTTATTTGTTTTCTTTCTGTTTTTCTCTTATTTCTTTAATTGATACATTGGCTTCAAGGAAGTGAATAAAACCGAATAAACAAATAGGGATCATCCCAATAAGATGTTGTAGGAAAGCATAACTGGCAGCCACGTTTTTATCAATATTAAATGCTACAAGCGTTGCCACCATAGCGGCATGAAAAGTTCCAACAAAGCCGGGTGCTGCAGGAATTGCTATTGCGATCATTGCAGTTGCAAAAAGTATGAAAGCTTCAATAAAACCCAATTCGATATGAGTTGCTTTGATTCCCGCCCAATACGTCAAGCCTGTAATGAACCAGATGGAAAAACTATATAAAATGATTTGAAATGGATGGCGGATTTTAAAAATTGTTAACATCCCTTTGTGTAAGTCTCTTAAAAATTCCGCTGCTTTGCCATTCTTGGAATCAAGGTAAATAGTGATCTTATTCCTAAACTTGGAGTATAAGTAAACAGCTAGTATTAGAATAAAAAGTACAACAAAAAGCAATATTCTTACGATGAAAATCTGTTTGTCGGTTAAAGGTAGGTCTACAAACAGCGAAAAGATCACAACAAAAATAATAAAAGATATACCATCAAGAGTACGTTCTATTACAATAGAGGGGAGGAGTACGGCACCTTTTTCTTTTACGTACTGACCGGTTACATAAGCGCGAACTACTTCACCTATACGGAAGGGTAGAACATAATTTGTAAAAAATCCCGCAATGGTTCCTTTATATAATTTTATGGTAGAATAATTTCCTATCGGTAATAACAGTATTCGCCATCTTAACGCTCTAATGAACATGATAATAATCATTGCAAGCATACCACCGAAGTACCAGTAGATATCTACCGTTTTGATCTCATATATAAAATTTTTCCATTCAATATCATGAAAAGCTATATACAAGCCCACAGCGGAAATGATAATAGCAATAATCAGTTGGAGTTTTTTATTTTTCATTCTTTCTCGTATAGGATATTAATGATCTCTTGCAGATCGGGGTTTTCTTTTGTCAGTTTTGACATAATTGTCATTTGCTTAGATAAAGGTAGTCCCTGAAAACGTTCTTTCATATCCTCGACGGCTTGTTGATTCCCCGGACTCAGTTCCTCAACCTGTTCTTCGAAATCTGACATAATGTTTACTGAAGGAGTCGTAGGTGATATCAAAGAATCTAAACGGTCTTTCATGTCACCTTCATCTAAATTAGGCTGAATATATTTTTCATAAATTGTTGGTGTAAATTCTCCAAGTATACTGTAAGCAATTGATTTTTCTTGAATTTCTTTACCTAGAGTGTCTGATGGAAGAGCCATAAGTACCCAAAATAATAAAGAAATAATGATAGCAGCTTTTAAAGTGCCAAGAAAAATACCACCGATGCGATCAAGCCATCCCAGCTTTATTGCATGTATGATAGAACGCAAGAAGTATCCTACAACTTGTGCTGCAAGTAAAACAATAATAAAAACCAGAATGTAACCAATAATATTAGCCAATTCCTGCGTAATGTTAAATTGAGATATTAACATATCACCGGCCCATGCTCCAAGATTAACCGCAACAATGATACCCACGACAAGTCCTATGAGTCTCATTGCTGAGGTCAGCAGACCATGCTGCTGAGCTCTGTAAGCCATGATCAATGTTAGGATTAAGGCAATTATATCTACCCAGTACATATTATGCTCCTAACATTATTTTTACGATTGCTTGGACACGTTTACCATCCGCTTGTCCGGCAATTTCTTTCATTGAAGCACCCATAACACGTCCCATATCCGCCATTGAGGATGCACCTGTTTTCTCTATTACTGATTTAACGATCTTTTCAATATCTTTGTCTTCCATTTCTGCAGGAAGATATGCTTTTATTATTTCAAGTTCTACTTCTTCGATCTTAACAAGATCTTCTCTGCCTGCAGCTGTGTATGTTGATATGGAATCTTGACGTTCTTTTGCAGCTTTTTTTAAGACTGCAATTTCGTCTACTTCTTCAAGATCTTTCATTAATGCGATCTTTTTTTCTCTTAACTTTGAAATTAGCATGCGAAGTGTTTTAACTTTATCACTTTCTTTGTTTAGCATAGCTTGCTTCAGGTCTGCTTGGATCGTTTGAATATAGCTCATTTATTACCTCATGAAATTACTGACTATTTTACAAATGAATTATTTTATTAAAAAGGAATTTATTGTATTTTGCCACCGTGATAAAATAAATAGATAGGATGACCATGGCGATCAAAGAAGATGAACGTATTAAGATCCTTGGGCTAATGAGCGGGACCTCAGCTGATGGTCTGGATGTAGCTTGTGTAGAGTTTACAGGATTTGGAAAATATCCTAAATTTAAGGTGTTGGGAAAAACATATATACCTTATCCGCAAAAGTTTTCCGAAGCTTTCAAAAAACCTTTGGAATTATCGACAGTCGATATTTTAACCTACGATATGGAACTTGGAATGTGGTATGGTGAAGTACTTGCTTCGCTTGATATGGATTATGATCTTATTGCAAGTCATGGACAAACTCTATTACATAATCCACCGGTATATACTTTACAGATCGGTGAGGCGCACTGCATCGCCGACCGTACCGAAAAACCGGTTGTCTATGATTTTAGAACAGCGGATCTTGTTGCGGGTGGGCAAGGAGCACCACTGATCCCCATTGTAGATGATTTTTTATTAAGACAAGACGATGAAGATGTAATAGCTCTTAATATGGGTGGTATTGCAAATTTTACATATTTGCCGGCAAGAAACAGTCAGAGACAGATTCTTGCCTATGATACAGGACCTGCCAACACACTTATAGATAAGGCAGTCATTGCTTTTTCCGAGGGAAGAGAAGATTACGATAAAGATGGTGCATATGCTTTTAAAGGAAAAATTAATAATGTGCTATTGAATGAATTATTATCACATCCTTACTATAAAAGATCATTGCCAAAATCGGCCGGACAGGAACAATTTGGTTATGATTATTTCAATAACTTACTAAAGAAATATTCACCAAAGAATTATAATGAATGGTTGAATTTTATCCGCACATTAAGTGAATTGACTGCCATTACTGTTGCTGATGAGATTAATAAAATAAGTAAAAATTCTACATGTGATATTAATGTATTGGCTTCGGGTGGGGGTGCTTTAAATAAGTATGTAATGACACGTTTAGCCGAAAAGCTTCCTGATATTCAAGTGGGAAAATTTAAGCATGGTAACTTAGATTCCGATATTAAAGAGGCTTTTGGATTCGCTTATCTTGCTTATTTACATATCAGGAAAATTCCGGGTAATATTTCTGGAGTTACCGGTTCAAACTATCCAGTGGTATTGGGTAAGTTGGTATTGCCTAATTGTCGCAATAACTCATAAAGCATAATGCCATAAGCAACAGAAACATTCAGTGATTGTTTCATCCCGAACATCGGGATCTCTACTGCAATATCTGCATAATCCATCACTTCTTCTGAAATACCATCAACTTCATTTCCAACAATAAGGCAAATCGGGAAAGGATAATCTATATTTTGAAATTCTTTTGATGAATCGGTATGTTCTAATACGAGAATTGGGATATTTTGAGATTTGAAATATTTCAGTAGAGGAATAATATTTTTATGATATTCCCACGGGACATTTTCTTCAGCACCTATAGCTGTTTTACTTATCTCTTTCCGCGGAGGACAGGCTGTAATACCCACGAGATATAATTTTTTTATTCCGGCAGCTTCTGAAGTTCTAAATAAAGACCCAACATTATGTAATGAACGAATGTTATCCGCTATCACATAAATGTCTCGACGTTTTTGAGTAATCAGAAATGCCTCGCTGGGGCGAGCACCTTTTATCGTTTCATGATCATGCTTTTTCATGCTTGTGATCTTCTGCCCATTTTATTCCGGTTTCTAATCTTTCTCCGACAGGTGGATGAGAATAGTAAAGAAGTTTTATAAATTTTGTTGGGTAAGCATTTGAAAGGTTTCGGTTCGCTAGTCCGGCCATTGCACGCTGGAAAGCATCAGGATTTTTTGTGCTGTTAAGTGCATAATTATCTGCTTGTCTTTCAAAATGTCTTGAGATAGCATTTGAGAGTGGTGCCAACATCATTAAGTTAAGAACACCAAAGCAAAGAATGAAAAGTGGATATGATTCTAATCTGCTTTCAAAGGTTGAAAGATAGTATTCATTGTATGCAAACATAAGTCTGTGTGTAATATAGAATAGAATAAGTTGATAAACTGTACCGAGTGCTATGTTCTTCCAAATATGCTTATGTTTATAATGTCCTACTTCGTGAGCGATAACGGTTTCAAGTTCATCAATATTCATATTCTTAATAATATTATCACTGAGGACAACGCGTCTGGTTTTTCCCAGGCCACCAAGAAAGGCGTTTTCTTTTTTTGTTTGTCGGCTCATATCTTGGATAAAAAAGCCTTTGATCTTTAATCCGCCTTTTTCAAGAATTTTACTTAGACGGGATTTTAACTCTTCATCTTCGATCGGTGTATATTTATTAAATATAGGCATGATCAAAATAGGATATAGTGTCGCAAATATAACGGATATAAGAATCATAGCCAATGCAGCAATCAACCACCAGTATTGAGGTGTTAATTGAAAGGCAAGAAAAAGTACGGCCGCCAGAATAGGTCCTATGATTAGATTTACACCCAATCCCTTTAATTGTTCAATGAAAAATTGTATTTTATTCTGGTTTGAAAATCCGTATTGATGTTCGATTTTGTAGGATGATATGTAAGCAAAGATTAAATCAAAGGGTAATGAAAAAACACTCATACACCAAATGAAAATAATAAATCTTAAGGTATTGGGACCGGGTAATACATAAATCAAAGGCTGTGAAACAAAAAGAATAAAGATGATGCTTAAAATAAATCCTGTAATCATATTAAAAAAAGAGACTTCTCTTTTTTGAATTTCGTATAATCTTGCAAGATCCTGTTTCTTAGAATCTAAAAGAGGATGGTGATGTAGCATTAATTCTCCTTATTTTCGCAAAGATATATGATACAAAATTAAGCTAGTAAAAACAATAAAGATGAATTAAGAATCAGTTTATCTCGTGGCTACAGTTTGTTGATTAAATGATTTATGTTTGATAACCGGTTTTAACTCGGAACTGATATGAAGGTTAATAAATTTCTACAAGAAAAATATCAGGAATACTGGAGAGAAGTTTGTTGTACCATTGGATAGCTTCAGCTTCATTTTTATAATCTCCGGCAATGACTCGGTAGCAATTACCTAAGGGAGAGTAATATTTTTCAATATATGATGGACAAGAAAAATAGTTGTATAAGCGTTGTGAGACTTCAATTGCTTCCGTAGAGTTAACGGTTGTATAAATATGTACACCGTATGCTATTCTTTGAGAGAAAACAGATTTAGGTATACGCGGATCTCCGATCGCTGTCTCAAGATTTTCTGATAAGCCTTCAAGTATAGGGCTTGTTTGGGTTGATTGACTTATACTTGGCGTTATGGTAACAATGTTTGGTGTGGATGTTTTTACTTGTGCGGGTGGGTTCGGAATAGGTGTAGGGGGTAAGGGGTTTGGAGTATAGCCTACCGTTGTAAGATTTGAATGTACATAGACCGGCTCTGTAGCTGTCGGTAATTCTTCTTCGTAAACTTCTTTTATTTCGGGCTTATATAAAATATTTAATTGTGCTTTGGTAGGATAAATACTTTTAATCTCTAATATGTCAGCTGCAGATCCTGAAATCCAATACATACCATTAGTATCAAGTATCCTGTCGTTAACTGTTAATTCTACTCGTTTATTATTTGCCGGATTAATAATTTCAATGATTGAACCCATCGGGAGAGATTCATGACCGGCAGTGAGCTCTTTATGAGAAAAATAATCTCCACTTGTCGTTAATATGCCTTCAAGCTCTTTTTCGTATACGACAACCGTAACTTCTTCGCTCGCGAGAAGAGAGTTTAAAGCAAACAATGTAAATAAAACGACTAATATTTTTTTCATATTTGAACTCCTTACTTAAAAGGAATAACTCAAGTTTACGTTAACCTGCGGTAATATAGTTGAATTTAATGAGTTTAAAAAGAATAATGATGCTTTAGGAGTTATTTGCCAATTTTTTAGGGAGAAGTAGGTGCTGACAGAAAGCCCAATGTTTGAAAGACCGGCCGGGTTGTTGCGTCCATAGCGATTGTATGATAGTAAATCAAATCCACTTGCTAATGTCAAATTAACTGGAATAAAGGCATCAAAACTATAGCCGGCAAGAAGTTTAACATACATGCTTTTTAAAACGAAATCGTAATATGCTTCGATAAAATAAGGGATAAATGAATTCATGTCAGCAAAGGTAATGCTTGCTTCGGTATTCGCTAAAGGGGTTTGGGCAACATCGGGAAGGAGATATAATGTCATTCCGGCAGAGCCGATGAACCTGTCACTGAAATAATGATAATAACTTACCATTGTACCTAGCTCACGATAATCTCCCGGATGAGAGATCGAGTTTACAAACCATTGTGAAATATTGATATTTAAATTATAAAAGAAAGCTGAAAAATTCAATCCAAAGCTTGGTTGCTTGGCTGCGGGAAGTTGTCCTCGGAAAATATATGAGGTGCTGACATCACTGCCAAAAGTGAAAAACACTTCTTCTGATGCATAAGAAAATAGAAATGGAACAATAAGCAGTGCGAACAGGAGTCGTTTTTTATTCATGCAATATTTTAATACTTAATTCTATAAAAATCAATATAATAGTGACCTCAGAACCTTGGAATTCTCGAAATATGTCGATATATGGTATATTGGCTTTAATATCACTACATTATATGGAAATAATTCAGCAGTTTTTAAGCGTATTGATAGGTGAAAAAACACCCGTAAAAACGAAAAATGCCGACACTTGGGGTCGTGTCGGCATTTTTCTACACAGGAGGGAACTTGAAATATATAATCAAGTTATTTTAACTTGTTCCACTCAATTATGAGATATGTCAATTGACGCTCTTATTATACAATAATTAATTAATCTAACCAAAGAAAAAAATACTTTGTTTGAACTTTTTTCAGACTTAAATTCACCTGCTTTTTTGAAAAAGTGGAAAAGGTATTATATCATGATTATTGCTATTGATGGTCCTTCCGGATCCGGGAAGAGTTCAACAGCTAAAGCGATAGCTAAAGCGTTGAAGATCACATACTTAGATACAGGTGCAATGTATCGCGCCATATCGGTTGGAGCACTTCATTTGGGCATAGATCCTTATGACGACAATGAGGTCGCCAGGGTCGCTAAGAGTATGGAAATTCGTTTTGAAGGACAGAAAGTTTTTCTTGATGGCAAAAATGTTAGCGAAGAGATACGCATGGATGCCGCGAATAAAGCGGTTACTCCGGTATCGGCAAATCCGGTTGTAAGAGGTCTTATGGTCGACAAACAACGTGAGATTGCAGCTGATCATGATATTGTAATGGAGGGACGCGATATTGGTACCGTTGTTTTTCCTGATGCCGATTATAAGTTTTTTCTTGTTGCCGATCCCGAAGTTCGCGCGCAGCGCAGACAAAAGGAAAGTAAAGAGAAAATGAGTTTAGAAGAAGTTAAAGCAGATCTTTTAAGGCGAGATGAAAAAGATTCTTCTAGAGCGCACTCCCCTTTAAAAAAAGCGGACGATGCCATTGAAATTGATACATCGAATGTATCGTTTGACGAACAGGTTGATAATATATTATCATACATCAAATCCAAAGAGCCAAAACATGGAGGAAAATGAATGGCTGAAGAGTTGAAAAACGTAGAACCCGTAAACCCTCAGGAAGACGTAAAAGTTGAAGAAGTCGTTGAGACTGCAACTGAAGACGTAAAAGAAGAACAGGTTGAGGAAAAAGTTGAAGAAACTGTAGAAGAAGCACCTGTTGAAAAGGCAGCTGAGGCTAAAAACCAACTGTCTAGTGACATCTACGCACAGATCAAAACAGTTAAACGTGAAGATTTGATCGAAGCGGTAGAAGAAGAGATCAATCCTGAACTTGAAAAAATGTACGAAAAGACATTAAACAAGTTCTCTAACAATGAACGCGTGAACGGTCACGTTATCCGTATTACGGACAAAGAAGTTGTCGTTGATATAGGTTTCAAATCTGAAGGTTTGATCCCTGTTGATGAATTTGGCAACAATATCCCCGAACTTGGAGATGAGATTGAAATATATGTCGACAAGATCGAAGACCGTAAAGGCCAGTTGATCCTGTCTAAGAAAAAAGCGGATTTCCTCCGCGCATGGGAACGCCTCAAAGAAGTTCATGATGCCGATGGTATCATTGAAGGTTACATTGTCAAACGTATTAAAGGCGGTATGGTCGTTGATCTTGGCGGTGTTGAAGGTTTCCTACCCGGTTCACAAATCGATGTACGCCCCGTTATTGATTTCGATGCATACGTTGGTAAGAACATGGAATTGAAGATTGTGAAACTTAACGAAGCTCGTAAGAACATTGTTGTGTCTCGCAAAGAAATTCTTGAAGAAGCTCTCAAAGAAAAACGTGAAGAATTGCTTTCACAGATCCAAGTTGATCAGGTACTTAAAGGTCGCGTAAAGAATATTACAGATTTTGGTGCTTTTATTGATCTTGGTGGTGTTGACGGACTTTTACATATCACTGATATGTCATGGGGCCGTATTAAGCATCCTTCGGAAATGTTATCTATTGATGATGTTGTTGAAGTTAAAGTCATTGACTATAACACAGAAAAGCAACGTGTTTCTTTGGGTATCAAACAACTTGAATCACATCCTTGGGAAGATATTGAATCTAAATATCCCATCGATTCAGTTGTCAAAGGTCGCATCGTTTCAATTACAAACTACGGTGTATTTGTAGAATTGGAAAAAGGTGTTGAAGGCTTGATCCATATTTCTGAAATGAGTTGGACACAACATATTAAACATCCTTCAGAAATCTATCAGATCTCAGATGAAGTTGAAGCTAAAGTATTGGCTATCGACTCACAGGATCGTAAGATATCATTGGGTGTTAAACAATTGCAACCCGATCCTTGGGATGAACTTGAAAAGAAATACACAAGCGGTATGAAAGTCAAGGGTATTGTACGCAACTTGACTCAGTTCGGTGCATTTGTTGAGATCGAAGATGGTATTGACGGTTTGATCCACGTTTCAGATCTATCATGGATCAAAGTGGTTCGTCATCCTAAAGAAGTTCTCCAGAAAGGTCAAGAAATTGACGTTGTTATCCTTGAGATAAACAATGAAACCCGTAAGATCTCTTTGGGCTACAAACAGCTTGAAGAAAATCCTTGGGAAGTTTTGGAAAACAAATATAAATCGAACAAAATGGTTAAAGCTACTGTCCTGAAAGTTTTGGACAAAGGTATTATTATGACCATTGAAGGCGAAGAAGTTGAAGCCATCGTTCCTTTGAACAATATGTCTAAAAAAGACAAACGTGATTATACACGTAATATCAAAGTTGGCGATGAACTTGAACTGCGCGTAGTCGAAGTTCGTCAAGATGATCGTAAGATCGTTCTTGCATCTGAAGACTTAGGTCTATCGGAAGAAGATAAAGATGTCGCTCGTGTTATGGCTAAACAAGAAGACGTATCACAGAAGATCGAGATCCCCGAAGAACTTCTATCTAAGTTGAACGAAGATAAGTAAGCTCTTAGGAGTATTACATATTCAATTGGGCTCGCTTGTCGAGCCCTTTTGTTTTGTGGTCGAAAAGTTGAAGAGTTGAGGATTGAAAGGTGAAAGAATAATGCCATCTTGATCGAAGAAAGACATATCCGTCGACTGACGGAGAGGCTAACAAAGTGGAGAGATATAGATAAGGGTGAGTCGCGAAATCATTTGATAGGGTTTAGAATAAGAAGAAGTAACTGTGAATTACAAATGATGCATTATTTATTGAGGATGAATAATCCCAGGTTTTAGCCTGGAGGATATATACCTTACTTAAATGGGGTAAGGTAAAATCTTAACAGATTAAATAGTTTTTGCATAAAAAGAAATATTCTTCTAAATTTCTTGGTAATAAAAAATATAACTATCTAATAGTATGAAGTTAAACCAATGGGGGCGAATTGGGTGAATAATTAAATGTTGACATTTTATTTAAAAACAGATAATATTAAAAGAATTGCATCTTGTCACAATAAGGCTATATGCCGAAGACTTTGATGTCTATGTCCCCGCCTCGGTGGGGACTCTTTTATTTCATTCATTTTTAGGAGTATAGCATGGGGCGCATTTTAGGATTGGATCTGGGAACAAACAGTATCGGTTGGGCGATAGTGGAGGCTGATATAAACATTAAGGGACAGGTAGAAAAATATACTTCTATCATTGATTCGGGTGTGAGAATTTTTCCCGAAGGTTTAGAACCAGATACAATTGGTAAGGGACAAAATGAAAAATCAAGAAATGCTAAACGACGTGAATTTCGTCAAAAAAGAAGACAATTCTATCGGAAAAGATTAAGAAAAATCAAGTTGCTTGAAATATTAATCGAAAAGAATATGTGTCCACTTAGCATGCATGATTTGGATGGATGGAAAAAATATCATAAAGATATAACAGGCACCCAAAGAGAATTTCCTAACACACCTGAGTTTAACGAATGGTTAAAATTAAATCCATATGAGCTAAGAAATAGAGCTGTTAAAGAAGAAATTACACTTCAAGAATTAGGTAGGATACTTTATCATTTTATTCAAAGAAGAGGTTTTGTTAGCAGTAGAAAAGATCAGAATAGCGATACCGGTACTCTATATAAAGGCAAAGATGATAAGGTTGGGATTTCGGAAACTCAGGATAAAATGAAAGATAAGTTATTGGGTGAATACTTATATTCAATTATTCCGGCAAAAGGTGAGCCATATAAAGAATATAGAGATGAAGATGGGAAAATTCTTCGTGCAAGATCAAGATATACGCTAAGAGATATGTACATTGAAGAATTATATCATATTTGGGAATGCCAAGCAGGTCATTTGGGGTTAAATAATCAGAAAGTAATTCAAAAAAAAGTTCGGATGCTTCGGGGATCGTTATCAGCAAAAAGAAACATAGAGAAAATTAACTTTTTGGAAAATAAATATGGCAAGAATAATATCAAAATACGTGGTAATGTTGTCATAAGTGAAACAGAAGTTCCCTTATTTAAATATTTAGCCGGCGATATTTGGATGAAAGAAGATTTTATAGTGCATAAAAACACAAATGAAAGTGTATTATTCTGGCAACGTCCTCTGAGGAGTCAAAAGAATTTATTAAACAAGTGTAGATATGAACATCAAACGGTTGTTATTGATAAAAAAAAGATTGTGACAGGAAAAAGTCCATGTTGTCTCTCACATCCGGAATTTGAGTTATATCGTGCATATCAATTTATCAACAATATTGAATATGGGACAAGGCAGAAGCTTGATGAAGAACAGCGAAAGATTGTACTGGAGTTAATTAATAGTAAAAAATCAAATTTTAAGTTTAAAGATATACCTAAAAAGCTAAAACTAACATCGGAACGCTTTAATTATGATGATGAGTTCTCCGTTCCCTGCAATAAAACAATAGCTAATTTAAAACCACTTTTTGATGCAGCCGTATGGGAAAATAATTATCTTGATATTTGGCATTGTTTTCATTTTTACGCTGATAATGACAAATTGTATAACAAGCTTAAAAAAGATTATGCATGTAAATGCAAATCAGTAGATGATATAAGAAAAATACATTTAGCAGATGACTATGGTTCACTTTCTTTAAAAGCTATTCGTAATATAAATCCTTTCTTAATTAAAGGGTATTCTTTGAGTTTAGCGGTTATTCTTGGTGGTATAAAAAATGCCTTTGGTAAGGAAAAGTGGAATTTGTTTAGTAAAGAACATGAACTCATCGAAAATACTGTAAAACATTTTATGAAAGAAAAAAATGCTGAGGGTGAGTTGATAGAAAAAATAAAATCATTCTTATTATCAGGTACTAAAGAAATTGATTTTGGTTTTGAAGCAAAGGACAAAAAATTTAAAAAATTATATCATCCTTCAGTGGACCTCAAAGCAAACACAGGAGAATTGAAACGTAAATTATCAACAGTTCCAAACTTAAGAAATCCATTAGTTCAGAGAGCTTTATCTGAAACCCGTCATGTGGTAAATGCTTTGCTCAAGGAATATGGGCAAATGGATATAATTAAGGTGGAAATGGGCCGTGATTTGAAAAATAATTCAAAATTACGCCAGGAAATGTCATATAAAATAAATGATAATAAAAGAAAAAATGACGTTGCCAAAGAAAAGTTATCTGAATTTGGATTGGCCCATACAAGACAGAATATTCGCAAGTATTTATTGTACAAAGAAATTGAAGAACATATGAATCCTGTGGTATGTCCATATACAGGTAAAACTATCAGAATCAATGATGTCTTAGGTAGCGGAAATCTATTTCAAATAGAGCACATTATTCCATATAGCGTTTCTCTAGATGACAGTTTTGCTAATATTACTTTATGTGAAGCAAATTTTAATCGAGAAAAGGGTGAAAAAACGCCTTGTGAATTTTATCAAAGTAATTCAGATCCGGCATTATGGGGTGGTGCTAAATCCTGGGATGATATCCAAATAAGAGCATTTTCATTGCTGCCCTATAATAAAGCGAAGCGTTTTACATCAAGAAAGTCAATTGATCAAGATAGCTTTATTTCGAGACAGTTAAATGATATGCGTTATATCAGCAAGGAAGCAAAGAATTTACTTCAAGAGATATGTGATAATGTGCAAATATTACCCGGTAAATTAACAGCAGAATTGCGTCATTTATGGGGACTAAACAATGTACTTCAACCGGCAAAAAATCTCACCGATGCAAATTTAATCATTGATGCAAAAGATAATGTTAAGATCCCTCACTGGGCAGTTGTTAGAGAAGATGGTTCATTTGTATCGGTACATAAAAAACAAAATATAAAACCACAGGTTACAAGAGGTTATTGTTTGTTTCCCGGTTATGTGAATAAAGAAGTGTTTAAGTCAGATAATAGTCATGATATAGTTGCAACTGAAAATAGAAATGGAAAATATTGGTGCAAAATATCGGTCAAAAATACTCCGACTTTCTATCGATTTTTTAATGATAAACCCGTTCCCACTTCAAGGGTGATTGTTTTAAAAGGTAGTGTTAGTAATGAAAAATTTATTTATGAAAAGATCGGGATAAAGATTGATGTAAAAGATAAGCTTAATGGGAAATATTGGGCTAGTTTTGATGTGTTGAAAGTAACATTTATAGATAAAGAAAAACCAAAACCTAAAAAAGGGCAGTTAGCTATTTGGGGAAAGATTGAGAATGGGTATTTTTCTTCTTATCAATATTCTTGTCCAACAGAACATGAAGAAGTAGATGTTTGGGCTGTACTAGATCTTAATGTTAGCGATGTTTCTTTGATGCGTGTATTAGCTGATAAACCTGTTATTAACGCAAATCAAATTATGTTGTCTGGTAGCACAGATAATAATGGTACATGGATATCCGATGAAAATCCCGATCAAGCATATGGAACCGATCTACCTCTTGGAAAATATTGGGCTGTATTTGAAAAACAAGATGAAGAAATTGATTTTATTCCCGTCGAAAGTGAAGAACCTAAATTAAATAAAAATGAAAAACTTATCGAAGGTAATATTTGGATAGATAAACAGGGTGAAGTACGTTTTGATCCAAAGAAAAATAGAGAAGATCAACGACATCATGCTATTGATGCAATGGCAATCGCGTGTACAGAAAGAAGCTTTTTGCAAAAGCTGAGTACATATAATGCTCAAATACGTGAGCGATATGAAGGTAAAAGATCTGGAAGACCTGAATTTGATGCCCCTTGGGAGAATTTTAGAGTTGATGTTCAAAAATCTGCAGATGCAATATTGGTATCATATTTTAAAGATAATCGTACTTTTAATAGTGGTAAACATGCTGCTAGGGGGCAGTTGCATAAAGAGACTGTATTTGGGAAAAGGACTGCTCCTGATGGTCGAGAAGCCTTTCATGTAAGAAAATCCATTACAAGTTTATCTGGAAAAACACATGTAGATAAAGTTGTTGATAAGGGTATTAGAAAATTAATTGAATCATATTTGCAAAATGAATATGGAATTGATACAAATAATAAATATACAATTCCCAAAGATGCATTCTATAAAAACGGGAAATTTATGATAAAACTTCCAAATAAAAATGGGGAAGAAGTTCCTGTTACTAAGGTTAGAATACGAGAAGAAATTGGGAATGCCAGAAAGCTTAAGAACACTTTGACTCAATATGTAAATCCAAGGTCTAATCATCATGTGATGATTTATAAAGATATTAATGATGAGTTGAAAGAGAACGTTGTATCGTTTTGGGACGTTTCGCAACGAATTAAACGAAAAGAGTCAATATATCAACTTCCTAGTGATGGCAAACGAATTGTAACAACTTTAAAAAAGAATGATATGTTTTTTTTGGGGTTAAATGAAAGTATTAATTTAGCAAATATCCCTATAGAGCAGTTTTCAAAACATTTGTATAAAGTTCAAAAAATTGCAGGTGGTAGTTATTTTATGGAATTATGTTTTAAACATCATTTAGATTCAAGGAAGGATAATGAAGCAAAGAATGATTATATATATATAAAAAATTTTGGGAAAGGTACAACTGGTTGGTTAACCTTTAATCCAATGAAAGTAAATCAAACTATTTTAGGAAGAATATTTGATTAAACGCACCATCATTATTACATCACCCTGCTATCTTTCCGTAAAACACCGGCAATTGCAGATCGAAAAGGAGAATGAGCCTGTTCAGTCAACTCCGATTGAGGATATCGGTTTTTTGGTTTTAGATAATCAACGAATCACTTTATCTATGCCATTAATGAATGTTTTACGAGAAAATAATACAGCGTTAATCTTCTGCGATACCTTGCATCATCCTCGTTCTATGTTACTGAATTTGGATGGGAATACGATACAGAACGAAATATTCAGGGAGCAGATCAATGCAAGTGAGCCTTTAAAAAAGAATCTATGGAAACAATGCATAGAAGCAAAATTAAGAAATCAGGCGGCTGTTTTGGCATATGTGGGTTCGAATGGTGATGATATCTTATCCATGTCAAGACAAGTGAAAAGCGGTGACAGTGATAATCGGGAAGGCTATGCGGCACGGGTGTATTGGACTCGTTTATTTGGCTATGATTTTCGGCGTTTACGGGAAGGATTGCCTCCGAATAATATGTTGAATTACGGGTATGCTATAATCCGAGCAGCTGTAGCGAGAGCTTTGGCCGGATCCGGACTATTAAACACTTTGGGTATTCACCATCGTAATCGCTATAATGCATTTTGCTTGGCAGATGATATCATGGAAGCCTATCGTCCTTTTGTGGATGCTGTAGTGCATGAGATGAATGCCACCTTTCCTGAGCAAGATGATCTAACAAAAGAAATTAAAATGGAATTATTGGCTGTGCTATCTTGCGATTGCAAAATGAATGATGAAATCAAGCCATTGATGCTGGCGATGCAGACGACATCCGCATCATTGGCAAAATGTTATAAAGGTGAAACAAGAAAACTGGAATTGCCCGAGTTTATTGAGTAAACCATGGAATTTAACCGGATCAACGCCTATCGTATTATGTGGTTATTTGTTTTTTTTGACCTTCCGACCAATACGAAAGCGGAACGCAAGGCCGCTTCGCAATTCCGTAAGAAATTACTGAAAGACGGATTTACGATGATGCAATATTCGGTGTATATCCGGCACTGCGCCAGCCGGGAAAGCATGGATGTACATGTAAAACGGGTCAAAACATCTGTACCCTCTGAAGGTCAGGTGAGCATTATGAGTATTACGGATAAACAATATGGGAATATTGTAAATTTTTGGGGACATAAGACCAAAGCATTGCCTCCGCCAAAGGCACAATTGGAAATGTTTTAAATTTAATTGATCTTTGACATTGAGGATTAAGTTTAGTAGAATGATTAGGATTGAAAAAAAGGACTTTGTATCATACGCTTCCATTGAAATATGTGATTTTAATGACAAGAAAATCACGCCAAACCCTTATAAATAAAGGCTAAAATGGACCTTGGTTGTGACTTGATGCAAAAAACTGACTAAAAACAACAAACTCTCGACAGTACAGGCGTTGTCTCCGGTTGTGACTTGATGCAAAAAACTGACTAAAAACAACAAGGCCTTTCTTTTTGATGATTCTCGATATGTTGTGACTTGATGCAAAAAACTGACTAAAAACAACGTAAGATCATCGACTTATTAAATTCGATGTGTTGTGACTTGATGCAAAAAACTGACTAAAAACAACAGGTGAAATTTGACAAGAAACATGTCACCCGTTGTGACTTGATGCAAAAAACTGACTAAAAACAACCGCTGAAGTATGATGGGTCAGATTGTGTTGGTTGTGACTTGATGCAAAAAACTGACTAAAAACAACTCAAAAAGAAATATCCAAAACGATTTTATGTTGTGACTTGATGCAAAAAACTGACTAAAAACAACAGTTCAGAGTTCTATTTGAAGTTGAGAAATGTTGTGACTTGATGCAAAAAACTGACTAAAAACAACAAATGTCGGAAGGGCAATAACTGGCAATTTGTTGTGACTTGATGCAAAAAACTGACTAAAAACAACTTTTTCTCAGAGTCGATGAAGAACACTCCGGTTGTGACTTGATGCAAAAAACTGACTAAAAACAACGAATAGAAGAACTATATTCCTTTATTTTAGTTGTGACTTGATGCAAAAAACTGACTAAAAACAACCTTCTGTTCCATTGACATTCAGGATCACAGGTTGTGACTTGATGCAAAAAACTGACTAAAAACAACTGGCTGTGTTGTTAAATTCTCGCCCTCTTCGTTGTGACTTGATGCAAAAAACTGACTAAAAACAACGATACGATAAACGGTATTAAACGAGGTACGGTTGTGACTTGATGCAAAAAACTGACTAAAAACAACTTAATAGCAACTACGACATTTCGTTTGCTAGTTGTGACTTGATGCAAAAAACTGACTAAAAACAACATTTCTTCTATGTTGGATGTTGAGCTTTCTGTTGTGACTTGATGCAAAAAACTGACTAAAAACAACATATGTAGCCGACATAATTCGTTAAGCTTTGTTGTGACTTGATGCAAAAAACTGACTAAAAACAACCAATGGCTATAAGGATGAACACCAGATTGAGTTGTGACTTGATGCAAAAAACTGACTAAAAACAACAGAGCTGTTTCTAACTGATCAAGGTTTCGTGTTGTGACTTGATGCAAAAAACTGACTAAAAACAACATGAAGCTAATGACAATTAACGATCTGATGGTTGTGACTTGATGCAAAAAACTGACTAAAAACAACGACTTCCACAAATGATTTAAGAACATCGAGGTTGTGACTTGATGCAAAAAACTGACTAAAAACAACGCGACGACAGCAAGAGCAACCACCGCCACGGTTGTGACTTGATGCAAAAAACTGACTAAAAACAACTTGGCCAGGTCAAAAGAATTATCGCAATATGTTGTGACTTGATGCAAAAAACTGACTAAAAACAACTCCAATGCGCACTACTCCTCGGCCGATGTGTTGTGACTTGATGCAAAAAACTGACTAAAAACAACTACCGGAAAATGCCTTATAAAGGTCATTAGGTTGTGACTTGATGCAAAAAACTGACTAAAAACAACTTTTTTTTATCTTAGTATTAAGAGTATTGGGTTGTGACTTGATGCAAAAAACTGACTAAAAACAACTTCCGCATTGATTTCGATTGATAGAGATCGGTTGTGACTTGATGCAAAAAACTGACTAAAAACAACGCGAGATCATCGATCGATTAAATTCAATATGTTGTGACTTGATGCAAAAAACTGACTAAAAACAACTTTTATGAATTTTACAGTGCCTGTTTTTATGTTGTGACTTGATGCAAAAAACTGACTAAAAACAACTTCCAGTTCCATCGAAGCAAACAAAAGCATGTTGTGACTTGATGCAAAAAACTGACTAAAAACAACATATTGACACGACCAGCAGAAGGTTGACTGTTGTGACTTGATGCAAAAAACTGACTAAAAACAACACATTAACAAAACAGGGTGTCCCTACGGTAGTTGTGACTTGATGCAAAAAACTGACTAAAAACAACAACTCCCACTATATTGCCCACCACCACTAGGTTGTGACTTGATGCAAAAAACTGATCCTCATTTATAATAGTTCTGATATATAAACCATACAACAAAGTTGTTTAAGCTCTTTCTACTCTGTCGCTTTTGTTTGCATTGGTTTAATTATTATTCTTACCGGTCGGTAGACCTTTGTTACACTCGGGTAGCAATGACGAGTTTGTCCTTGCTTATCATTTGTTACTTATCACTTTTATACATAAATTTTAATCCTAATTATTAATATTTCGAATAATCATAAGCAATGCATTGTGAAAATTTGAGAATAGTCGATAAAATACTATTATCTGTCTAATAATCTCATTTTAAATTGTGAATGACTGATAATTTCATTAAATTGCCTCAATTTCGGGGTTTTTATATGAAAAATGTAGTTCCTAAAATTATTGTGATCATTTCAGCCATTGTTTTATGGTTCCTCATCGTGTCCGGACAAAAATATGTCGGTGTGATCGATGTACCTTTAAAGATTTATGAACCAAGAGATAATAAAACACTAGCTGAAGATTTACCTGAGACGGTAAAGCTTCGGGTCGAGGGAAATGGTCGAAATCTTTACTTTCAGCGTTGGTCTAAAAAATCTCAACTTATTTTAGATGTTGGCGCAATTTCCGGTTCTCAGAGTATTTCTTTAAAAGAGTATTTTAGCGAAAGAGAAAATCAAGTTCGATTAATGGATGATATGCAATTTCTTGAAATTGTTTATCCCGATAGTATAAGAATTGAGATTGATGAGAAGATCAATAAGACTGTTCCCATTGAAGTTCACTCTGATATTTCGCTCAAACCGGGTTTTATTCTTGTTGATAAGCACAAAGAGTATGCTTTAGAAATAAGTGGACCTGAAAAGCTTTTAAGAGATATTCATAAACTGGCTACAAAAGATTATCAGCGTGATAATGTTGATATAGCCTTTTCTGAAGAGCTTGAGATAATTAATCCTTTCCCGAAATTAATGCAGTTATCGCAAGATGTTCTTGAAGTGGAATTTGAGGTGGAAATGATAGGTGAAAGGAGTATTATGAATATCCCTATTACCGTGAAAAATCAGCCGGATGATCTAGAAATACAGTTTTTACCCAAAACCGTCAGCTTAAGGATCACAGGAGGCAATTCGCAAATTCAATCTCTCACCGAAGATGATTTTACGGTGTACTTTGATTATTTAACACAATGGTTTCCGAATAGGAATTATTATCCCGTCAAGGTGAAAACACCCGAAACGGTGCTTGATGTAATAGATAGCTCACCCAAGCAGGTTGAGGTGATCGTATTGAAAAAACAAATCCCGGAATTAAGGGTGAACTAATAAATAAAAATGTAGAGACTTGTGTGCCTTGTCTCAATGGTGAATTATGAAAGAAATGAAAAAATCCCCAGTAATTTTAGGTATTGAATCCTCTTGTGATGAAACATCTGCCGCGATTTTAAATAACTTTGATGTTGTCTCGCATATTGTATATTCCCAAATGGTACACAAAAAATATGGGGGAGTGGTTCCCGAATTGGCGTCACGAGCACATGAACATGCAATTTCTCAGGTTGTTCACTCAGCTTTTGAAGAAGCTAAGATGAAGCCTGAAGATATTGATGCGATTGCCGTCACCTATGGCCCCGGCCTAATGGGAGCTTTGTTGGTTGGTTTGAATTATGCAAAGGGTTTCGCTTTAGCGCAAAACATACCTTTTATTGGCGTTAATCATGTTGAGGCTCATTTATATGCTCCCATGTTGGAGTTTCCGGAGTTGGAACCGCCATTTTTGTGTTTACTTGTTTCAGGTGGACATACTATGATTGTGGATGTTAAAGGCGTTAAACAGTTTAAGATTCTTGGTACTACAAGGGATGATGCGGCGGGTGAGTCATTTGATAAGACTGCCAGATTGTTAAAGATCGGTTACCCCGGTGGCCCTGTGATCGATAAACTTTCCGATGTCGGTGACCCGAATGCCGTGAAGTTTCCGCGGTCTCTATTAGAACCCGATAGTCTTGATTTCTCTTTCAGTGGTATGAAAACAGCTGTGTTGAATTATATGAAAAAACATCCAGATCCTTCCGAGCAAGATAAGGCCAATATTGCCGCTTCTTTTCAGGAAGCCGTTGTAGATGTTCTAAAAGAAAAAGTACGAAGGGCCATTGTTGCAACGGGACACAAACAAGTTATTGTTGCCGGTGGAGTGGCAGCCAATCGACGTTTGCGTTCTGAATTGAAAGCCATGTCCACAGCCATGGGTGTTGAGTTGTTTTATCCTCCATTGCAATATTGCACCGATAATGCTGCCATGATCGCAGCAACCGGTGTTATGTATTATAAAAAAGCTTGGTTGTCCGATTTAAATATTGGAGCTGTCCCAAATTTAAAACTAGATGAAGGAGTGAACACATGATCATTGTATTCAAGCCGAATGCAACTGTAGAGCAGAAAGCTCATGTTGAAGACTATTTAAGCACTCATGGTTATGAAATCCATCCGAGTGAGGGAAAAGACTATACTTTGTATGGTGTTATTGGTGATACAAACAGATTAAGTCCCGATTTTTTTAGAGTCTTTAGCGGTGTTTCAAATGCTTTCCGCGTACAAGAATCATACAAACGTTGTTCACGTACTTTTCATCCTGAAAACTCAATTGTTAAAGTTGGAAATATTCATGTCGGTTCAAATGAACTGGTCATTATGGCCGGTCCTTGTTCCGTAGAAAATAATAAAATGCTACATGAAATTTCTGATGAGTTGGTTAAACATGGTGCCAATATGGTTCGAGGTGGTGCATATAAGCCACGTTCTTCACCTTATGCTTTTCAAGGACTCGGAGAAGAAGGTCTGAAATACCTGAAGGAGGTAAATAACAAGCACGGTATCCCGGTTGTTTCAGAGATCATGAAGATCGCCGACATTCCTTTGTTTGAAAAGTATGTAGATGTCATCCAGATCGGTGCCAGAAACATGCAAAATTTTTCTTTGCTAAAGGAATTGGCGCACCTTGATAAGCCCGTTTTACTAAAGCGCGGTATTTCGGCGACAATAGATGAATGGTTGAATTCAGCAGAATATCTTGCAAGCAAGGGAAATGATAAGGTTATGCTTTGTGAGCGGGGTATTCGTACATTTGAAAAATCGACAAGATTTACTTTAGATCTATCCTCTGTTCCGGTAATCAAACAAAAATCACATTTGCCTATTATTGTGGATCCATCTCATCCAATGGGGCAGCGAGAACTGGTTATTCCTATGGCAAGAGCTGCCATCGCAGCAGGTGCAGATGGTATTATGGTTGAAGTACACAATCATCCCGATGAAGCGCTTTCAGATGGACCACAATCCTTGTATCCGGAGCAATTTGCCGATTTAATGAAGGAAGTGGAAATAATTGCCGGTGCCTTGGGTAAAACCATAGCAAAATTTTAAGTTAACAATTAGCTGCCTTAAATAACACTTGATCGATTTGAGGTATTTAAGGTTTTCTCTTTGGGATATTTATTTCCCTTATTGAGATATTGCCATTTGTTACGTTGATAATAAAAAGGAAAAGATATATGATTATTGTTTTTAAACCAAATGCAGCAAAGCAACAGATGACTCAGGTAAAGAGCTACCTGATTGAACGAGGATATAAGATCCACCCGATCAAAGGTGATGAGTATACAGTTTATGGTGTGATAGGAGATACGAAAAAGTTAGCACCTGAATATTTTAAAACCTTTGATGGTGTATCCGATGCATTCAGAGTTTTGGAATCATATAAACTTTGTTCAAGAGCGTTTCATCCTGAAAATTCTATCGTAAAAGTAGATAATCTTAATATTGGTTCGAATGAATTGGTTGTGATGGCCGGTCCTTGTTCTGTAGAAAACAGTGACATGCTGCACAATATCACGGATGATTTGGTTAAATATGGCGCAAACATGGTTCGTGGAGGGGCCTTTAAACCTCGCTCATCACCTTATGCTTTTCAGGGTTTGGGAGAAGAAGGCTTGATATACCTAAGTGATGTTAAGAAGAAACATGGTATACCTGTCGTTTCAGAGATCATGAAGATCGCCGATATCCCTCTTTTTGAAAAATATGTTGATGTTATTCAGATCGGGGCCCGAAACATGCAGAATTTTTCATTACTGAAAGAATTGGCATATCTTGATAAACCTGTTTTGTTAAAACGTGGTATTTCGGCTACTATCGAAGAATGGTTGAATTCTGCGGAATATTTGGCAAGTGAAGGTAATAATAAAGTGATGCTTTGCGAACGTGGCATCAGGACTTTTGAGAAATCGACAAGATTTACTTTAGACCTGTCCTCTGTTCCGGTAATCAAACAAAAATCACATTTACCGATTATTGTTGATCCTTCTCATCCAATGGGGCAGCGAGAACTGGTTATTCCTATGGCAAGAGCAGCCATCGCGGCCGGAGCTGACGGTATTATGGTTGAGGTACATAATAATCCCGATGAAGCACTGTCCGATGGTGCTCAATCACTTTACCCGGAACAATTTGCCGAATTAATGAAAGAAATTAAAATTATTGCAGGAGCATTAGGGAAGACCATTGCAAAAATCTGATTATAAAAATTTATCTTATTCCGTGATAGGATACGGTCGTTTTGGCCGTTTATGGGTAGATATTCTTTCGGAACATGCCGAAGTATTTGTTCATGAAACAAACGTTGACCTTTTCCCGGATGAACAACAAAATATTAAATTTGTTAATCTTAAAACAGCCTTGCAACAGGATGTTATCTTTTTATGTATTCCCATTTCAACAATGGAAGAGTTTATAAGATCGAATGCATCTAAGATAGCAAAAGATTCTACGCTTATTGATATGGCTTCGGTAAAATCTATGCCGGTACAATGGATGGATGGAGTTATTCCCGAGATCAAACATATAGGTGTACATCCATTGTTTGGACCGGATTCTTATGCTGAGAATCGTAATAATCTTATGATTATTACTCCTTCTGAGCAATATCCGGAGCTTGGACAGGTCTGGTCAGATATTTTTGCATCCTGGCGCCTGTTTACAAAATGTATTACCCCCACAAGCCATGATAAAAGTATTGCTTATTCTCAAGGTCTTACTCATTTTGTAGGTAATGTGCTTAAACGCATGGATTTACCGAATACCGATACCCCGACTCGTGGCTATAAAATGCTACGAGATGTGGAGGCATTTTGTGAACATGATACGGCTCAATTGTTTAAGGATATGCTATTATATAATCCTGAATCGGCTAATATGTTCAAGAAATTTCTTGATGCCACACATGAAGTATCTACACATATCAGAAGAGAAAATATCGAGATTACAGAAAATTGTACACTTGGTGTTATGGGAGAAGAAGGGTCTTTTTCTCAGGAAGCCGGCCAACGCTGGATGAGCAATAATCATGTCAAGAATGGCGAATTGTTTTGCTTAACGACAGCTGAGCGAGTATATGATGCCTTGAATTTTGGTTTTATTAAAATCGGTTTATTACCAATTCAAAATTCAGTGGGTGGCATGGTTTTGGAAACAGTACAAGGATTAGCTAAATATCGTTGTAAAATCACCGGTTTCTTTCCATTCATTGTTAAACAATGTTTAATGGGAAGAAAGGATGTATCTGTAGAAAAACCATCTTCAATTCATTCTCATCCTCAAGCGCTCAGACAGTGTAAATCATATTTAAATAAGCATTATCCGGGTGTACCGCTAGTTGAAGAAGACGATACGGCCTTATCAGCAAGAAAATTAGCAGAAGGTAAGTTGCCGGAAGATGCATATATTATTGCTTCGCAGAATTGTAAACCTTTGTATGATCTGAAAATGATCGAAAAAGGCATTCAAGATTTGGACTATAATGTGACAGATTTTGTGACGGTTATTAAAGAGTAAGGAGTATGGAGCAAAGCAAAAAGATTGTTAGATACATCAAGCTTATGTAACTTTTAACTATAATTACTTTCTATTGGCTTTCGGCTTCTAAATTGAGGAAACTATGTCAGATAACAATGTAAAAAATATTTCATCCGTTGACTCAGTGCGTGGACAGATAACCTTACCTGGAGATAAATCAATTTCTCACAGAGCCTTGATGTTTGCGGCCATTGCAAAAGGACGCTCAAAGATCAAGCATTTAAACATTGGTGCTGATGCTTTATCCACAATTGCTTGTTTGCAAAAACTGGGAGTTAACTTTCAATTGGGTAAATTTACCGTTGATGTTGATTCGCCGGGCATTGCGGCTTGGACTCAACCCCTTGACGGTGTTCTAAATTGTGGGAATTCAGGTACTACAGTTCGATTGATGTCCGGCTTGCTTGCGGGTCGTGAAAATCTTGATGTAACAATGATAGGTGATGATTCTTTATCACAGCGACCAATGGGACGAGTAATAACACCGCTTGAGAAAATGGGCGCTGATATTTCTTCAACAGACGGTCATTTGCCCATGCGTATTCGTGGCAAAGTCCTTGATGGTATCCAGTATGCCTTGCCAATTGCTTCCGCTCAGGTAAAATCATGTGTGCTATTGGCCGGTTTATCGGCAAAAGGAAAAACTTTTGTTGAAGAGAACACTAAAAGTCGCGATCATACCGAGCGCATGATGAAAATCTTTAAAATTCCCATTTTTCATAATAAAAATTTGATCTCTGTTCATACACTTAAGCGTTCGATCCCGGGTTTTGATTATTCTGTCCCAGGTGATCCCTCATCTGCGGCTTATTGGGTTGCAGCCGGGTTATTATTACCTAAAAGTAAGTTGTTGCTGAAAAAAATGTCAATGAACCCCACGCGTACAGCATTTATATCGATCTTGAAGAATTCCGGAGCCAACATTGAATGTTTAGAAAAAGAAAAGAGTCTTGAGCCTGTAGGTGATATTACGATTCGTTCATCTTTATTGAAGGCCTTTGAAATTCGTTCAAAGACCGTACCTTCACTTATCGACGAGTTACCGCTTCTTGCCTTAATTGCAACTCAGGCAAAAGGTGTAAGTAAATTTACAGGCGCAAAAGAATTACGTTTTAAAGAAAGTGATCGCATTAAAACTACGATAGAAATGTTGAGAAGTTTGGGAGCAGAGGTAGAAGAACTTGAAGACGGTATGATCATTCATGGTGATACCAAATTAAAAGGTGGCAAAGTGGATGCTCATGGTGATCATCGTATTGCAATGACAGCTTCCATTGCCGCTCTGATTTGTGAAAATCCTGTGAAATTAAGCGGTTGGTCATCCGTTGATATTTCATATCCAAACTTTTATGATATTCTTGCCAGGATCAGTAAATGATGAAATTTGCACTTTTAGGACATCATATCTCATATTCAATGAGTCCGGTTATTCATGATATGATATCGACCACCGATATTCATTATGAGATCATTGATCTGGCCCCCGAGCAGCTGTTGAAGGAAAGACCTCAACAATTACAAGCTCTGAATGGATTTAATATTACGATCCCTCATAAACAATCAATTTTATCTTTCTGTGATCATGTGGATCCTGTTGCAGAAAAGATAGGTGCTATTAATACTGTTGAAATTGTTGATGGGATTTGGACGGGCTACAATACAGATTATTTGGGGTTTATTCGCAGTCTAAAAGATAGTTTAAAAAATTACTTTGATTTTCATCCTGTATTGGTTGGTTATGGTGGAGTAGCCCGAGCCGTAATTTTTGCTTTACAGGAAATGGGTTTTCGCTCAATTACGGTGATTGGTGGAGTTGATGATGTAGAGCGACAAGACTTTATTCAAGAAATGAATTTAAATGCTAAAATAAAAATTCTTGATTTTTTACCCGAATTGCCCACACTGTGGATCAATGGAACCCCTGTAGGAGGGGCTAAAATTAAGGATATTCCCGAAGACTATATTCCATTTAATGCAAATGATGTTTTGTTTGACTTGAACTATACACCCTATCCGACACATTTGGAACTTTATGCTCAGAATAAAGGATTGAAAACGATCAATGGCATGAAAATGCTTGTTTATCAGGCAGTGGAAGCCCAAAAAATATGGTTTAAGAGCCATGAGATCAAAGATCTGAACGTTAATGAGATAATTCGTAGACTGGTGACCTTAAATACCATATCCTAGACCATTGGAGAATACATGAAAGAACACATAAGTTACATTACCGCCGGTGAAAGTCATGGCCCGGCTTTAACCACCATAATTAAAGGATTACCGGCCGGTTTTAAACTTGATGTTGATGCAGTTAACTATCAGCTTTGGCGACGCCAACAGGGTTATGGTCGAGGTGGACGTATGAAAATTGAGCAAGATCGCGTTGCTGTATTAAGCGGTTTACGTGATAGCATGACCTTAGCATCACCATTAACCCTGATGGTCCAGAATAAAGATTTTGCCAATTGGCAGAATCGCATGGATCCGGTAGATGCAGATATCAGTCATAAAGTACTGATCCCACGTCCCGGACATGCCGATTATGCAGGGATAGTTAAATATGGTTTTGACGATGTTCGGAATGTTTTGGAGAGAGCATCTGCCCGAGAAACCGGTGCCAGGATTTTGCCGGGTGCAGTATGCAGACAATTGCTTGAAGATATTGGAATTAAAATATACTCTCATATTACCCAATTGGGAAAGGTAAGTTGCGAATACGATGAACTTGATGAAGACATGCTAAAGAAAGCAGATGGATCCGATGTTCGTTGTGTTGATGAAAATCAGGCTGAAGCAATGCGTAAAGAGATAGATGAGGTCAAAGTTGCCGGAGATTCCATTGGGGGTATTTTTCAGATCGTTGTATATGGTTTACCCTTAGCTTTGGGATCTTATGTGCACTGGGATGATAAATTAACTTCTTCTATTGCCGCTGAGATCATGGGTATGCAAGCGATCAAGGGCATGGAATTTGGTGACGGTTTTTCTGCGGCCTCAAAACGTGGATCGGAGTATCATGATCCTTTTGTATTAGTGGATGGTAAGGTTGAAAGGGCCTCCAATCATGCCGGTGGCTTAGAAGGTGGTATGACCAATGCCGAACCGTTAATCCTTTCGGCAGTGATGAAACCTATCCCTACACTGACCACACCACTGGATAGTTTTAGTATAGACAGTATGGAAAAAGTTGAAGCCCATAAGGAGCGTTCAGACACCTGTGCATTACCTGCAGCTGCCGTAGTGGCCGAGAACCTGATAGCACGTCCGATTTTAAATGCTGTCTTATCTCGGTTTGGTGCTGATCGATGGGAAAAGATCAAGGAAAGATATTTTGAAGAATAATATGAATATATTTCTTATAGGTATGATGGGATCCGGGAAATCGGCTGTAGCTAAAGAATTGGCAGAGGTTTTAAATTATGATCTGTTGGACTTGGACCGTAAGATTGTTGAAAAATACGGTAAAAGTATAGAAAATATTTTTCTTGAAGATGGTGAAGTCGTATTCCGAAGGTATGAATCGGATACGGCAAAACAGCTTAAATTCACTAAACCTACCGTTATTGCGACGGGTGGGGGATTCCCGGTAAGAGAAGAAAATCGAAAGTGGATGAAAAAAAATGGCAAGATCGTATGGTTGAAATGTGTACCGGAAGTTATTCTTGAAAGGATTAAAGACGAGGATAGACCCTTACTGCCAAAACCTATCGAAGTGGACCATATAGTTAAGATTTTGAATGGACGTATCCATATTTACAACAAAGCGGATATGATCATTAATACGGATAGATTTACTCCTAAACAAGCGGCTCAAAAGATAAAGAGCATGATAAGATGATAAAAGTAAAAGTAGATATTGCGGAACACCCCTATGATATCAGGATAGATCAACATCTATTGATGGATATTGGAAATGAATTAAAACATGTACTTAAACCCGGTAAGCGAATTGCTGTTTTAGTCTCGAAAACCGTAAAAAAACTTTATCTTGAGCGCGTTATGCGCTCTTTGGAATTACAGGGTTACCAAGTAACATCGTATTTACTGCCATCGGGCGAAATACATAAAAATCTCGAAACGGTTTCGAAATTGTATGATGAATTAATTGATGATAATTTTGATCGCTCTTGCGCTATTCTTGCTTTAGGCGGTGGTATTGTTGGAGATGTTTCCGGTTTTATCGCATCGAGTTTATACCGCGGTTTACCCTTTGTTCAAGTTCCGACCACCTTGCTTTCGCAGGTTGATTCTTCGGTTGGTGGAAAAGTAGGGGTGAATCACTCGGCCGGAAAGAATTTGATTGGAGCATTTTATCAACCTGAAATTGTCTTAATTGATCCTACCGTATTGAAAACTCTGGATCTGCGCGAAGTGGTTTGTGGTTTTGGTGAGATCTTGAAGTATGGCTTTATTTATGATAGGGACTTATTGGATCTTTGTCTTGAGCATCAGGATGATATTTTAAAATTGCGCGATATGACCTTGATCTCTGATATTATAAAACGCTCTGTCGAGATCAAAGCCAAGATTGTAGCCAAAGATGAAAAAGAAAGTGGCATACGTATGTTATTGAATTTTGGGCATACGGTGGGACATGTGATAGAGAATTCTTGCGGTTATGGTGAGTTTTTACATGGTGAGGCAGTTATTCTTGGAATGATCGCGGCCTTGGATATTTCTATAAAAGAAAATGGCCTAGCAGGTGAAACTGCTCAACAATATATTCAAGCTTTAAAAAGAATTCCACTTGGTGGTAATATTGAAAAGCTGGATGTCGACAGAGCGATGTATGCATTATCACGAGATAAAAAGATTAGAGATGGTAAGTTGAAGTTTATTGTGATCCCAGCCATTGGTACAGCCGAAATATCCAATAATATTTCAAAAGAAACCGTTAAGCATAGTTTGGAAGTTATAAAGGGATAAGCAATGATAAAGCAGCAGAAAACAAGTAAAATTTGTGTGATTCATGGTCCAAATTTAAATATGCTGGGCCATAGAGATAAAAAACAATATGGTAATCTAACACTTGATAAATTGAATAATGCGATTAGAAAAAAAGCCGGACAAGAGGGAGTGGCTGTAACAATTTATCAATTTAACTCCGAAGAGAAGATCATTAATACCATACACGGCGCAAGAAAAAACTATGATGCTATTTTGATCAATCCGGCGGCATATACTCATTATTCATATGCGATCCGTGATGCCATAGAGCTATTGCAAATCCCTGTCGTTGAAGTCCATCTTTCAAATATATATGAACGGGAAGATTTTCGGAAAATATCGGTGACAAAAGATGTTTGTATTAAACAATTTTATGGGAAGAAAGAGAACAGTTATTTGGAAGCAGTGGAATTTCTTGCTGAAAAAATAAAATCTTAACATGCCAAATGTACTAAATAGTTGCTTTTATCGTCAAGATCTTCATAGTCTGGCAAAATCTTTGTTGGGTAAGCTTTTTGTGCGTATTCTTGAAGATGGGCAACGTATTTCAGGGCACATTATTGAAGTTGAAGCCTATGCTCAAGCTGATGATCCTGCGTCGCACTCTTATTCTGGAAAAAGTAAACGCAATGAGGTCATGTTCGGACCGGCAGGAAAATTATATGTATATTTTACTTATGGCATTCATTATTGCTGTAATGTTGTTTCCGGGCCGGAGGGGCAAGGAGATGCCATTTTAATAAGAGCGGTTGAACCATATGAAGGTAAGGAGATCATGCAAATAAATCGCTATGGTGAACTGCGTTCTGACCGGCGATCAATAAAAAATTTATGTAATGGTCCCGCAAAGCTTACTCAGGCATTTTTAATAACAAAAAACGATAATGGGCTTGACCTTTTGACTTCAAATTTGCAAATTCAGCATTCTATTAATTTTGGTGACTTTAGGATTGCCGAATCTACGAGGATCGGTATCAGTAAAGGAAAAGAATTGAAGTGGCGATACAATGTCATACATGATATGATATATTAATATATTCCAAAAGGAAGTGTTTAATGAACGATAATGATCAACAACACAACGAATTGCAGATAAGCTCTGACATGTTGTGGAATAAGTGGGGAATGATCCAACAAGCGATCATCTTTGTTTTTTTGTTGATTATATACACTGTTATTGTATTACTTCTCCATAGATCGCCGAAACCCTACCCGGGTTTAGAAAGCTGGTTTATTAATTTTAAAGGTTTATTTGTTTCAGATAAATGGTATTGGGATATTATTTTTGGGATCATAGTAGGTACCTTTCTTTCACATCTGTTGCTTGCCTTTGATAATCTTGTTGCTTGGTTAATGAAACGAGATATTCCTACTTGGATACATCGAGCTGATCATTTATTGCCACAGAATAGAAAACAAAAGAAGTGGGCCGTATTAATCTCTATCGTTGGGTCTATCCAAGAGGAGATCCTTTTTAGAGGATATATATTGTTAGCCATATTGCCTCTTTGGTCACATTGGCTATGGAGCGTTTTGATCTTGTCAACTTTTTTTGCTTTGTTTCATGCCGGTGTACAGGGGTTTTGGTCTACGCTTTGGATATTTTTAAGTTCAATTGTGTTGTGTGTATCAGTAGCTGCAGGAAAAAGTTTGTACTTTGCGATCATGATCCATATTATGATTAATTTGAATAACTTGATCCTAATTCCCTTAATTTATTATAAAAAGAATTAAGATAGTTTAGCTCAATCTAACATTTATAATTATATTTTAGCATGAAAGAAAAAAACGAAAATGACTTTGCTTTATTGTTGAAAACCATGATTGGTTTTGTTTTTGATCGACATCATTATATTCTGTTGTCATTATTTGTTATATTTATAATCATTTTGATTATAGTTGTTGGAACGAATTCCAATTTAATGCCATACCCCATGCCGTAGGTCATTATGTCCTTTAGACGAAATTTGTACAATGTTTTTTTTAGATTATCTCCGATCCTGATCGTTGTCCTTTTAGAACTTGCATTAAGATTTTTAGGTGTAGGTAATTCCTATCTAATGTTTCAAAAATCTGAAGATGGTTTGAAAATGGAGCTTAATCCCAATCATTATAAACAATATTTATGTGATAAACAGTTCCCTGAAATGGATCTTTTAATTCAGGATTTTGATAAAGAGAAGACCGAGGATACTTATAGAGTCTTTTTGATCTCGGATCATAGTTTGATACAAGCTTTACCGGAAACTCAAACGGAAGCATTATTACCTGACTTTATTTTAAAAAATGGAAAGAAAGTTGATGTTATTCAGATAGCTGTACCATTTACAAATTCTTTTGCGGTTAAACGAATGGTCGCTTCTGCCCGCAAAAATAAAGCAGATGCGTGTATTGTGTTTACAGGAAGGAATGAGTTTTATGGTCTGCCTAAAAAAAGCGCATGGATGCGCGATATAAATAATTATTGGGGTCTTAGTGCATATGTTCGGATGAAGAATCATCGTTTAATTCAAGTTCTAGACAGATTTTTATATTTAAAAAAACCGTTTCAATCAAGTTTTCCGCCGGATAATCTTGATTTTTGGGCCATTGAAACTGATTCTGTAGAATACAAAGAAAGCTTGCAATATTTTGCTAAGAATTTATCTAGAATGGATAAAAAAATTAATGTGCCCATATTTTTTGTTAATCTTCCTGTAAATATAAAAGAAAAACCATACCGTTCGTATTTTGATGACAAAGAACTGAATGATATTGAATTTGTCAGGGAGTTCAATGAGATTTTACGAGTAGCCGATAATTATTCTATAGAAAAGTGGTTGGAAGACCTTTATGCATGGGAACCCGAAACCGCCATATACTATTATTGTAAGGCACTGCTTGAAGAGAAAAATAATAATTTAGACTTGGCAATAGAATATTTCAATAAAGCTATAAAGCTTGATGCCTTTAAGGTCAGGATGGACGAAGATTTTAAAGATTTGCTTTATTTAGCTGCTGAAAAGGCTCCCAATAGACTTGTTGATCTTGAAGCGGAATTAACTGCAACTTCATCAATACTAGATAATGATAGGTATTTTAATAACGGACTCGAATTAAATGCTTATGCCAAATCAGTCCTTATAAAAATGATTAAAGAAGAGTTAACCGTCTATTTCTCGAAAGAAATTAATAAGGAATAAACATGGCTAAATTACAATTTCTAGGTGCGACCGGGACAGTGACCGGGTCGAAGTATGTTTTTACTTACCAAAATTCCAAGATCATGATTGATTGTGGCCTGTTTCAGGGGTTGAAGGAATTGCGTCTGCGTAACTGGACACCATTAAGAATGAATGTAAATGAGCTGGATGCAATTGTTTTAACGCATGCACATATTGATCATACAGGTTATCTGCCAAGGTTGATCAAACAGGGGTACAATAAGCCAATATATTGTACGGAACCAACACGCGATCTTTTACAGATCATGTTATTGGATTCTGCACATTTGCAGGAAGAAGATGCAAAGTATGCAAACAAGAAAGGGCATACTCGTCATACACCTGCTTTGCCTTTATATTCTATAGAAGATGCAAAAAAAACTGTTTCACTTTTACATGGTATACCTTACGAAGAAGCTTTTAGACCTTCAGATAAGGTTTTGATGACATTTCGTGATGCCGGGCATATTCTTGGTTCGGCCTTTGTGATAGGAAGATGGAAAGAGGGCAACGAAGAGCGAAAGATCGTATTTTCAGGTGATTTGGGACGTTATGGTCGCCCTATTCTCAAAGATCCTTCTACTGTGATAGACGCTGATTATCTTCTTGTAGAATCTACATATGGAGCCCGACTTCATGATGAAGGCGACCCCCAGGAAGAATTGACTCGTATTATTAATGAAACCGTAAAGCGAGGTGGGACAGTCGTGATCCCGGCTTTTGCTGTGGGACGTACTCAGGAATTGCTATATACCTTACGAGAATTGGAGAGTGAGGGTAGAATCCCAACTCTGCCTGTTTATGTTGATAGTCCTATGGCCATTAAAGCTACTAAACTTTATTCTAAACATACAGAGATCTACGATGAAGAAGCCAATAAGCTTAAAAATGAAGGTACGGATGTTTTGTTAACCCGACGAACCGAGTTTACGGAAAGTGTAGATGCATCGAAAAGGGTAAATGCGATGGACCAACCTTGTATTATTATTTCCGCTTCGGGCATGTTGACCGGAGGAAGAATATTGCATCATTTATTGCGTCGCTTGCCTTTGAAGAAAAATTCTGTTGTGTTTGTCGGCTACCAGGCCGAAGGAACCCGCGGTCGTGCCTTGCAACGTGGGAATGATAAAATTAAGATCCACGGACAGCAGGTTAAGTCAGCTGCATCTATTGAAACGATTTCCGATTTTTCGGCTCATGCCGATTATAATGAGATTCTTGCTTGGTTAAAGGATTTTAAAAAAGCGCCTAGGCAGACTTTTATTGTACATGGCGAACCTGAATCATCAAAAAATCTTCAAGAATTAATCAAAGATCAATTGGGGTGGTATACACATATTCCGGTTTACGAAGAAGAAGTGGAACTTACATAAATAACAGTTTTGAGTTTTAAATTAAGTCGGACATAATAAATTTGTACACCTTGGCTAAACTCAATGTCGTTGAATGACTGAAGTTTGGATATTTACTGAAATTACATCGAGGTAACCATGAAAAAGAATTTTCTATTTTTACTGCTATCATTGTTTTTATTAACCGGTTGTGCTGAATTGACACAAGTATTGAACACTCTCTTAGAATCAGCATCAAGCTCACAAACGAAGAATACTCTTTTATCTGAAACTGATATCATCGCAGGCTTAAAGGAAGCACTTACTTTTGGTGTTGAACAGTCCGTAGCGGATCTTTCGGGATCCGATGGCTATTTTTCCGATGAATCGGTTAAAATACTTTTACCACCGGAAACGGATATGATCTTGGAAAATGTGGCAAAGATCCCGGGTGGACAGTATTTGATAGACAAATTAATGACAGGGATAAATGATGCTGCCTCTGATGCCGCAGCGCAGGCAACTCCAATTTTGACTGAGAGTATAAATGATATGACTTTCAGTGATGCTGTGGCTGTCTTAGCCGGAGCTGACGATGCCGCTACAAAATATTTAAAGCAGGATAAGTACAATGAGTTAATGGATCTATATCAACCACAGATTCAATCATCATTGGATAAGGTGTATATTGAAGATGTTTCACCACAAAACAGCTGGGATGAATTGACAGGGAAATGGAATGAAATTGCCGGATCTATCGTAGGGAGGATTGCCGGACTTCAACCTGTTGAAACGGATTTAAGTCGCTATTTAACCGGACAAGCATTAGATGGTTTGTTTCTTAAGATAGCGGACTCAGAAAAAAATATTCGCAAGGAAACTTCAGCCAGAGTAACACCTCTTTTGGAGAGAGTGTTTTCACCGGAGAATATTTCAGCTTTGCTGGATAAGTAAAAAGGAAATTAAAAAGTAAACTTATAAATTTGAAAACCTCACTTTTATCTTTTTCCTTTTACTTAATCTAAATGCTCGTCAGAGCTTTATAAGCAGCCACCATAATAGCTTTTGAGCTGGTTGTTGCTCCGGTAACGACATCGACCTTACATTGTTGAGCTTTAATGATGCGATCCATTGTTTCTGGAGCATCGTGATCGGGCCCTGATGATTTTTCCACAACAATGATCTTATCGATTTGGTGATTTCTAACGATCACCTCTAAATCGAACATAACCGGGATTTTACCGTATCTCCCATGATATTCGCCATCAGGTAGTTGAGTGAGATCCACTTTTTCGATTTTGGCGTATTCCTGATCTAAATCTTTTAGAAACGCTTTAAATTGATTGTTAAAGTGTAATACACCTGCCAGGACAATCAAGACCAATACACCGATTGTGATTAGGAAAATTGTTAAACCTTTTTTCATGGTACCCTCCTGTTAAAAAAGTACGCTTTTTATAGTCTTCCTATTTGTTTTAATGCCGAGAATTTAATTCGATACATTCTTATTGCATTTAATAAGGTATCCTGTTTGCGAAATTTTTCTGCAAACGTTTTAAAGATTTCTTTGTTAGTGATCTCAAACAATAATTCAAGTTGAGTGGCATGTAATCGTTGGTAACCAATAGTTGCAGGATTAATTTCAGGATACCAATCAGCTGCACAAAGGTCATATTTACTCCAGAATTTCATATCAAATTCCGGCAGGATGTTTTCCAAACATGCAATTCCATCATCAAAAACCTTGCGTGCATCCTTATTTTCCGGGAAAACGCGTAGCAGATCGTAAACTCCACAAAGTGAAAAGATCATGCCATTTAGAACCAATGTCGGGACTTTAGCGGTGTATTCTTCGTAGAAAGGACCAAATTTCGTAAAGGAGGTAACACCACCCTCACTGATCGGCACTTGAAATGATCTTAAAGCTTCTTTAGCTTTGTTGGCATAGTCTTTTTTTTCTGTTAACTGATATGCCCTCAATAAGATCGAAATACCACGAGCTTGGGCAAAAGCGGATTGCCATGGACCGGGATTTTTGTATGCGGGTAATGATACTTCGGTTAACCAGCGAAATCCCAAATAATCATCTTGCTCACCATTTTCCATGAACCAATCGGCAAATTTTAAAAAACGATCTTTGTCTTTTTTATTTTTTGTTTCAAGAAAGGTATGGTATACAGATAACCCCATTTGTCCTATAGAGATAGGAAAATAGACATAATCTTTATCTTTAACATCAATATAGGTTTTGTTAATGGGGATTCCGTTTTTATCAAATTTCGAGATCAGTGCCTGATCGGCACCTTTCGCGATGCGCTGTTCTTTAAATAGAAAATAATACTCACCTAATGTCTGAGAATGCAGATCTTTGCTGAGAGCAAAAGCCTTCTTGGGACGACGAAGATCATCCTTGAATTTTTTAAACATGAATAGGTATTTCTTGAGTGACATTATTTAACCTATGAAACCAGCAGTAATAATTTAGCACATAAAAGAGCAGCATAGGTACCTAAAACGTATCCGGCAATACCCAACATAACACCTACCGAAGCTAGGGCGGGATGGAAAGCCGATGCTACGATGGGAGCGGATGCGGCACCACCAACATTAGCCTGTGAGCCGACTGCCATGAAAAAGAGTGGTGCTTTGATAAGTTTCATGACAATAAAGAGGATGAGTAAGTGGATAGCTAACCATGTGAGTCCCATACCAAAGAGTGCGGGATATTCCATCACGGCTTTTAGGTTTGCGGAAGCTCCGATCACACCAATAAGCAGATATAACATAACTGTGCCGAGTTTTGACGCACCGGCCCCTTCATACTTTTTAATGGGTGTGAAAGATAGTCCAACACCCAATGTTGTAATAATGATCACTTTCCAAGTAGAGTGAGAGATGATATCACCTACGGCAGGAAGTGCATTACCAAGGATATAAGCCAGGTAAGCACCACCAAAGGCTAAAGCCAGCATAATAAAATAATCGGTTGCGGTTGTGATGCGATTTGTTTCCTTTTGGAAGTTTACGACTTTATCGCGCAGTTCGTGAATAGCTGAATTATCGGCACCCAGGTGTGCATCGATCTTTTCAGAGCGTCCTGCAAGAAAGAAAAGTATACCGGTAAGTATATTTGCCGCTAAAACATCTACGATTACCATTACCCCCATCATAGATTCTGTTGTACCTACAGATTGCCCAATAGCAATAAAGTTGGCACCGCCTCCTATCCATGAACCGGCTAATGCTGCCATACCTTTCCAAATTTCGGGAGGTAAAGCATTCTTGAAAATAAAAAGAGAAATCGGACCACCAATTACGATACCTAAGGTACCTGTCAGAAACATGATTAATGCTTTTGAGCCCAGTTTTAGAATGCCTTTTACATCAATGGCCAATGTAAGCAACAAAAGTGAAGCCGGAAGCACGAAAGTTTTGATCTGTTTGTAAATAGGAGCAGAATCGGGAATAATACCAAGTGATGTGAGAATGGTGGGAATAAAGTAAGCAAATACCAAGGGAGGGACAATGCCAAAGAATTTTTTGCCCCAAGCCGTATGATTGTTGATGGCAAAAATGATCGCCGGGATAGCCACAAGAATGGCGAGTAAACCAAATTGATCTTTAATAAGTACGCTGTCCATAATTTTCCTTTAGCGTTTGTTGATAAATCCCTTGTCGTCGATGACGATCACCGAATCCATTTCAGGGAAATCTTCTTTTGTTAATATTTGTAATGCTTTGATTGCTTGTTTGTTTTCATCGATAAACGGTACGCCCGGCCACTTTTGTGTAATTGGGATGGCGTGTGCATAATGAAATTTACCACTAGGTGAAGTGTAAACTTTCATAAGAGGTGCATAACCGCGAGGACCGCTAAGATTAAATTTTCGGTAGGTACAGAAATTACCCAAAGAATAGCAGATCAGTCGATCTTTATATAACTCGACAGCACGGGTTACATGCGGTCCCGATCCAAAAACGACATCGGCACCGGCATCAATAGCCGTGTGAGAAAATTTATATACATCTCCACGATTTGAACTTTTATAGATCTCTTTTTCTCTAGGCGTATGCGTATAGTTTTCGCCCTCACCACCGCCATGGAACATCACAACAACGATATCGCAAGTATCTTCCAAGTGAGAGATGATGTTTGTTACTTTTTCGTATTCATACATGCGAGCTGTTCCCCAGTGAGGAGAAAAGGCGGCAAAGCCGAATAATAGACCGTTGCGCTCAATGATGGTTGAAGGTGCATCAAAAATACCTGCGTGGGCAAGTCCTGCTTCATCACAAACTGCTTGCGAACGACGGTAGGCTTCGTATCCCATGTCTCTAGCATGATTGTTTGCCAAAGAAATAGCATCGAAACCGGCGTCAATGATATAATCTACATAATGCTCTGGCATCCTGAAAATAAAACAACGTGATGTTTTTCCCCAACAATCTTTGGGAGTGCCTCCGGAATCCATAAGACAACCTTCAAGATTTACAAATGCCGCATCAGCCTCGCGAATATGGTCAGCAACGCGAGACAGGAGTTTTTCGGGTTTGGGTGATAATGTGGATGAATCTGGGAAAGATGTGCCTAGCATCATATCTCCGGCTCCCACAATACAAACAGCTGTAGGTGAAAGCGCAAAGATTGCAGTGTTAAGTGCAAAAGCCAGGACAATAATCTTGTGAGCTAATTTCATATATTATTTATTCCCAAATGTTGACCCAAATATAAGAAGAGAAATGATAATTAAGAATTAAAAACTTAGAATTGATTTGACTTGAATTAAATTCATATTCCTCTTTACTTGAGCTTAGTTTACACTTTCATAAACGCTATTGAAATATTAAATTACATCACGATTTTGAAACGAATAATACGAGGAAAATATAATGCGATTAGTACTATTGGGTGGACCAGGATCCGGCAAAGGAACTCAGGCTGATGTATTGAAAGAAAAATATAATGCTATAAAGCTTTCAACAGGTGATTTGCTACGAGGTGAGATCAAGAATGATACCGATCTCGGCAAAGAAGCAAAATCCTATATGGATAAAGGTGAATTGGTTCCCGATTCCGTGATGATCAATATTCTTGATAAGATCACGGCTGAATTTGAAGCACAGCAACAAGGATATATTCTTGATGGTTTTCCTCGTACCGTCCCTCAGGCTGAAGCACTTCTTGCCATGTTGAACAAACAGGGTGTTAAATTATCTATGGCTTTGTTGATCGATGTACCGGAAGAAGAATTGGTACGTCGTCTTTCTTCTCGTTGGACCTGCATTGAATGCTCAACAACAGTCGGTTATCCGGATGGAAAACCCGAAAGTGCAGTTTGCCGTAATTGTGGTGGTGATCTATATCAACGTGATGATGATAAACGCGAAACCATTTTGAATCGTATGAATGTCTACAAAAAAAATACTGAACCCCTGATTGATTTTTTCAGCGAGAAAGAACTACTTGAAAAAGTTAATGGTGTCGGTAAACTTGAAGAGATCTCAGATCGAATTATTGATCTATTTGCAGCAAACAATATTGAATAAATCCTAAACATGTTTTCAGTTTTGTAAAGACACGAAATTTTACATCTTTACAATATCGGGTGATGACTCCAAAACATAATTAGAAATTAAAAGAGAAAATTAATGTCTAACTCATTTTACGTAACAACGCCATTATACTATGTTAACGACCGTCCTCATATCGGTTCGGCCTACACAACTTTAATTGCCGACATGGTAGCCATGTATCATCGCATGAAAGGGGATGATGTGTACTTTTTAACCGGTACCGATGAACATGGTCAAAAAGTACAACAGGCCGCCGAAAAGAACGGTATTTCTCCGCAAGAACACTGCAATTTGTACGCAACGCGCTTTCGCGAATTATGGTCATATTTTAATCTTTCTTTTGATGATTTTATCCGTACGACCGAACCTCGCCATGAAAGTGTCGTTACACAGGTTTTACAAAAACTATACGATGATGGAGAAATCTACAAAGATACATATGAAGGTTGGTATTCGGTTGCCGATGAGCTATTTATTACCGAAAAAGATTATCAAGAGGGCAAGTACCGCGATGTCCGTAAGATCTCTGAAACAAATTACTATTTTAAAATGAGCAAATATCAGGATGATTTGATCAAGTATATCAATGAACATCCTAATTTCATTAAACCGGAAAATCGCAAGAATGAAATACTGGGTTTCTTGAAACAACCACTAAAGGATCTTTGTATTTCTCGTCCCAAAGAACGCTTATCCTGGGGTATTGAACTGCCTTTCGATAAAGATTACGTCACCTATGTTTGGTTCGATGCATTGCTGAACTATGTAACCGCACCGGGTTACCTCCAGGATGATGAAAAATTTAATAAAACGTGGCCGGCTGTTCATTTAATAGGAAAAGATATTTTAACCACACATTGTGTGTATTGGCCAACGATGTTGATGGCAGCTGGTATTCCTCTACCCAAGACTGTTTTTGCTCACGGTTGGTGGACAGCCGAAGGTCAAAAGATGAGTAAATCTTTGGGTAATTTTATTGATCTTGAAACCATTCAAATGCACTGTGACAATGTCGGTAAAGATGTGTATCGTTATTTTATGGCCAAAGAAGGTCCTTTGTTTTCTGATTCGGATTTTTCTAAAGAAAGATTCTATCAAACATACAATACTGATCTGGCAAATGATTTTGGTAACTTGGTTAATCGTATTTTTAAATTGATTAAAAAATATTATGATGGCAATATCCCCGTTCCAGGTGACTTGGGTGAAGATGAAAAAGCTATGGCAAATAATTCCACAGTATGTAGAGAAAAGGTCATGGAACTGCTTGAAGATCTTAATATTAATGCGATCGCAAGCGAAGTGATCGGTTATGTGACATCTATCAATAAATATCTTGAAAAAACAGAGCCTTGGAAATTGGCAAAGACAGATCTGGAAAGTACTGCGACAGTGCTTTATACAGCTTTGGCAAGTCTGCGTTTTTCAGCTTCCTTATTGTACCCTTTGCTTCCTGAAAAAATGACTGAGTTTTTCTCCATGCTGAATATGGGTGATACCCCCGGAACTTTAATGGTTTGGGAAGAGCTTAAAAGCGGAACCGAACTCGGTGAGATGAAAGCTTTGTTTCCACGTTTTGATATGAAAAAAATTGAAAGCATGTAATGTTTATAGATACTCATGCTCACTTAAATTTGGATCCTTTTTACAAAGATCCCGCTCCCTATCTTGAGCGGGCAGAGCTTGCAGGTGTGAGTAAAATAATCGTTCCAGCGATTGATATTGCGACGTCAGAAAAAGCAATAAAGTTGACCGAAAAGTTTGAAGGTATTTATGCGGCGGTAGGGATTCACCCTCATGATTCCGTAAAGGCTGAAAAGGATCACCTAAAGATCCTTGAAGAATTGATCCAACATCCCAAAGTGGTTGCGGTGGGAGAGATAGGACTCGATTACTTCCGCGATTATGCTCCCACTGACATTCAGAAAAAAATATTTCAAGGACAGTTAGAACTCGCCAAAGATAAACAATATCCCATGATCATTCATAATCGTACGGCAGATGCCGATACCTATGAAATCATGGATATTGTAGATTGTTTTCATGCCCAATTTCATTGTTATGGTTCCGATGAAACCTTTGCAAAGAAAGTACTGAACAGAGGAGCCTTGATCTCATTTACCGGTGTGGTAACGTTCGCGAAGCAGGTAAAAGAATTGGTCTCAAAACTCCCGCTTGAAAAATTAATGATCGAAACCGATTGTCCCTGGATGGCACCCATTCCGCATCGTGGTAAACAAAATGAACCGGCCTATGTGATAGAAGTTGCCAAAACGTTTGCGCAGATATTTGGGAAAAGCGTAAGTGAGGTAGCGAGCATGACTACAAAGACAGCAGAAACGTTTTTTAAATTTTAAATGATTTATAAACATCAAGTAGGGAATGGTTGCGACCGTACTTTACTCAGAACAAATTAATTTATGCATCATATCCCCAAAAAATCCCTTGGCCAACACTTTTTAACAGATAAGAACATGATTGCAAAGATCATACGTTCTTTTGAGTTGTTGCCGGGTTATAAGATATTGGAAATAGGACCGGGTGAGGGAGCTTTGACTCATGAGCTTCTGAATATGGATTGTGAACTTACATCTTTAGAGCTGGACACGGTTTTGGCAGAGAATTGGAAAAAAATCGCACAAGATCGTTGTGATTTTAATTGCGAAGAAGTCGATGCAACCAAGATCGATTGGGAACCCTTTTTACCTGTGGATAGATTGGTGGGCAATATTCCATATAATGTCTCCCGCGCCTTGCTATATAAAGCTTTTAAGCATCGTGCAGGAATTAGTGAGCTGATTTTTATGGTTCAAAAAGAATTTGCCGATAAGCTGGTTGCTAAGCCGGGTGATGATGCTTATGGTATTCTTGCCGTTTTATCTCATACTTTTGCAGAGACTAAGCTATTGTTTACTATTCCTCCTTCAGTGTTTTTTCCACCTCCTAAAGTGATGTCAGCTTGTGTTAAATTAATTTTTCATGATGATGATATAAACGATGAGTTTTACATTAAAATTGTACAAACGGCATTTAATCAGCGACGTAAAACTTTGCGAAATAGTCTGAAGCATTATTTTACTCCCGAATTGGAAAATAAGTTTGATTGGGGAAAGAGAGTGGATCAATTAAGTCCAAATGATTTTTGCGAACTCAATCAATTGATAATTGCCAATCAACAAGGGGAAGCTTAATTGTCAATTACGAATGAAAAATGAATTTATATTGATCGTTTTGGAAAGGTATGGTCGACTTTAGAATCGACCTTTTTTATTCCGCTAACATTCAGGTCGGCTTTCTACAATCGAACAATAATAATTGCTAATGCTCTCTCAATTTCGTAAATTTGGAGCAAGTAGAGGTGAATTTGAAACAGAAAAACAAACAAACAAACAAATCTGACTGGGGCCACAAGGTTCTTCGTATTGTTAATGATGATAATTTTGTAAATCAGTTCATGCCCGGTACCGGAAATGAATCGGTAGATCATGTAAAGATGGATGATCTCCAATATGAATCTGAAGCGCTAACAATGGAAGGATGGCGCTATCAAATGGGTTTTGCATTGGATGATGATTCAATTTATCTTTTTTATAAGAAGCCTCTGGAAGACTCAAAATAATTATATAAGATTAGATAATTGTTATAGAAATACGCTTGGAAGTTTAAATGTTTAGATAAGTTAGGGTGGTTTGGGGAAACAGACCTTTAAGCATATCTAACTAAATCTTAAGCTCTAAGCCTAAGCAAAACATTTGGAGGGATCATGCATTTCAATTGGGATGTATTTATCAACTTGGGAATTATTTCCTGTGCTTTACTTATTGCCACCTTTATTCGTTCTAAAGTAAAATTCTTTCAGAAATTTCTTATCCCGAACGCATTGACTGCCGGTTTTATTTTACTGCCTTTGTATAACTACGTTTTTCCATCACTGGGTTTTGAAATAGGGACACTTAAAGATCTGGCTTATCACTTTCTTGGTATGTCCTTTGTTGTGTTAACACTCAAACATACCAAACCGAAATCAAAAGATAATGATGGCTCAATGCCGATGGCGATTGGTATTCTCTATCAATATTCCATTCAGATCATTGTCGGACTTCTATTGACCTTTATTATGGTAAAAACATTTCGTCCCGAGCTTTTCTGGTCTTTTGGCGAATTTATGCCTTTAGGTTTTGTTTTAGGACCGGGACAAGCTATGTCCATTGGGATGTCCTGGAATAATATGATGGGTATGACCGGACTGGGTTCGGTAGGATTAACCTTTGCAGCCATTGGATTTATTCTTTGCTGTTTTGGTGGTATTTATTTTATCAATTTTGCCAAAAGAAACAATTGGATCTCCGAAGAAGAATTATCATATATGAGCAAAGAAGGTACTCGAAAAGGTATTTTTTCCCGTGATCGTAAAGAGCCTAAACCTGTTGGTTCCTATTTGACTTCCGAAAGTGAAGCTATTGATTCAATGACCTTGCAGACAGGGTTGGTTATTTTTACATATTTTTTGTCATATTTGTTATTGCTTGGTTTAACCAATGTACTTGCTTTAATTGGTAATGCAGGTGTTCAATTGGGTGAAAGTCTTTGGGGAATAAACTTTATTTTTGCCGCCCTTACCGGTATGATTGTTCGAAAGATCATTGTTGCACTCAAAGGAGATCATATTATTGATAATTTAACAATGAATCGAGTATCGGGTCTATTGGTCGATATTATGGTTACTGCGGCTATCGGAGCGATTTCAATTGCAGTAATTGCTAATTATTGGCTGCCTATTCTAATTGTTTCGATCGTTGGTGGAGCCATTTCCATCTGGGCGGTTATTTATATCGGTTCCCGAATGTATAAAACTCACCGCTTTTTCAGAACACTGATGATTTTTGGTGTATCGACAGGCACCCTCTCTACAGCACTTGCTCTGATTCGTGTGGTCGATCCTGAATTTGATTCACCGGTTGTTGAAGATTATACCTACGGTTCGGGTATTGTGTTTGTGCTGGTTATTCCGCTTATTCTTTTCCTGAGTTGGCCGGTAAAAGCTTTCTTGGAAGGAAATTGGATGTATTTTTGGATGTTCCTTGGACTGACTTTTGTCTATTTTATTGGATGTACGATCTACTTTATCGTTAAATCCAAGAATAACGCTTTCAAAAATAAACGTCAGGTTTGGCTAAAGAAAAAAGCTGATTAAGATTTTTTAATTTACATCTATTGATAAAAATGCCTCGGACTAATTCTTCGAGGCATTTTTTTGTCCCGGTAAATAATTGTAATTGATTTGATAAGTTATGAATATGCCGGGGTTCAGCTGTGAGAGTGTTGATGGCTCTATGATCAATATGAAAATGAGTATTGATATTTAAAAATATATTCAATAATCGTTGGTCAATTTGATAATAATTCGTACAATAAATTGTCGTTTGAAAACGATATTTACATTTTATTTAGCTATCGTAGATGGGGAAGCCTGTTAGAATCAGGCACAGTCGCGCTACGGTATTGAGCTTGCTCTAAGTCCGAAAACCATGATAGCATTACTTTAATTTTGTCGCGTAAACAAAAGGAGAGCTCATGTCACATCCCGACACAATTTTTCAGAATATTATCAAACGAGACGGATCGAGAGTACCGTTCGATGCAAACAAAATTACACGCGCTATTAATTCGGCGGGACATGCCACAGGTGAATTTGGAGAAAACACTGCCAAAAAGATCACCATGCGGGTGCTTAGTTTGGCATTTCAGACTATCAATGTAAATACACCGAATGTAGAAGATATTCAGGATATTGTCGAAGAGGTATTGATCCAATCTCCTTATTTAAAAACCGCTAAAGAATATATTTTATACAGGGATCAACATGCAAAATTGCGTGATATGGCTACACGTGCCCAATTGGATCTTGTTGATCAGTATATTGGGAAAAAGGATTGGAAAGTTCGGGAAAATTCCAATATGTCATATTCTTTACAAGGTTTGAATAATTACATCTCATCAGAGATCTCGAAAGTCTATTGGTTAAATAAAGTATATCCCCCGAAGATCAGAGATGCACATCTTAATGGTGAACTACATGTACATGATTTGAATTCTTTATCGGTATATTGTGTAGGCTGGGATCTATATCAGCTTTTACATAAAGGATTTGGCGGTGTTAGCGGAAAAATAGAGAGCAAGCCTGCCAAACATTTAAGGACCGCTTTGGGACAGATCATAAATTTCTTTTATACGCTACAGGGAGAGGCGGCAGGCGCTCAGGCTTTTTCCAGCTTTGATACATTATTGGCACCTTATATTCGTTATGATGGTTTGAGTTACAAAGACGTAAAACAGGCGATGCAGGAATTCGTTTTTAATATTAATGTTCCTACAAGAGTAGGCTTCCAAACTCCTTTTACAAACATTACTTTGGATTTACAGGCTTCTAGTATTTACGCTGATCAAAATGTAATGATTGGCGGTGAGGTAAAAAAAGAGTGCTATGAAGATTTTCAAAAAGAAATGAATATGCTCAATCGAGCGTTTTTTGAAGTTATGTTAGCCGGGGATGCTAAAGGTAGGGTGTTTACATTTCCAATTCCAACTTACAATATTAGCTCTGATTTTAATTGGGAAAATCCTGAACTTGAGGGATTGTGGGAGATGACAGCCAAATACGGTATCCCATATTTCTCGAATTTTGTTAATTCTGATATGAATCCCGATGATGCTCGTTCCATGTGTTGTCGATTACGGTTGGATAACCGTGAATTACGTAAACGTGGCGGTGGTTTATTTGGAGCAAATCCACTGACCGGTTCTATTGGGGTAGTAACCATAAACCTCCCGCGTATCGCTTTTCTTGCTAAAAATAAAGATGAGTTTTATGAAAAGTTGTTCTTAACGGTAGAAACGGCTGTTCAAAGTTTAGAGATCAAGAGAAAGGTATTGGAAATTTACACGGAGAATAATTTTTTCCCTTATGTAAAACATTATTTACAGGACATAAAGCAAAGATTAAATTGTTATTGGGGAAATCATTTCAGTACCATCGGTGTAATCGGAATGAACGAAGCCTGCGAAAATCTTCTTGGTAAAAATATTGCAGAAGAGGAGGGGAGAGACTTTGCCGTTGAAGTGATGGATGTTTTGAGAGATAAAATTATTGAAGTACAGGAAAATACCGGCAACTATTATAACCTTGAAGCAACTCCTGCTGAAGGTACGGCATATCGCTTTGCGAAAATTGATAAAAACAAATTTCCTGATATTATTTGTGCAAATGATAGTGATTATAAAAAAGGCGCTGAACCATACTATACAAATTCTGTACAGTTACCGGTTAATTACACGGATGATCCTTTTGAGTTATTAGAGCTTCAGGATGAATTACAGACTAAATTTACGGGCGGAACTGTTGTACATGTTTTTGTGGGTGAACGTATGTCGAATACGAATGCTGTAAAATCCTTTGTAAAAAAAGTCTGCGAAAATTATCGTTTACCATATTTTACACTTACACCGACCTTTTCGGTTTGTCCCAGTCATGGATATCTTTCGGGTGAACACAGAGAATGTCCACAATGCGGAGAAAACTGTGAGATTTATTCGCGTGTGGTAGGTTATATCCGTCCTGTAAACCAATGGAATGATGGTAAGAAAAATGAATTTAAGAACAGAAAAATGCTAAAAGTAGAATAATGCGAATTGGTGGTTTTCAAAAATTTTCGTTGATCGATTATCCCGGGAAAGTGGCAGCTGTTGTTTTTACTCAAGGCTGTGATTTTCGCTGCCCTTTTTGTCACAATCCCGCTTTGGTTCTTCCTGAAAGATTCGGAAAAACGATCAGTAAAGAAGAGGTTCTATCTTATTTAAATAAACGTAAGGATATGATTGACGCTGTGGTTATATCGGGCGGTGAGCCTTCTTGTCAAAAGGATATTATTCCATTTATGAAAGAAATAAGATCAATGGGATATTTATTAAAATTGGATACGAATGGATATTCTCCGGGATTTCTTTCAGAAGTTATTCATGAAGATATTTTGGATTTTATTGCTATGGATATAAAATCTTCGCCATCCGGATATGCTATGGCCTGTGGACAAGATATTGATATAGAACATATACATCAAAGTATTGACTTGATCATCGAATCGCTGATTCCCCATGAATTCAGAACGACCGTTGTGCCAACAATACATCGTGAAGAGCACTTATCCGAGATCAGAGCATGGATGAAAGATTTGAAGGCACATCATATTTTTCAGGAGTTTCGACCCGGGGATAATTTGGATCCCAATTTTAATATAGTTTAAAATTATCAAATCAGTTTTATGGATGCTGTTTGTTTCTGTTTAGAATATTTATTTATACATAATTATTTTTTATGGTTTCATAGAAGCAATCTGATGCTTTATGTTAAATCGTCATGAGATTCTTTCACTATATTTAAGACTAATTACGCAGTGATCTAAGAGATTGACTTTATACACTTATTTAAAGAGTCCATAATTCATAATTTATGATTCATAATCCAAAATAATTCTCTTATATTCGCTTTAATATTGTAAATATATTGTACTGAGTTATAGTTTTGGAAAGGAGCCGATATGAACATTCATGAAATTATTGCCGCTATTCAGTCTTTTGTATGGGGTCCGCCATTAATGGTGATTCTTGTTGGTACCGGTATTTTTATGTCAATCCGTTATAAGTTTATTCAACTTCGTGGATTTAAGCATGGTCTTGGTATTTTATCCGGTAAATATGATAAAGAAAAAGATCCCGGTGAGATCACTCACTTTCAGGCTTTAACGGCTGCCTTGTCCGGAACCATTGGTACCGGAAATATCGTGGGTGTGGCTGCGGCTATTCTTGCGGGCGGTCCCGGGGCGGTATTTTGGATGTGGATCACGGCACTATTTGGTATGGCTTTAAAATTTACCTCATGTACCTTAGCCGTGCATTTTAGGAAGATCGATGAACATGGCGAAGCTCATGGCGGTCCTATGTATTATATAGAACAGGGAATGGGTAAGAATTTTAAATGGTTGGCTGTATTGTTTGCTACTTTTACGATGTTGGCTTCATTTGGTATCGGAAACATGTTCCAAATCAATAATGTGGCTACCAGTATTAATTTTTTGTTCAATGAAGGCAATGAACCGACTTTTATATTTAATCTCTTAGTTGGTATTGGTATTGCTACGCTTGTGGGTGCCGTTATTCTTGGTGGTATTAAAAGCATTGGTAAAGTGGCTTCAAAGATCGTTCCTTTTATGTTTGTATTTTATATGGGAGCGGGACTCATTATTCTTGCTATGAATTTTAACGCTATACCGGGAGTATTTCGTGATATATTTTATTACGCCTTTCATACACCTGCCGCTTTAGCCGGCGGTATTTTGGGTACGGTTATCCGAAATGGTGTGAAGCGTGGATTATTCTCTAACGAGGCCGGTATGGGTTCGGCCGCTATTGCACATGGTGCCGCTAGAACCAATGAACCGGTTCGTGAGGGTCTTGTAGCCATGTTAGGGCCATTTATTGACACTATTTTGGTCTGTAGTTTAACGGCATTGATCATTCTTGTTACCGGCGTACACGAAATGGGTTTTACAGATGGCGAATTGACCGCCAAAGCTTTTGAGCTCGGACTGAACTCAGCATTCGGTGGAAAGATCGTTGCTTTGGGAATTGTCTTTTTTGCCTTTTCTACCTTGGTATCCTGGTCCTATTATGGAGACAGGGCCTCCGATTATCTTTTTGGCAAGAATGCGATTAAGCCCTATAGATGGGTTTATCTTGTATTCATTGTATTGGGTGCTGTTGTACAATTTGATATCGTTATCGGATTTTCGGATATTATGAATGCGCTCATGGCTTTGCCAAACCTTGTCGCGATCATTGTACTATCGCCAATTGTTGTAAAATTGAGCAAAGATTATTTTGAGAGAATGAAAAAGGAAAAGCGTAAGTCGTAAGTCGTTGTAATAAGTGTAATTATTTGTAAAAGTTGAGCAGAAAAGGTTAATGCACTTATACGATAAATAAATTTATACTATTTTTATAAATTTTAATATTTAATATACAATTCTTATACTTTCTTTATATATTACTGCCTTGATAATTAAGTAATAAAGGTGGATACATGAAAAAAGTACGTTTGGTCATATTATTGTTGCTTCTTGCAACATTTACTCTCTCGGCACAATCCTGGAAAAATATTTTATCCGATTATTGTATTGTTGATATTCTTGAATATGAGCATGGATATTGGTTGGCAACTTCATCCCATGGCGCTTTAAGATATGATGAGCGAGAAAAAGAGTGGTATTATTACAAAAAAGATAACGGTTATATGACGCAAAGCGATGACGTAAATGATATGCTTATTGCAAATAACCGAGTATGGTTTGCTACAAATTACGGTATACATTCATGTAAACTTGATGGTAGTGATTGGGATCACGATATTTTACCCGGAGGTGTATACTCCAATTGGGTTAGAGGCTTTTCGGCCAATAGTGATTCATTGTTTGTTGCGTCATTTACGGGATTACTTACCAAACCATTCAGCACAAAATCATATAAAGTTCATGATAATTTGAAACCGGATAACTATCAAACTTCTTATACGAATTCTGTTTTTGCTACAGATACTATCGTATGGATAGGAACGGATGATGGGGTGTTTCGTTATGATGCATCCTTGAATATTAGTGATCCTGCTTCAGTGACTTATTATAGCAAGAATGCCGGGATACCTACGAGTTCGGATCTTGTGATGTGCCGAAGTCTTTTGGTAAATGAATATGGTTTCTGGTTGGGCTTAGATGAATATACCTCAATACAAGCACCAAATTATTGTAGGGGAGGGTTGTTTAATTTTTCTCAAGGAGCTTGGACGAAGTATGAAGAATCGACAGGGCTTCCTGCTGATGGAATTCACTTTATTCAGTCACATGGCTCTAAAATATATGCCGGCCTTTTTCACTATGTGGATGGAGTTAATTTTGAAGGAGCGGGTTTGTTGGAGCTTGACCAAAATGATGGAAGTTGGTCAGTACTTGATAAAAGCAATTGGTTTATAGGGAGTAATCAGGTTAGATCATTTTTTTGCAATGAAACAGATACAATAGTTGGTACAGATCAAGGTATTTATACAAACATTGAAGCATTACCCGGATTTCGTCCTTTTGCTCAGCCAAAATGGTTTTCTTTAAGACATATTGGGAATGGTGAAATTGAAGTACGTGTTGATAGTGTGTACAGAGCGAATGGTTTTAAACTTTATCATGCTTACAATGGAAATGATTTTACGGATACCCTTTATATTGATTCGGTTTGCGATACTCTTAAATCTTTGGCTTTAGAGCAAAGTCATGCTTTTAAGATCGCAGGAAAAAATGATTATGGTGTTGGGCCCTGTGCAAAGGATGTGTTAAGTATTTATATGACGGATGAAGTGAATGAAATTCTGATCGTTCAGGCCTTTGATATGGCGTTATCGGGAAATACGTATGATTTTCCCATTCAACATGGACAAGCGATTTCTAACTCCGGTCTTGGTTACGATTCAATGTCGGATGAGGCCTTGATGTTATCAAATATTGCAGCAGATGACTACAAATGCATTGATTGGATTTGTGGCTTAGATAATGGGGTATTTCTCGAAGAAGAACGTACATTTGCTAGAGCATTTCTTGAAGCCGGTGGAAAGCTGTTTGTTAGCGGTGCGCAAATCGTGGAGAATTTATCATTGATTAATAAAGATGAAGAATTTTATAAAAACTATTTGAAGGCCAAAGTTAAAAACGGTAAAGCAAAAGCATATCTTACAGAAAATGTTAGTAGTTCTTTGTTAAATGGTGTGGCTCCAATTAGTTTTGATGATGGTACGCATGATATTTATAAGGTATTTGCACCCGATGGTTTTGCTCCTCAAGAAGGTGCTGCAATATCTATGTATTATTCAGGTTTAGATACACTTACTTATGGTTGTGCGGGAATTGAATATACAGGTAAATTTGGGGACTCGGAGTTAGAAGGGCAACTTGTATATTTTGGTTTCCCATTTGAAAGTATTTATCCGGATTCAATGCAAGGTGTCATTATGAAATCTGTGTTGAATTATTTTGATTTTGAAGTTGAATTGACAGCAATTTCTCCCCAGGAAATTGTTTCTACTTATCGTTTAGATCAAAATTATCCCAATCCTTTCAATCCTTCAACGAGGATAAGAATAGAAATTCCTCAAGATGATTTTGTTGAGTTAAGCGTTTATGATTTACAAGGTAAGAAAATTCAAGAGTTGATCAAGCAACAATTGTCGGCGGGGAGTCATTTTGTTGACTTTAATGCTGCAAATTTGCCCAGTGGAATTTATATAGCAAAATTCAATGCGAGTACTACCTGTAAGAGTGTAAAAATGTTATTAATGAAATAGAGTATCAATACAAAATATTATAAATAGCCTTGGTATTAAGCCCAAGGCTGTTTTGTATATATTATTTTTTAATCTGAAAACGCTTGTGTTAATAAGATAATTAGAGTAATATCTAAATGTCTAAAGGAGAAGCGAATGTCAAACTTGAATAAAGTGTTTGCAGCCCTGTCTGATGAGACCCGTCGGAAGATGCTGGTGCTACTAAAGAAGGGGAGTATGAGCGCAGGTGAGATTGCTGAGAATTTTGATATATCTAAACCCTCGATCACATTCCACCTAAAGATCTTAAAAGAAGCAGAACTCGTAGATTCTAAGAAAAAAGGTCAATATGTGATCTATACGCTTCGTGTCAGTGTTTTTGAAGAGGCAATGATGATGTTTATGAATATGCTTAAAGTAGTCGATAAGGATAAAGGAGAAGAGGAAAATGAAGAAAAAAAGTAATGCTAACTTAAAGTTGATTGTTGCAAATCAAGTAGATTGGAAACGAGTTATTTCGTTTGTTGTTTTGACTTATTTCTTAACATTTTTGCTCTGTGGATTTGTATATAAGCAAGGTAAAAAACTTGATCCGGACTTACCTGCGATTAAACAATTTTCGGATATAGTGAAACAAGATAAAGATGCTGTGGCCAGATATCTTGAAATACATCCGGAAGTAAGCGAAGATATGCTCCCTACATTTGTTTTAGGTAAAGGTGGAGAGCCTATTGATCTCAATACACTTGAAGAACGAGTTGCCGTGTATGTTTCGCAACAGCATCTTCCTATTCAAGCCTTTGGAATTATGATGATTTTTCCTGCTTTAGTGGCCATTTTCTTAAGATTGGTAACAGCAGAGGGATTTAGAAATAGCGGATTCAGATTTGGTAATTTTAAAAATTACAAATCCATGTTGATCGTAATAGTGGCTTTTGTAGGATTGAGCATTGTTTTCAATGCTGTCATTTATGGAAAGGCTCCGGACTGGCATTTAACACATATGGGGCAAAATGGATTAACCCTTATGGGAGAATCAACAAATCCTCTTTTCTTTTGGTCTTTCCAATTTATTGTAATCGGTTTGATAGCTAATTTAACTTTCCCGATCATCATGATGTTTGGTGAAGAATATGGATGGCGTCCTTATCTGTTTCAAAAACTTTTACCATTGGGATTTTGGAAAGCAAATATTATCACCAATATCATTTGGGGATTTTGGCATGCACCGGTGATCATTATGGGATATAATTATGGTTCTTTTACAGTTGCTGGTGTGTTTATGTTTATCCTGGTCACGTTCTTTTTGGGAACGCTGTTTAACTATATGTACGTTCGAGGTAATTCTGTGATATTAACCTGTGTGGGTCATGGATGGTTTAACGGTCTGGTACCTTCTGTGATCTTATTGACAGGCTTTATGGGGAAAGAAACGATGGCAGCCCCCTTAGGTCTATTAGGCATTGCCATTATGTTTGTTATGTTTATTGTAGGTGCTCGTTTGACTAATAATTACGATATTAAATCTTACATTGAAGTATCGAGGTAAGAAAATGAATAAGTTTAAAAGAGAATTGATTGTGTTGGCAATTTTGTTGGTTGTTTCAACGTTTATTTCGATCTACTTCTTTTCTGAGTTCAAACAAAGTGATATAGTTGAGGTTCCTATTCACTGGAATATAAATAATGAACCGGATAATTTCGCTCCACCTTGGATCGCTTGCTTGATCGGTCCGGCCGTGATCTTGTTAATCATGACAGCGACGATTGGAATGTCTCGTAAGATGTATAATGATCGTGAAATTAAAACTACTCGCTTTGTGATCATACTTATAGCTGCTCTAATGACGTTTATAAATTGGGTTGCTTTGAGTTCAGCTTTGAATCTTGGTAAAAGTGGATTTAATCTTCAACTTATTCATTTGGGATTGGGTATAGTATTTGTATTGCTGGGTAACCAAATGGGAAAACTACCTTATTCTAAATGGGTTGGTATACGTGTACCTGCAACTTTAAATAATGAAGAAGTTTGGAATCGTGTTCATAACAAGAGTGGCAAGCTTATGGTTATCTCCGGGCTTTGTATCATTGCCGCAGTGATTTTAGGTGATCGTCCGGGAGCATTATATTTTTATATTCCTCTGGTTGTATCGTTGATACTGATGATCTTTGTAATTCCTGCAAGAGTGAAACGTCAAGTTGATGAAGAGTCATCAATTGACGATTAACTCCACGATACTCTCCTGGTGAATTCCGTGGGGTAAGCAAAAGACAATTTTATAATTATCAATGGAAAATAAAAAGGAGGATCCTGAAAGGGAACCTCCTTTTGTTTTTAGAGCTACATAAAAAATAATTATTTGATTTTTTTACGTTTGTTTTTTTTGTTCTCATCTTTAATGATTTGATCGGCTGCACGTTTGCCTGTAAATATCGAAATAGGTAATCCGGCGGGTGAGTATGACCATTGACCGGCCTGATAAATTCCGGGAATATCATTTTCAACAGCAGAGAACATTTGATTTACTTGATGAGGGACGGGAATATCTTGTTCGTTAAAAGCCCAGCCGGTCAGCGCCCCATGAAGGTTTGAGGTATATCGTTCCATGGTGAGCGGAGTAGATGAAAATTGATCTATAATTTTCTTTTTAAGTCCTGGGAAAATGGTACTATCAAGTTTGTTTGTTATTATTTCTTCACTGTATTGCTTGAATTCGTCATACCACCCCATATCTTTGATATATTTGGTGAGTTTATAATCGAATAAACAAGAAATAATAAATGCCGTTTTACCCTTGGGAGCTAAGTTGGGATCTCTCATTGCCGGTGCTGATATCTCAAAAGTATTCCTTTCATAGAAAATTTTAAGATAATTTTTAATCTCTTCTTTAAAATGTTCATTGTTCTCTTGAGAATTTGAAGCAAGAATACTGTCTATAGCAGTTCTGTCAACAGTTGATAATCCGGTTTTCTCGGGAGTAAAGAAAAAATGCTCTGAACAAATATTTTTATAATATTGTGGGCTTTGGTCTACTGCGATATAAAGAGTAAAAACCGATTCTCCACCACGCAGATTTTCCATGTTCTCTTTAATTTTAAGAACCTTTTTACGGGTTTTTTTGTTTTGGATCTTATTAGCTGAGATCCCATCATACATACTTTTTAAATTTGCGGCCCAAATAATTTGTTCATAAGAATATTCATTCCCTTTTTCATCGATCACGATCTTTTTATCCGGATCCAGTGTAGTTATACCCGTATTTAGTTTGAAGTTTACTCCTAATGATCTTGCATGCTCTTCAATTTTTGCCGGAATAATACCTGTACCTCCTTTGGGATAATAATAATCCAAATACAGTGAAAAGTAAGATAATGCAAAAAAGGCAGGTGTTTCTCTGAAGAAATGCTGACAAATATTATCATTTAGTTGCTGGTTCTGGGAATATTTAAGAATGTATTCTTCAACAGGATCATGCATTTTTAAAATCTTACGCATAACTCGAACATATTTTAGCATCCAGGGGAGAATAACCTTAGTTGCATACTCCGGATCTCTAGCAATATCATGGAAGATTGGATTCTCAATACCATAGAGTATATCCATGTAAGATATCACTTTTTTTATGACCTTCATTACGCGGTCTATTTCGGGGTGAGCGTATGGGAAATTACGACGTAAATAAACTTCATATTCTTCAAGACTGCTAAGATCTTTTAATCTGATCACATCTGTTTCAATACCCAAAGATACTTGGCTTTTGACAAATTCAATATCTAAGCCAAGGTCTTTTATAAATGGGAATACGATACCTGAATCTTCAATTGATCTGATACCTCCATCATAAGTAAAACCATTTTTTTCGAAAGAATTAACAAGTCCACCTGTGCGGGTGGATTTTTCAAAGATGGTTACATCGTATCCGGCTTTAGCTAAATAAACGGCCGCAGTTAATCCTGCCATGCCGGCACCTACGACAATAAATTGTTTTTTATTCATCAATAATCCTAGATTAAAACTCGATAATTTTGTTGCTTATTCTATATGTTTTTTTTTGTTTTGTATCGTTTATAACGTAGGGAGCCAGAGCTTCTTCGGTAGTTAAATTATAGAATTTACCGCTTTTCCCTTCCATTTCGGGAGCAGCAGCAAGATAATATATTGCCGCTCCGGAAATATCGGGGGTTTTCATGGTTAACCACATCACTTTATGCAGCCAAAACCTATATAAAAAACCATTGTTGTTCCCAATGTTGGTTTTTACCGCCCCCGGATGCATGCAATTGATGGTTACACCGCTATTTTTTAGTTCTTTGTCCATCTCTCTCATGCAATAGATCTGAGCGATTTTTGCAGCACCATAAGCTCTTAAACCGATATAGGGTCGATTTTTCCAGTTTAAATTATTTAGCCATAAACCCCCAAAGCGATGTCCTTCGGAATTGACATGAATAATACGTGATGGCGCAGATTCTATAAGCTTTGGTATCAGCATTTTAACCATTAGGTGGGTAGATAGGTGGCTGACGTAAAAGTTTTTTTCGTAGTCATTTATGAGTTCTTTTCTTGTATTAAAAATACCCACAGAATTGATTAAAACATCGATCTTTGGGATGTCTTTAATTATTTTACTCACTGCTTCGCGAACACTGATCATGCTGGTGAAATCGGCTAAATAAATTTTAGAGATATTGGAATTGATTTCTTTAATATCATTAAGCAGTTTCTCGGCTTTTTGTAAATTTCTTGCAAGAATGATGATATCTGCGCCGGCTTTCGCTATTGCGAGTGCACTTTCATACCCCACACCGGATGTTGCTCCGGCGATCAGGCAGGTTTTACCGATCATAGATGTTGTACACTTCTTGGGTGGAAGCGAGTTATTTGCTAAAAAAGCTAGTTCTTTTGGAAGTTTTAATGCCATGATGTTTACCCGAATTTACGTTTCATGAATCGTCTGTACATCTTATTGAAACGAGGAATATTATTAAAAATATCTCCCCATAGGTCATAGTAATCTCTTTGTTCTTTGATCATTCCATTTTCATCAAGTGTTAATTTGCTTGATCCATACATTGGTGTACTGGGAAATTTTTTAAATACCATGGTCATTACCCAATCAAAAATGATGACATTTTCACTTTGGGCAACGGTTAAAAGTTCCATTTGTAATTCTTGGCATCTTTCAGTTAGGCGATTGCAAACACCGAGAAAGTCTTCTTTTCCTTCAACACGCTGAATTGAATCTTGAAAAATAATGTTATCTGCATAATATGGAAAAATATGTGACCAATCCGGTTTGCCATCAGTGTTGTAGGTTTTCGACCAAAGTTTTCGTACTGTTTCGGGAGTTAGGGTTTCAAGTTTCTCGGAATTTAATATAGCATTGTCGTTCATATGCGAAATCCCCTTTATCTTTAATATTGTAATCAAAAATACATATTAATTGCTTTAAATCAAAATAAACAATTAGGAATCATCCTGTAATGTTTACATTGTGAGTTAAAAGGACAAGGGAGAATGCGTAAGATTAAATTGTAATGCTTACTTTAATGTAGAGGCATAAGATTTACAGCTCTACATAAGCGATAAAACGAATATAAAATAAAAACCCGCCATTGGCGGGTAGGTTCTTATTTCTTACCCAAGTCTCCGTTTAGCAGTTATCTGCCAGGCGAAGCCCCGGGAAAGGGCTAGTGGAGAATAGCGGGATCGAACCGCTGACCTCTTGAATGCCATTCAAGCGCTCTCCCAGCTGAGCTAATTCCCCGTTTCTTCAAATTGCCTGCCAATATAAGAAAAAATTTTGAAATTCAAACATAAAATTTGTATCTTGCAGGTAAGGTATTACTAAACATTAGTAGGAGAGAAAATGTCAGAACGCGTTTTGGCGATTAACCCAGGTTCCACGAGTACCAAGATGGCTGTATTTAATCGTGAAAAAATGGAATTCGAACTATCGGTATCAATGAGTGAAGAGCATATTTCTAAAGGAAATGTTTATGAGGAGTTCCCTTTTAGAAAGAAGCAAATTATTGATGAATTAAAAAATCATTACATCGATAATATTGATATTGTTATTGGCCGTGGTGGGATATTGCGCCCTATGAAAAGTGGAGCTTATCCTGTTTGCGATAATATGATCGATGATCTGAAAATTGCTAAGTATGGTAGTCATGCATCAAATTTAGGTGCACCCTTAGCTAAATATTTTGGAGAAAAATTCAATGCACCTGCGTATATCATTGATCCGGTGGTTGTAGATGAAATGTGGCGAATTGCAAGAATATCGGGGGTTCCCGGTATTGAACGAAAGAGTTTGCTTCATACACTTAATATCAAAGCAACGACCCACAGGATCTGTGAAGAAAAGGGTTGGGATATAGAGAATGAAAATTTCATTGTTGCTCATATGGGGGGCGGAATTACCGTCTGCGCTATGTGTAATGATCAAATTATTGATGTAAATAATGCGCTTTTAGGTATGGGACCATTCTCTCCCGAGCGAGCCGGAGCCTTACCTTTGGGTAGTGTTCTTGATCTGGTATTTAAGAAGGGTATGAAAGAAGAAGAGATTAAAAGATTATTTTGCAGAGAAAGTGGTTTAAAAGGTTATTTAGGTACCAATGATGTTCGTGAGGTTGTGAAACGAATTAAAAATGGTGACAAAGAAGCTAAGCTCATTTTGGATGCAATGTTCTATCAAGTAAGTAAAGAAGTTGGTGCTATGGCGGCAGTTTTAGATTTTAATGTCAAAGCTGTCATCTTTACCGGTGGTATTGCTCACGGTGAATATGCTATGAGCAAATTGAGAAAGCATTTAGGTGGTCAGTTTCAAATAGAAGTGAGTCCGGGAGAAAATGAACTGGAAGCTATGAGGGATGGTGGATTTAGAATTTTAGACAAGAAAATGAAGATATATGAATATTGATATGGAGGTGAAATGAAGTATAGTGATATCTACAAGCGGATCAATGTTGAACAATCAAAAACATTGAATGTGGTATTTCCTAATTCTCCCTCAATATTTCAAGCTCTTGCGGCTGCCGATAAAGAAGGATTTATTAAGGCACGATTGTATGGTCATGTGGAAACTATGAAAGCACTTGCCGATGAAAGTGGCCTGAGAAGTGCCGAATATATAGAATGTAAAGATCCTGAGAAAGCGGTATGGAGCGCGATCGCCGATGTGAGAAAAGGTTGTGGAGACGCTTTGATGAAGGGAGATATTTCTACCGCGGAATATTTGTCGCCGGTATTGGACCATGAGAAAGGATTACGAAAAGGAGCAACCTTATCGCATGTTGCCGTATGTGACAGTCCGGGTTACCATAAACTGCTTTTCCTGACAGATGGGGCTTTAAATATAAAACCCGATCTTGATAAGAAAAGAGCGATCACGAAAAATGTTATCGAATTGGCTGAAAAAGTTTTACAAGAAAAACCTAAGGTCGCCTTTGCTGCGGTCGTTGAAAAATTAAATCCTAGAATGCCTGAAACGATTGAAGCTCGAACACTTGCTGAGGAATTCTCTGAAAAGGGATACTTGGCTGAAGGTCCTATTGCAATTGACGTGATATTGAATAAAGAAGCAGCTCTCAAAAAGAATATTGATTCAAAGATCTCAGGTGATGTGGATGTTATTGTGTTCCCTGAAATTACGGTATGTAATTTTTTGTTAAAATCTATGATAGAATTACAACATGCTCCTGTTGGCGGAATTATTATGGGAGCAAAGGTTCCGCTTATTCTATTATCCAGATCAGATAGACCGAGTGAAAAATTAAATTCTATTGTGTTGAGTTTGATATAGGAGAAGTGAGTAGTGAGTAGTAAGTAGTAAGTAGTGAGTGGTGAGTGGTAGGAAGTAGGTAAAAATGATCATTGATTATCGGTTAGATTGATTTTGGCATTTTTATGATTTTAACCTATTTTAGACCATGAAGCTCACAATCCTAGGTACCGCAGGGCAATTACCCACTAAAACTCGTTCTCAGAACGCTTACTTTTTGAATTGGCCGTTTGGAGGTATTCTTTTTGATCCCGGCGAGGGAGCTCAACGTCAATTTACGTTTGCAGGTATATCACCCGGAAAAATTCATAAAATTTTCATTTCTCATTTTCATGGTGACCATTGTTTGGGATTGCCGGGTATATTACAGCGTTTAAATTTGATGCAAGTTGAACATGACGTACATGTTTATTATCCTGCAGAGGGTGAACTGTTTTTACAAAACTTGGTTAGTAGCTCGAAATTTACTTCACGGATTGATTTTCACTTTCATCCCTTGCAGGTGGGTATCGTAGAAGAGACTGCGGAATATAAGGTTGAGGCATTTGATTTATTGCATTCAACTCCAACACTTGGATATCGATTTTCACTTTTACCCCAATGGCGTTTTGATAAAGAAAAATTGATTCAGTTAGGTCTGAGTGGTCCCATTCTTGGTAAACTGGAAAAAGAAGGGGAAATTGAGCATAAAGGTAAAAAGATCAAGCGTGAAGAGATCAGTTATCTAACTAAGGAAAAGGTATTTGCTTATGCGCTAGATACCGGTATTTGCGCTAATATTCCTGCTTTGATCAGGAATGCCGATGTCGTGCTGATGGAAGCGACGTATTTGGATACAGAACGTGATCTTGCCGATAAATTTAATCATATGACGGCAGAACGCGCTGCAATATACGCTCGGGATAATGAAGTCGGGAAATTGGTGTTAACCCATTTTTCTGAGCGCTATAAAGACCTTAATATATATGAGAAAGCAGTTGATAAATATTTTAAAAATGCTCATATTTCATATGACTTTGATGAAATCGAATTTTGAGTGAGTATATGATCAAAAGACCCAAATGGGACGAATATTTTTTGAATATTGCAAAAGTTGTGGCAACCCGATCGTCATGTCTTAGAAGGCAAGTAGGTGCGGTTATTGTTAACAATAAAGATATTATATCAACGGGTTATAACGGCTCTCCTCAATATCAGAAGAATTGTATAGAGATCGGGTTCTGTTATCGTGATAGGCATAATATTAAATCCGGGACTCAATTGGAGCGTTGTCGTGCGGTTGGTTCACACGCTGAATCGAATGCTATTGCTTTAGCTGCCAGGAATGGGCATGCAACACATAATTCAACAATTTATATTTGCGGGCATGAATTTGTTTGTTATCAATGTAAAGCTCAGATCGCAAATGCCAATATAAAACGCGTCGTATTGTTAACCCCAGACGGCGAAGTGAAAGAATGGATACCCGAAAACGATTGGACCGTACATCCTATTGATTGTGAAGAGGAGAAATGTACATGTTAAAGAAAATTTTAGTTTTAAGTTTATGCTTGGTTCTGTTGTTGTTTGCAGTTGATCCAAATTATTATATTCGACGCGCAAATATGAATTTTCAGCAGGTAAATGATATGGTTGTTGATCTTCGTATCCGTACTCGCATGCCCGAAATAACATTACCTGACCGTGAAACTACTGTACATTTTCAACGACCTGATTCACTTTATACCGAAGATGAGATTCCTTTAATGATCCCTGCTGAGATATTTTTAATGGATCTTGAGCGCTTAGTTAAGGATTCGAAATCTATGCGTACAATTACTTTAGAAGAAAATAAAGATAACCTTGCTTTTGTTGAAGTGATCAAACCGATGGAAGGTAAAGATGTGGTTTTTCTTGCTCAGATAGATACAGTCAATTGGATCCTTGAGCAGATGAAAATGATTGATAAGCCGGAAATGGTAGCAGATATTAATTTTACGCAAGAAGAAATTCAGCCGGGATTATTTCTTCCTTCAGAGATCAGAGTTATGATCGAAACGAAAGAAACAAAGAAAAAGGTTGTTCCCAATCCTCGCGGAAACATACCGATGAATTCATCTTTTGGATATATTGATCTTACGTTTACAAATTATCGCATCAATGTTATTGCTCAGGAAGAGGCTAAGGAAGATTCCTTGTATATGGATGAAACATTGTTGGATTCTTTGAATGCTGTCATTGATTCGTTGAAATAAATTTACTAAAAAATACGGGGTGCATTATGCGCAAAGTTTTATCCGTGATCCTTGGTGGTGGGCGAGGAACACGTCTGGCTCCATTAACGACCGTCCGCTCTAAACCTGCAGTTCCTATTGGTGGTAAATATCGCTTGATCGATATCCCTATTTCAAATTGTTTGAACTCAAATATCCGTAAAATATATATATTGACTCAATTCAATTCCGAATCTTTGCACCGTCATATCAATCAGACCTATAAATTCGATAATTTTACGGAAGGCTTTCTGGAAGTGCTGGCAGCAGCACAGACGATAGAGAATGCCGATTGGTATCAGGGGACTGCCGATGCGGTTCGACATAATTTAGGTCACTTTGATACCTATTCATTTGATCAATATCTTATTCTTGCCGGCGATCATCTATATAGAATGAATTATGCGGATTTTGTTCAACATCATCGCAAGAAAGAGGCCGATATTACCATTTCGGTAAAACCGGTAACCAAGGAAGAAGCAAAAGGTTTTGGTATCTTAAAAGTGAACGATGAAGGTCGCATTATAGATTTTGCTGAAAAACCGGAAACCGATGAAAAACTTAAGGCCATGACAAGTCCCACCGGCGATCCCGAAAGACCTTATTGGGGTTCCATGGGTATTTATGTTTTTAATCGTGACACCTTGCGTAAAACACTAACCGAAATTCCTAAGGATGATTTTGGTGGTGATATTATTCCCGGTGCGATCGAAGATTATAATGTTCATGCTTATTTCTTTGATGGTTATTGGGAAGATATTGGTACCATTAAATCATTTTATGACGCTAATATCAATTTAACGGCGATGAAACCAGATTTCCGCTTTGTTGATGTGAATTTTCCTATCTATACTCACGCTAGAATGCTTCCGGGATCAAGGATCTCTGAAGCGAAAATTAAACGATCATTGATCAATGATGGTGCGCTTGTACATGCCGATAAGATTAAAAATTCTGTTTTAGGAATTCGTTCGGTTGTACGTGAAGGATGTGAGATATGCGATTCATACCTTATGGGTAACGATTTCTTTGAAACCGATTCAAAAGGAAAGATCCCGCTTGGGATCGGAAGAAATTGCGTTATCAAGAATGCTATTGTTGACAAGAATGTACGTATGGGTAACAATGTTCAGATCATAAATAAAGATAATATTCAGGATTTCGTAGGTGAAGATTATTACATTCGTGAAGGTATTATTGTTATCAAGAAGGATGTAACAATTCCGGATGGAACCGTTATATAATTTTAAATAATAAATGATAAATGATATTGCAGAACCGCAGCATTGCTGCGGTTTTTTACATTATAGCCAGGAACATTCGTTTATGATCTTATTGATCGAATCAATTTCTATAAATCGTTCATGAGGTAATTCTATGGGTTCAATATCCTCGTGAGCCCACGTGGTGTGATAGGGGATGTGAATGGCATAAGCACCCAGTTCAACGACAGGGATAATATCCGAGCGCATGGAGTTTCCCACCATTAGGAATTCTGATGCTTTAATATTCAGTCGTTTGAATAAGTTTTCGTAATCGGTGATTTGTTTATCACTCATCACTTCAATATGGTGAAAATATTTTTCAAGGCCGGATTTACGCAACTTTCTTTCTTGATCCAAAAGGTCACCCTTTGTTGCCAATATCAGTGTGTAATTTTGCGTAAGTTCTTTTAATGTGTTTTCAACGTGATCCAATAAGATCAAGGGTGAATCTGTGAGTTTTTTCCCTTTTTCGAGTAATTTTTTCAGATCTGTACTTGAGATTTTATCCTTGCTTAATCTTAATGCCGTTTCCAGGATAGATAAGGTGTAAGCTTTAGCGCCAAAACCGTAAAGAGGAAGGTTGGCAACCTCGGTCTTAAATAATTCCGCTGAGCTTTCTTCGGCACTCATATAGTTTAACATAAGGTCATTAAAAAGATGTTCCAGATCGCGATAGAAGGGTTCATTATCCCAAAGTGTGTCGTCGGCATCGAAAGCGATGTATTTGATGTGTGAGTTCATATTTCCTCCAAGAGGGGAATATATAGTTTTATCGCAAGAAATGAAAAGTCTTTTCAGGAGTCAGAAGCGGGAAGGAAGTCGGCACATGAGTATGGAGCATTGGGAATGATGAGGAATTATAAATCGCGATGACACCCGATTACGAATTGTCAATTGTCCTTTGTCAATTATCAATTGAATTCTTATATTTTCCTGAAATAGGATTTTACGATCAAGGACAAGCATGAATATATTATATGGCGTACAAACGACAGGAAATGGACATATTGGTCCATCACGTGATATTATTAAGGAATTAAAACGTCGCGGTCATAATGTGGAAGTGATTTTTTCGGGTGCACAGCAACGTTTAAGTAATGTGGAATCCTTTGAACCATATAAAATATTCAAGGGACTGACCTATGTCACCGAAAAAGGACGAATCAATTATATTAAAACAGCGCCTCGTTTAGATGCTATCTCGTATCTTCGTGATATTATCTACTACGATGCTAAGAAGATCGACCTTGTTATCAGTGATTTTGAGCCGGTATCCGTTCAAATAGCTAAGAAAAACAAGATTCCCTCTGTGGTTATGTCGCATCCATCGGCATTTTTATATGATATTCCATACCCACCTTTGCATGTATTTATTAGGACAATCATTGAACATTTTGTGCCGGGTGATTTTACAGTTTCAACACATTGGCATCATTTCGGGTTTCCCATTTTACCCCCCATTTTACCGGAATCCGAATTGAAACCCGAAGGGAAACCGGGGCAAAAGCAGGTAACGGTATATTTACCTTACGAGGATCCCCAGTCGGTGAAAACAATGTTAAAACGCTGTCCTAAAGATTATGATTATCATCTGTTTACCAGTGTAAAAGAATTAAAACAGGAAGATAATATTATTTATCATCCTCGTAGTCGACAAGATTTTCTAAATACGGTATATTCATCACAAGGGGCTATTTTGCATGGCGGATATATGGCTAATACCGAGGCTTTTGATGTGGGGGTAAAAACGCTTGCCAAACCCATTGCAGGGCAGGCGGAACAGATTGCCAATGCCATGGCCATTGAAGTATTGAAATTTGGTAAAGAGATGAAAAATCTGGATGAAACTGAGGTCAAAGAGTGGTTAGAGTTACCTGCGATAACAGCTATGAATTACCCGCGAATTTCACCACGATTAGTGGATTGGATAGAAAAGGGTATATTTAATACTCAAACCTTAAGTGAAATGTGTGAAGAATTGTGGGGTGATATTCCCATTCCTTCTATTTTTAGATAAAAATGATTGAAAGGATACCATGAAATTTAAACGAATCTTATTATTGACACTGACAGCCATTGTTCTTTTCGCTCAATCTCCAGCAGAATTGGTTGAAGAATTGGCTAATATGGAAGAGTTAAAACATGCTCAATGGTCTGTATATGCACGTTATGTTGATCAATCTCCACAAGAAGAAGCGATCATTTCTCATAATGCTGAAATGTCCTTGGCTTGCGCATCATCCTTAAAAGTTTTAACCATTGGTATTGCTTTGGATAGATTGGGTGCCAATCATACATATAAAACAAAATTATATTACGATGGCAACATCGATGAAAACGGTGTGCTTGATGGAAATATCTACATTGTCGGCGATGGAGATCCTACGCTGGGTGGTGATCAGGTCGGAGGTGTCGTGTCGCAACGTAAATTGATGTCTACATGGGTTAAAGCCATTGAGGGTGCGGGTATCACTTCGATTAAAGGTTCTATTATCGGAGACGAATCAAAATATGCTCCATTTCATGCACCCGGAACATGGACTTGGGAAGATCTTGGTAATTACTATGGTGCCGGTTTTGGTGCCTTGTGCTTTTCGGATAACAAATATTATCTTGATTTTAAACCCGGTGAGAAAGAAGGTGATGTTGCCGAGGTGATTGGCATGCGTCCCGAGATCCCGGGATTAAGCTACACAAATCTTATGAAAACCGGTCCCTTGCATTCCGGTGATAATGGCTATATTTTATGCGCACCCAATGTTTATGAAGCGATTTTCTATGGAACGGTTCCTGCCGGCGAAGAACGCTTTACAATAAAAGGAGCGATACCCAATCCGGCACTTGCGATCGCGCAGGCACTTGAGACTTCTTTAGAAAAAAAAGATATTCAGGTAAGTCAGGGTGTTATGGTGCTAAACGAAAAGAAAAAATATGACAGCCATAAACTGTTGAAAACAGTTAAATCGCCTCCTCTAAAACTCATTGCTGAAATTACAAATAAATTGTCGAATAATACATATACTGAAATGCTCCTTTTGAGCGTTGCTCACAAAGAAATGGGTAAAGGTACCACGCGAGCCGGATTGAAATACCTTAATAAATTTTTGGATAAACTTCATGTTGAGCATTCCGGTTTAAGACTTTCGGATGCCAGCGGTCTATCTCAGGAAAACATGATCACCACGAAGATATTTTCTGACTACCTTTCAGCTATGACACAACGTGATTCGTTTAAAGATTTTTATAAGACCTTTGCCAGAGCAGGTGATGATAAAGATTTTGGCTATGTCTTATATTTTGGTGACGGAACAGCCGCCGCTAAAAATGCCCGTGTAAAAACCGGTTATATTGGAAAAGTTCGTTCACATACCGGCTATGTGCAAGATATAAACGGTCGCATGATCGCATTTTCGCTGATTGCAAATAACTATCACTGCAAAACCAAAGATATCACCAAGATCCATGAAAAGGTCGTGGTGGCATTAGCAAATTATGACAATGAAGAATAAAGAATATCATGATATCGTATGCATCGTTTGCCCTTTAGGGTGTAAATTGACCGTTGAAAAGGACGGTGATTCATATAAGGTTAACGGAAATTCCTGTAAACGCGGACAAGATTACGCAATTGAAGAATTAACTGATCCTAAGCGTATGTTGACATCTACCGTGAAGGTAAAAAGTAAAGATCATGTACGCCTAGCCGTGCATACATCGGGACCAATCCCCAAGGAAAAGATCTTTGATGCTATGCAGGTGATCAACTCAACAATGGCATGTGCACCTTTAAAAATGGGTGATGTTGTTATAAAAAATATTTTGGATACCGGAGTGGATGTATGCGCATCCAGAACTTTTGATGAATAAAGATCAGGTAAAAGAAAGAATACTGTATCTTAGCGAGCAGCTAAACGAACATGCGCATCGTTACTATGTGCTTGATGCTCCCACTATTTCGGACGCCGAATACGATAAGCTATTTCGTGAACTACAGGAACTCGAGGCGGCATATCCAGAGTTTGCTGATGTTAATTCTCCTACTAAACGGGTTGGTGGTGCTGTGTTGGAGGAATTTTCTACATTAATACACCGCATGCCTATGCTCAGCTTATCTAATGCTTTAAACGAAGAAGAACTCAGCGACTTTTATCAACGGTTGCGCAAAGCAAGCAACAAAGATGATATAGAGTTGGTCGGTGAACCGAAATTGGATGGGCTGGGTGTTGAATTGATCTATGAAAATGGAATATTTATTGCCGGCGCTACACGTGGGGACGGTTATACCGGTGAAGATATTACAGAAAACCTACGTACCATCCCTCAAATTCCCAGAAAGCTTTTTGGCGAAGATATCCCGGGGCTTTTAGAAGTCCGCGGTGAAGTGATCATCTCCAAAGCAGGTTTTGAGAAACTTAATGAAGATCGTGAAAAGGCAGGGGAAAAGTTGTTTGCAAATCCTCGTAATGCCGCAGCCGGTTCATTACGTCAATTGGATTCAAAAATTACCGCTAAGCGTCCTCTTGAAATATTTATTTATTCTCCCGGAGTGATCGAAGGTTATGACTATCGTTCACAATGGGAACTGTTAGAAAAATTTAAATCTTGGGGATTTCCGGTTAATCCATATAATACTATTTTAAAAAACAAAGATGAAGCTTTGGCCTATTTTCGCAAGATGGAAGAAGATCGCGAAACATTACCCTATGATATTGATGGTATTGTGGTAAAAGTGAACGACCTTGTTTTGCAAAAAGAATTGGGCATGCGCACTCGTACACCACGTTGGGCTATTGCAGGTAAATTTAAGGCAAGGCAAGAAGTTACACAGATCGAATCTATTGTTGCGCAGGTAGGAAGAACCGGTGTATTAACACCTGTTGCAAATTTAACGCCCGTACAATTAGGTGGTGTTACGGTTGCACGCGTGACCTTGCATAATCAGGATGAGATTGACCGAAAAGATATTCGAGTCGGTGACTGGGTGGTTGTAGAACGTGCCGGAGATGTAATTCCAAAAGTGATCAAGGTACTTACGGAGCGACGACCTGAAAATACGCAGCCTTATAAATTACCGGATCACTGTCCCGTATGTAATTCCAACGTTCAGCGCATCGAAGGCGGTGTGGCGGTTAAATGTGTTCATAGTGATTGCCCGGCGCAGTTGAAAACCGGGATTTCTCATTTTGTATCCAAGCTTGCCATGAATATTGATGGTATGGGCGAGAAGATAGTTGAACAGCTTGTGGATGAAAATTTGATCACATCTATGGCTGATATCTATGAATTGAAATATGAAAAGGTCGTAGCGCTTGAACGCTTTGCAGAAAAGTCGGCAAGAAATCTGATGACATCAATTAATGCATCTAAAAAGCGTGCTTTGCATAACGTGATCTATGCTTTGGGTATCCCGAACATCGGAGAGTATCTTGCTCGTGTTCTTGCTGCTCATTTTGGCTCGCTAGGGGCATTTTTAAAGGCCGAACAGGATGAATTGGTAGCAATAGACGATATCGGAGAGATTGTCGCTGAGAGCGTGGTATCTTACGTGAGAGATGAAGATAATAAACGCATGGTTGAGCGATTGATATCATATGGGATCGATCCTACACTAAACGATAAAGGAGAGAAGCCCCTTGAAGGAAAAATCTTTGTTTTTACCGGCTCTCTGGAAAAACTGACTCGCGATCAGGCTAAAGATATGGTCCGTGATTTGGGTGCTAAGGCATCGGGATCCGTTTCTGCCAAGACCGATTATGTTGTATCGGGTGAAGCCTCCGGCTCCAAGCTGGATAAAGCTCGTTCTTTGGATATCCCCGTTATGAATGAAGATGAATTTTTAGAGTTTATGAAGGGATTTGGGGGAGAGGTGGACAAAATTGAATCGGAAGAGCAAATGAAATTGTTTTAAAAGATTGAACCGTCGAAGCATTCCGTCGACGAAGAGCATAAAGTAAATTATTCATAGGCCTTGATCTACCGGAGCTTTGGCAAAGGAGGGGATTCAAGGCTCTTTTTTTTGATGGCGATCAAAGTGTGGTTTTATAAAGGGGCGTAAAGTTCTGCCGGCAAAATATTGATATGTAAATATTTGGAAGATTGGTATTGATCCTTCCTTATTTGCTGTTTTCACCGGTGGAGCTAACACTAGTTTTATTTTTTATGATTTTAATTTGCCCATTTCAATTCAATTTTAGTTTAATTATTTTAGCAAATATTTTCAATAGCCTTAGGTTTTACCCTAAGGCTATCATTTTTATTACAACAAAATAGAGCTGACCCCATAAAATTAGGGGTGCTCTAGGATTTACTTTTCTTCCAAAGGAAGTTTTGCCACTACTTTCTCGGCAACATCCATGTAGCATTTGCTTTCGGCTGAGCCGGGTTTACTTTCTACAATAGGGCAACCGGTATCTGCAGCACTCATGATCTCTTCATTTAAAGGAATTTCACCTAAAAATTCCACTTTTGAGCGCTCGCTTTCTTTAAGTCCGCCATTTTGGCCAAAGATATGTGATTTATGTCCACATTCGGGACAGAGGAAGTAACTCATGTTTTCGACTATGCCCAAGATAGGGACATTGACTTTCTCAAACATGCTGATACCGCGTTTGACATCGGCTAAAGCAAGATCTTGAGGTGTGGTAACAATAACTGCACCACTGAGTTCTATCTTTTGAACCAAACTTAACTGGATATCGCCGGTACCGGGAGGAAGATCAATGATCAGGTAATCCATTTTTTTCCACCAGACATCATTTAATAGCTGATCAACGGCTTTCATTACCAAGGGACCACGCCAGATAATGGCCTGGGTTGAATCTAAGAAAAAACCGAGAGACATTATTTGGATACCATACTTCTCTGCAGGTAATATGCCTTGTTCAGAAACGGATTCAGTAGGTTTATGTTGACCAAACATCATGGGTACGGAGGGGCCATAGAGATCCATATCCAATAAACCAACCGAATAACCCTGTGCTTTAAGGGATAATGCCAAGTTAGCTGCTACGGTCGATTTACCAACACCACCTTTGCCTGAAGCAATGGCGATAACATGCTTAGCATATCTTGCTTTTTTTTGTAGATCAAAAGGATTTTGATTTTCTTGTTCTTTTGACATTCTTTTCTCCTAAATATAAAAAGGGCAGAATAACCTGCCCTTAGTTTTCTTTATCGCTTTGCGATTAACCTTCAGAAATTGCTTCAACAGGACAAGCTGCTACGCAAGCCAAGCAATCAATGCAAAGATCTTCATCGACAACGGCTTTACCGTCTTTCAATTCCAAAGCTTCTACTGGACATACTTCTACGCATTCACCGATGCCGTCACATACGCCTACATTTACTACTACTGCCATTATGAATCTCCTTTAAGTATACATCTGACAACGGCTTAAAAATAAATAATATTATTATACTTCTCAAATGATTTTTTACATTTTTTTTGTTAGGTCTTATTCTACTCACGATTTGTAATTTTTCATTTCTCATTTTAATCTTAAACCAATATATTCTTAAACTATGAAATAAACAGGAAACCATAAAGGAGATAGGTATGAGTGTATTGGGAAGAATTGGTAATGTATTTGTTTCGCCGGAGAAATGTTTTACTTCTATTAGAGATGAGGGGACAAAATGGACTGATTTTGTTATTCCAATATTACTGTTGATCGCAACGGTTATTGCTTTTATGATGATCACAGGTGATATTATGGCAGATGTACAAAAAGATGCTATTATGAAAATGGAACAATATTCTCAGGAACAGAAAGAGATGATCATACAACAGAGTGGTTCACCTGTAGCTAAAATAATCAGTACAATCACAGCTGCGCTTGGAGCGATTGTAACCGCTCTTTTGGGTGCACTGTTTATGATGATCGTCGGTAATTTTATTGGTGGTGGTGAACAAAAATACGGTACATTGTTAGCAACAGCTCTTTATGTTCTATTGATATCTATCCCCGAATCAATTATTAAGATATTTCTGGTTCTTCAAAAAGAAACTATTGGTGTTTATCTTGGCTTTGCCTCATTAATTCAGAACCCTGATCCAACAAGTTTTGGTTTTAATCTCCTTGCGCAATTTGAGTTTTTTAAGATCTGGCGCATTATTGTTTGGGTTGTAGCATTTAAAGTGCTGTATAAATATACAGGCAAGAAAGCTACCTTGTTGGTTGTTATTACTATGTTGCTTGGAATGATAGTTTCAGCAGCTTGGAGCACTTTTCAGATGGGAAGAATGGGATAAGTTCCATTAGCAATAAGGTGAAAGTAAAAAATAGAGGTGAACTTGTGTTTGCCTCTTTTTTATACAAGCAAAAAAAACATGGTGTTTGTTTAAAATAAGAGTATGATACGTAGAGCCACGCGACTGCGTGGCTTCTATTGTAGTAAATTATATTATTAATTGTTTTGCGAGGGTAAATCGGACGATCAAAATTCCATTGGACTCGAATCAACAAAGGGTGGTCGTACGATCTCTGCTTTCAGTCGTTTGCCGCGTACGTCCATTTCAATTATTGTTCCGATTTTAGAATAGTCACGTTTGACATAGCCGGTTCCTATACCGATATGAAGTGAGGGCGACATGGTACCACTTGTAACATGCCCGACTTTTTCATCGCCTACATATAATTCATAATGATGGCGGGGGATACCACGATCAATCATTTTAAATGCGATCAATCGACGAGCGGGTTTTTCCGTTTTAACTTTAAGCAGTACATCTTTTCCAACAAAATCATCATTGTCTAACTTGGTGATCCAGCCAAGACCTGCTTCGATTGGATTTGTATCTTTATCGATATCATTACCGTAAAGCGCGTATTTCATTTCTAAGCGTAAAGTGTCTCTTGCACCTAAGCCCACAGCTTCAATGCCCAAATCTTTCCCAGCCTTAAATATGGCATCCCATACTTCCAGGGCATCTTTAGGGTCGTGATATAATTCAAAGCCGGGTTCACCGGTATAACCTGTTCGCGAAATGATCATTTTCTTGCCTGCCAAAACACCTTCGGCAAAATGATAGAACCCGATTTTGGATAATTTAACATCGGTCAGTTGTTGAAGTACTTCAAGTACTTTAGGTCCCTGTATGGCCAATAATGCCATATTATCACTTTGGTTTGTTAGAGTAACTCCTTCGAGGAGGTGTTCTTTGGCCCATGCAAAATCTTTATCCATGTTGGAAGCATTAACGACCATCATGTATTTCTTGCCATTAAAACGATACACGATCAAATCATCAACGATTCCGCCACTAGGATAGCACATGGCAGAGTATTGTGCTTGACCATCAATCAGTGATTTGACATTATTTACAGTGATTGATTGTAAAAATTCTTCTGCATTACATCCTTCTACAAGAAATTCCCCCATATGCGAAACATCGAATACACCGACTTTTTTACGAATGATCATGTGTTCTTGGTTTATTCCCTTGTATGAAATAGGCATGGAATAGCCTGCAAATTCGACCATCTTGGCACCGAGCAGCACATGTCGGTCCTTAAAAGGAGTCTGTTTAATCATTTTAGTCTCTTCCCAATTGTATTTTTGTTATTCCGAGCAATTTTCTTTAGTCAGGATAACATATTTTGCTAGAATGTGTTATTTTATAGTTTTAAAAAGATCTTTAGCTTATTCTGGCTTCTGGTTACCAAAGATCACGCTTTTTAAAATCATCATAATGATGTAGCTCTTTTTGGATCTGCTGTAATGCACCGCGTAATGTACCGTCAACTTTTAGAGTTGCTTCACCGCGAACATTACTTAATTTTTTGACCAGTTCCTTAAACGCTGCTAATTCGTCATCATCAAGTTCAAAGTTGATTTTATTGATCATCAGTTACCTCGCTTGATTTTCATATTATATTCATAGGGATCGATCTTTTCAATAAGGATCACATCACCCGGTTTAACATTTTTATCACTCATATATCGAGTGGAACCTTTTTGCATGCTTCTATTTCTGAATACAAAGGTTTTTTCAACAATATCCGTTTCAATATCAAAACCGGCATCAGTGTGTAAGGTAATGGTACGAACACGGTAGTTTTTATCGATATTGTTTGATGGATTCATTGCCCCAAGAACATCAAAAGGGAAAAAATCCACATGATCTTTTACGGAAAATTGACGTTGCATCATGAATAAGTTTTGTCGAGTAATAGGTATTTCTATCGAGCTGTAACTCGTTGAGAAAGGGTTTGAATCCTTGTATTGCTCAAACTGAAAAGATTCAGACATTAAATTTTAAAACTCCACGACTATTTCTTTATGGATCGGTTCATCCAGGTCATTCATTCCATCAACATTCATAACAATTTTTTCAACTTCCGCTTCCGAGTCAAGTAGTGTGTCGTAAAGATCCGTCAGATGTTCATCCGTGAAGCCGTCGAACATAATATGGTTCTCTTGCTCTTTGTCCCAATGTCTGGAGCGTGAAAGGCTATATTCCCACCCAAACAATGTATTGATTTTGTTGCCCTCTGTATCAAATACATCAATTGTATCAACCATGAGTTCAAGAAATTCCTCACCGCCTTCATCTTGAAGTGAGTTGAAGTGGGCAAGTATGGCGTTTTTGAAGTCTGAGTACTTCATGTTACACTCCATTTTACAGGTAGTTTATGTTGTTCATGTTCATTTACCTTGATGTCATAAGCTTTTCTTTCAATGATGGCCTTATGACAATCGGCACAGTATGTATTATTATCAAATCCCGGATAATTTCCAACATAAACATATTTTAAACCAGCATTAAGTGCAATTTCTTTACATTTTTTGAGCGTGGATTTGGAAGTCCGGGGATAATCGATCATTTTATGTTCTGGGTGAAAGGCATTGATGTGAAAAGCGATATTTTCACCACAATTTTTAACTAACCATTTACATTCTTTTGTAAATAATTCCGGATCATCATTTGCTCCGGGAATAAGTAAGGTGGTAATTTCCGTATGTATATTTTGTTCCATACACCATTTGATGGTGTTTAAAACCGGTTTAAGTCTGCCACCCGTATATTTTTTATAAGTAGCATCCGTAAATGCTTTTAAATCTATGTTTACGGCATCTATATTTTTATAAACCTCTTTACGGGCTTCTGGCATTATGTAACCGTTTGTGACAAGAATACAGGCTAAATCATGATCTTTAGCAAGATCACGTATATCCATCATGTATTCGGCAAAAACTGTGGGTTCATTATAAGTAAATGCTATGCTATTGCAAGAATGCTCAAGCGCTTGTTCAATAATATCTGCAGGACTGTGTTTTTCGTTACTGTGTCCAAATTGGGTAGATAGGTGCCAGTTTTGACAAAAATTGCATTTTAAATTACATCCCTGAGTTCCGATGCTATATGTCTTGGAAGCCGGAAGATAATGGTAGAGTGGTTTTTTTTCGATTGGGTCAACTCTCACAGCGGAGGGGAGTCCGTAAACCATAGAACAAAGTTGTCCGTCAATAACTTTTCGTACCATGCAAATGCCGCTTTGTCCTTCGCTTAGTTCGCATTGATGAGGACAAAGTGTGCAACGGACATGTCCGTTATCTGTTTCCCAAAACTGGGCAGAATGATTTAGTAAGTTAATCTGCATCTCTTCTAAAAAATATCATTTCAGCTAACCATGAGACCAGCGATAAGAAAATGGAAGCCCAAAAGGCTGTTGCAAAATCTACAATGGTAAAACCATGGATAAGGCTTGATGTCAACCAAACCATAAAGCCGTTTACTACAAGATAAAATATTCCGAAAGTCATTGCTGTAATGGGTAGGGTAATGATCGTTATAAAGGGTTTGACAAGGGCATTTAGAATTGCGAAGAGGACCGACATGGCGATCAAAGTAAAAATACCATCAATATGTATACCTTTAAACATCGTACCGATGATGGTAAAAGCGATTAGATTAACGACAATTTTTGTAAAGAAAGAATAATTTCTCATTCCGAACCTTTATGTGTTTTATTTGCTTAGTAATAGTATTACTAAATCAATTATACGATAAAGCGTGATATAAGTCAAGATATTAAGATGGGAATTAAATTGAAGGCCGGACGATTAGGTCCGGCCTTGTAGTGATTTATTCGTTAAGATAAGCGAATTTACCAACTGAATTAAGGTTCTCGAAAGCCTGTACGAGACGTTTTGTAAAACCTTTTTCACCAACGACAACCCAAGCGCGGGGATCGTATTTTTTCTTATTCGGTTTATCGGCACCTTCGGGGTTACCGATCTGTGCTTGAAGATAAGCATCGAATTCATCCATATAATCTTTAACGGGTTTTGTATATGCCCATTGAGTATCTGTATCGATATTCATTTTGATCACACCGTATGAAATAGCTTCTTCAATTTCTTCGGGGGCAGAACCTGAACCACCGTGAAATACGAAGTTTACGGGTTTTTCACCTAAACCGTGTTTTTCAGAGATGAACTTCTGTGAGTTTAAAAGAATTTTCGGAGTTAAAACAACGTTACCGGGTTTATAAACACCGTGTACATTACCGAATGAAGCGGCAATTGTAAACATAGGGCTTACAGCAGATAGAATTTCGTAAGCTTTATTCACTTCTTCAGGCTGTGTGTATAGAAGTGAATTGTCTACATTGGTATTGTCAACGCCATCTTCTTCACCTCCGGTTACACCGAGTTCGATCTCAAGAAGCATATCGATTTTTGACATACGTTCGAGGTAACTTTTGCAGATATCAAGGTTTTCTTCAAGAGGTTCTTCAGAAAGATCAATCATGTGTGATGAAAATAGTGGTTCGCCGTGAACTTTGTAGTATTCTTCACTGGCGTCAAGCAATCCGTCGATCCAAGGTAGAAGTTTTTTTGCACAGTGGTCAGTGTGAAGGATGACAGGAACACCGTAATGTTTAGCCATTTCACGAATATGTAAAGCACCGGCAATTGAGCCTGCAATAGCGGCTTTTTGATCTGTGTTATCAAGGTATTTTCCGGCGTTAAAAACACCACCACCGTTTGAGAATTGGATCATGATAGCCGATTTGGCTTCTTTGGCAGCCTGAAGAGCTGCATTAATTGAACTTGAGCCGATCACGTTGACTGCCGGAAGGGCAAATTTTTCTTCTTTGGCATATTCAAAGATGTCAAGAAGAGCCTTACCAGTAACAACACCGGGTTTCAAATTAGGTTTGTTAGCCATTTTATGCTCCTTTATTGATGTTCTAATTCAAGTGTGATTGTTTTGATCTCAGACACTTCGGCAGGACCGTAATATTGGATAGGACCGGGATAAGTGTATGAGGTTTCTACTGCCCATTTGTCGCGGTTTGCAACATAGGCTTTAAAAGGTGCTCCGTCTAATTCGACGAGCGCTTTTTTTATAACGGGTTTGTCTTTACCGTGACGTCTTTCAACATTCATCATGCTGGTCATGGGTGTACCACCTGGGATCCAGTTTTCCGCTGTATCTTTAAGGTTACGTACCGAAGACATATAGCCGGTTAAACCGTTTTCGGCAAGAAGGGCCGCGGTGTAACCGAGAGCGTAGCAATAATCCGCATCAAAGTTCGAGGGGAATGAGCAACGGCCTTCGTAACCGAAGAAATGTGAATGTGTTTTGAAGGATCCGTTGTATTTGCCTTCTTTTTTTAATTCGGCAAGTCTTTCTTTGATCATCAGTGATAACAGTTTTTCAGTTTCAATCAATGAAACCTGAACGTTACCGTGAGGGTCGCGTTCCATGATCAACTGTTCAGCGATTTGTGCCGGTAATGATCTATATAGTTCCGATGTGTTTTCATCAAGATGTTTGATGATGTAGTTGCGTTTGTCGTCTGCATCTTCAATGGTGTTCAATTCATCTTCTTTGTCGGCCATCAGTTCGTTCAATTCGGTGATCAATTCTTTCATTTCAGGAATAAATTCAATTAAACCTTCGGGGATAATAAAAACACCGAAATCTTCATTGTTATTTGAACGTTTAGCGACGATATCGGCTAATATTTCAACAATATCATCAAGGGTTTGTTTTTTAGCTTCGACCTCTTCGGAGATTAAGGCATAGTTGGCTTGAGTTCTAAGTGCACATTCAAGAGCGATATGTGAGGCTGAACGCCCCATTAATTTTACGAAATGCCAGTATTTTTTGGCTGAATTGGCATCGCGTTGAATATTACCGATCAATTCATTATAAACCTTGGTTGCCGTGTCAAAACCAAAAGAGGCTTCGATCATATCATTCTTGAGATCACCATCAATTGTTTTGGGGACACCGATAACAGATACGCCGGCATCTTTAGCGGCAAAGTATTCCGCAAGAATAGCGGCGTTGGTGTTAGAGTCGTCGCCACCAATAATAACAAGAGCTTTAATATCCAATGCTTTACAGTTTTTAAGGGTTTCTTCGTACTGTTCTTCTTTTTCAAGTTTGGTACGACCGGAACCGATCATATCAAAACCACCGGTGTTACGGTATTCTGCGATAAATGCTTCATCAAGTTCGTAATATTCATTATCGGTCAAACCCGAAGGACCACCGAGAAAACCATAGAGTTTTGAGTCCGGGTGACAAGCTTTTAAACCATCAAAAAGACCTGCGATCACATTGTGACCACCGGGTGCCTGACCACCGGACAAAATAAGTCCCATGTTCATGGGTTTATAATCGGCATTGTTATCATCTTTAAACGTGATGGCGGGCATACCGTAAGTCGTGGCAAAAAGTTCTTTGATCTTTGCTTGATCCGCAACAGATTCCGTAGCATTTTCTTTATGGATTTTTACCGCCGGACCATTGTGGAATACAGAAGGCAGCTTGGGTTTATACCCGATTCTCGCCTTATGTAATTGTGATAAATTTTTCATGAAGTAATCCTCTCAATTTGTGCGGTTTAATATAATAAAAAAATGCTCGGAGTGTTAGGAAAAACGGAATCGTAAGACCTAAGTTGTAAGACCTTGGAAGTTTATGATCGTTATACTTTTCTGTTGAGGAAAGGAGCTTTGCGAACTATTTTTAATTGGAAGATGATAAGTGTTATAATTGGAGATTGTGATCCTCGATTATATGTGTTTTCTTTGAAATAATTTAATTGATATGAAAAACAGAAGACAGTTTTGATAGTGATGAACGGCTATTGATACCCATTGTTTACCTCGTGTTAAATCTATGAATGCACTACGTGTTGCAGTTTCGCTCATTGTTCATTGACTGAAGTATATTTTTCTTTTTGATCTTTCATTTCATTCTTTTACCCTGACCTTATTCTTATAATACAATTGTCAATTAAGGTTTTATGTGTTATTTTATCGCGACGATTTTTGAGAATAATTAGTACATTTTTTTTCTAAGGAATAGCATGAAACGATTTTTAACTTTTATAATATTATTATCCTTAATTATACCTTTGTTTGCTCTGGATCTGATGTATCGTGATTTCATTACCATCGAACAGGTAAAAGATTCATTGATAGAAGCCGGTTGGGAGTATTCACCTGAATTTCCACATTTTAGAAAATCTGCCAGGACGGGAGCTTCCCCTAAAAGCTGTTCCTTTTCTCCTGACGGGAAGTATGTTTATGTTACCCTTCTTGGTCAAAGACATAAGGCGGTACAAATCTATACGACAGATCCTTTTGAATTGGTAAAAACTCTTTCGCCGGAATGTGAAGATCCTAAACAAGATTATGGCTATGCCGAAGGTGTTTTTCGTGAAAAGGATGGAAAATTTTGGTTTACCAGAATGACTACGGGAGATTATTTTATTTATGATCCCGAAATTGATTCTTTATCCCATGCCAGAAAAACCGGGGGTGATTGGACGAAATCTTTGGAATTTTCTCCCAATCAGGAACAGATTGCGATGTCCCATTGGGTCTCTCGACGTGTTTCAATTTTTGATGTAGAGAAGAAGCGCATCATCAGAAATTTAAAAACATCTCAAATTCCACGTGGTCTTGCATGGATAGGTAACGATACGCTGGCTGTAACTTTATATGGTGGTTCAAAAAGTACAGATTGTGGAATTGAAGTTTTCGATGTTCGCAGCGGTAAAAAAGTTGAATATATGCCTGTTTGGCGATCAGCTATGAGAGATGTCCGATATGAACCGAATGAAAAAATGCTGTATTATGACGATATGCGCTTTGCAGTAGTATATAAATATGATTGGATAAAGCGTGAAACCGTAGCAAAGGGCGATGTCGATTCTCATCCCAATACAATTCGTTTAACACCGGATGGAAATTATTTGTTTGTATCCTGTCGAGGTCCAAACAATCCTGATGGCTATACTCTGCCAAGTCCACGCGATGGAGAGATCGTTGTATTGGAAACAGATTCACTTAAGAAATTTACAGCTTGGGCACAAGGGAACCAACCCACTGGTATGGATATATCTCTTGATGGCCGATTTCTTACAACGACAGATTTTATGGACAGACGTGTCCATTATTATATAATTGCCGATCCTCGAAAAGTAAAAGAAGAAGTTGAAACGGATCAGTTTTCCAAACTACTAAATAAAATGGGTGATATTTATGAAATGGGCACTCGTTCTTTCTGGTGGTGGTGGTAATGGGATTGCACATGTTGGTGTGCTCAAAGAGCTTGAACGGCTAAATTTAAAACCATCATTGATTGTAGGAACATCCATGGGATCTGTGGTAGGTGGCGTGTATGCATCCGGTAAATCCATTGAATGGATAGAAGAATTTATGACCAATGATCTTAAGATCCGTGAAATGGTCTCGACTATGCCAACTCTCAAATGGGGTGAAGGTCCACTGGTAAAAGTTTTTCAAGCCGGGAATGCCATTAGTAATTTTATGCGTAAACGAGGGGCTGAATCCGGAGAGAAAATCCTTGAAAAGATCAAAGAAGTCACGAATGATATTGATATCAATGAAACGATTATTCCTTTTGCCACGAATGCGGTTGATTTGATAAGTGGAAAAGAAAAAGTGTTCATCGAAGGTAAGCTTGCCGATGCCATTCGTTGCTCTATGGCTATACCACCATTTTTTGAACCCTATGAATTGGCAGACGGTTTATATGTAGACGGGGCTTTTGCCGATAATATGCCGGTTAACATTGCCAGGGAAATGGGATATAAAAAGATTCTATCGGTAGATGTCTCACCTCTTAGGACTGTAGAAAAATCGGGTTTGAAAAATTCTTTGGATGTATTATGGAGGGCGATGTCAATATCAATGAAAAACTCTCATAGACCTGTTAAAGCAACGGTAGATATTGAAGCTTATAAGGGTGCTTTCCAATTTGATTTCGAACATGCAAGTGATCTTATAGACGTAGGTAGACAGGCTGTGATCAAGAATGAACAAAGCATAAAAAAGAATTTTACATCATGGTGGAAAAAATAAAATATAGAAAGGGATATTAAATGAAGAAGAAATTATATTTAATGAGTATGCTGTTGGGACTTTTATTTCTCTTCTCATGCTCTGATCAAAATAAGGGTAAAATAGAGGTTTCTTGGCAGCTGATCGAAAATCAATATCAGGGTAAAAGTCAGCTGAAATCTGAAATTACTTTCACGAATAATTCAAAATATACTTTAACTAAAGACAATTGGGAATTCTACTTTACCTGGTTCCGTTCGATTAAAGATGAACAGGAATGCGATAAGGTAGAAGGTAAAACCACGAATGGCGATTATTCATATATAAAACCTACAGGAAAATTTGAAGAAATCAAACCGGGTGAAAGTTTTACTTTCCCACTTTTGGGAACTCATTATGCCATTAATAAATCAGATGCTATATCCGGAGCATATTTCGTGATTAAAGATAAGCATGGTAAAGAGATCATTCTTTCATGTGGAGAAACAAAGGTTTTACCTTTTCCTGCAAACGAAAATCTTCGTCGTGGGTCATATGATGAATTAAAGGTACAAACCCCGGTTATTCGCTATGCGCAAAATGATAGGATTGAATTAATTCCCGAGAAAGATCTATCTCCAGTTATTCCGACTCCCGTATTATTTGAAGTTGAGAAGGGTGAAGTTGTACTATCTGAAAGCATGACTATCTTTTATCCGGATGACTTGCGCAGTGAAGCGGAATTTTTGAAAGAAAAACTTAAAACAATGTATGGTATATCAACAGTTTTGGAGCTTTTTTATCCTGAAAAGTTAGCAGATCCTAATACCAGCTATATTGTGATGATGTTGGGGACAGGGCCCAAGGAAGCATATGCGCTTACGATCGATGCGAACAAGGGTTTCTTGATCAAGGGTGCCGATAAAGCCGGAGCATTCTATGGGGCGCAAAGTCTGTTATCCATCATCGGGAATAATGACTTGACTGATGGTACTGAATTAAAAGTACCTGCTTTATATATTGAAGATTATCCGAGATTTGATTATCGTGGAATGCACATAGATGTAAGTCGTTCATTTCACCAGAAAAAAAATATTGAAAAATTCATGGATATTTTAGCCATGTACAAAATGAATAAACTTCATTTCCATATTACCGATGATGAAGGTTGGCGCGTTGAGATTAAGCAGTTACCGGAATTAACTGAGATCGGTGCTTTTCGTGGTCATACAAAAGATGAAAAAGATCACTTGCAACCCACTTTGGGATCCGGTCCCTTTGCCGATCCTACGAAAGGGAATGGTAGCGGCTATTATACCCGAGAAGAATTTATTGAATTGCTGAAGTGTGCCACTCGACGTCATATTGAGGTTATCCCCGAGATTGATATGCCGGGTCACATGCGTTCTGCCGTAAAAGCCATGGAAGTGCGATATGATCGCTACATGGCAAAAGGGCAAGAAGATATGGCAAAGCAATATTTACTCACTGACTTTGATGATACGACTTATTATACATCGGCACAAAGGTATCACGACAATACAGCTAATCCTTGCATGGAATCGACATTTGATTTTGTCGAAGTAGTAATTGATGAACTCGTTGCGATGTACAAAGAAGCCAATGCAACTCTTACCACCTTACATATTGGTGGAGATGAAGTTCCACCTGGTTCTTTTAAATATTCACCAATATGTCAGGAATTTCTTGATGGGTCAGATGACTATAATGATGCCTCGGAATTGCACAAGTATTTTACAAAACGCGTGACTGCAATGTTGAAAAAGTATGATATTCATACAGCCGGTTGGGAAGAAGTGGCATGTAAGCACGAAGGTAAGAAAAAGATTCCGGATCCATCTCTTGTTGAGGATGGGATCCAGGCCTACATATGGAATAATGTTTGGGGTTGGGGAGCTGAAGATCTTGGTTATAAATTAGCAAATGAAGGTTTTCCGGTTGTCTTGCTGAGTGCAAATAACTTCTATTTTGATTTTGCCTATAATCGTGACCCCGAAGAACCCGGCTTATATTGGGGCGGTTACACCGATACTAGATCTGCCTGGGAATTTACACCTTTTGATATTACAAAATGTGCCGAAACAACGCTTTACGGAAAAAAGATCGAACCTAAAATGTTTATAGGCAAAACAAAATTGAGTAAAAAAGGTAAAAATAATATTCTTGGCCTTTCAGGTACACTTTGGAGTGAAACCATGAGAACCTGGGATAGGATGGAGTATATGGCATTCCCAAAGATCTTGGGTCTCGCAGAAAGAGCATGGTCACAAACACCCTATTGGGTTACGATTGATGATAAAGCGTATTCTAATTTACTTCGAGAAAAAGATTGGAGTGCATTTGTAAATAAAGTAGGAAAACATGAATTTAGAAAACTTGATCGTTTAAATGTGAATTATCGCATTCCTCTTCCGGGTGCAGTCGTATTGAATGGAGAAGTGATGGTTAATATTCGCTTCCCGGGATTAAAACTTAGATATACTTTGGATGGTAGTGAACCGACAATTAATTCTACACCTTACAAGAAAGCTCTGGCTTTAGAAGCAGGGGATGTTTTTAAGGTGGCCGCATTCAATCATGAAGGGCGCGGTAGTCGAGTTGTAACGGTTACAAAGTAAATTAAATTTATAATTACTATTATGAGCCTTGTCTGTCTTTAGATGGAGAAGGCTCTTTTAATTGGGGATCAAATATCGGGCATTTTGTGCCAAAGCTTGAAATTCTAAAGCCAGTAGTGTATAAATACCTATTTTTTCCCTTCTGTTAGGCTTTCTATGCGATCTTTTATTGCAATATCATCATTTATACCGTCATCAAGGAAAATCATGTTATTATAGTAATTATTGGGATGTTGTTTAATCTGTCTTCGAAGTTTTTTCTTAAGGTTCTTCATTTTGTTTCTAAGAGTTTTTTGATTTTCATTTGACAATGAAAGCTCTTGATGAATTTCGGAGATGTGTGCGTGTTCTTGGCTTAGGTCTGTCCAAGAATGATCAGAGTTTTCAAAACGTAAATCCAATTTGGCAAAATACTTACCTTGAGAACCCAGTTGTATCAAATCCGTATTTTTGAATCTCATTGGCAACATTGTATTTCGATGTTCTTTTGATGCAATAACAATATCCACTCCCTTATAATATGTGATGAAATCCAAAATAACTTTGCTTGTTGCATCTGCAAGCAGAATAACCAGATCAGCCTCATCGAATACGCCTTCATTACTCAGTTCTATAAGTGTTTTTAATGGGTCTAAGATCTTGAAGTTCATTTCGTTTGTGTACTGGCATATTCCAATAAACATAATTTTAAGATCATTGTATTCAATTATTTTAAAAGCCGGGAAGGGGTGAGAATCATTAAGATCTACGATATTTGCCGATATGAGATCCAGACCGAAATTATCCTGGATCTGGTAGAGGGGTTTTAAACCGTAACACAGATCAAACTGTCCGACGTTAACGACTGAATAGTTCATCTCACTCATCAACTGAGCTTGTAAAAAGGCTTTTTTTTGCTCGTGTATCTGATTGTCGTACTTCATTGGCGTATGATGAAAAAAATGATTCCCTGCACCTACTTGGATATGATCATTTTTAATATTGTTGACAACTGTAGATATTCTTGCTAAGCCTCCTGCAGGAATAGTGCAATCGCAGGGCATCATTGCACCTCTGTTGTTTCCACTGAAACCCAAGCTTAATTCAGTAGCATTTATCATTGAGATGAATGTGAGAAATAGTATTAGATATTTTTTCATTATGCCGCCTTTCAATAAGATTGAATATAAATGAATATTGAATGTTTTACAATAGAGCAGCATAGACATTCGAGCTTATTCTTGATTTTTATAAGAGATTTATTTTTCGTCTAAGAGAAAGATCATATAAAAATATCTCGGAACGTGAATAAATTGATAAAGAATTAATCAAGATAATTAAGGAATGGTAAACATTCTCTCAATTAACATTCAAGTTCCGTAAAAAGCTTGTAGCCTAGTAATTATCTACATATTTTCAGGCAGTTATGTGAGGATGATATGAAGACAAGAACCTTAAACATCGCTACGATACTGTGCATGATTAGCACGATTCTGAGTGCAAAGACACTGAATGTGGATAAGTATCTAAACGGTAGTTTTTGGGCGAATTCATATGCGGAACACAGTTTTGTAATTTAGTCGGGTGTGAAATTCTATGGTGGTTTTATGGGGACAGAATAAAACTTAGTAATAGAGAGTTAAATGCCAATCTTAGATCCTTAGCGCTGAGATAGGTGATTAAAAGAGAGAAAAGAACAGCTTACATGTAATTTTGTGTTGCCAAACTGGGAGAGAGAGACCCCTATTGGTGAAAGAGAGAGAGCCTTGATGGAAAGAGAGAGAGCCTTGATGGAAAGAGAGAGCCATCAAGAGGAGATGAGAGAGGTCCGGTGGAAGTAGAGAGACATCAGACTTGACGAGAGAGAGAACTGTTATCGGTGGTATTGCCATTCGATATGGTAACACAAGAGATGGTAGATGGGGCGGAGGCTTATTTTGTAATTGTACAACCCCGCCCCTTATACAAAGTTGTAGATGTATCAAAAATATAAGTACGAATTATGGTTGCGGTATAAGTGTAAGATCCGGTGCAAAATCGGATTTTGTTTTTTTGGTGAGATTATTCACCGAAGTTAGGTGGCGCATTTATTATTGACGAATCGCATGATTTGATTAGAGATATTAAATTTATACAATTCAGTTTTGTATTAAATTCGTCTAAAGATGATGCGGTAAAATAAAATTTATCGGGAGCTAAGGTAAGAATGGAAATCTGTATTATAATCGAGCCTGACGATTAGATCGCTTAATTGAATTCATTATGCTTTGACCGAAAAAGATATTATATAAACAATGCTTATGATCTTAATAAAAAGACACATACATGTGAATGTTATGTTACTTATTAATGAGGCACTTAAATACTTTAATTTCAGCTCCAAATTGGCATGTATTTTTTATAAAACACAACAAAGAATTATTTTCTTGTCTTTAAGAAAAATTTGCTTTATAATTAACCGAACTTAATTGGAATAGTGCCAATTAGTGATTTGAAAACAACTTAGAACACAATGAATTGTAAAGATTCATTATAATAAAATCTCTCTCTCTCATCACATTAGTCCATCGCCCGATGGGCTTTTGTGTATTTTGTAGGTAAAAAGATTAAAATATTAACAATGATGAATAATGATTTTAAGTATGAAGTAGAATGATGGTATGTTATTGAATTGGAAGCAAGAATGCGAATTACAAATCGTCAATAAATTAGTATTTACAATTCTAAATTCGCATTCTAAATCAGTAATGAATATTTAATATTTGTAATTCGTCAGGTTTCTATTTCTCCGGCCTTTTTTAAAGCGATCCGGGTAAGGATAGGTCCAATGATCTCAAAAAATAAACAGGTTGCAGTGACGGTGGTTATAACGGTATTTCCAATAAAATCACCGGTTGTGATACCGATATCAAGCATTCTCCCGAGGCCGGCAAATTCTTGTTTGACAATAAGTGATAAACCAATGGCTACACCGGCTTGAGATAGGATACCTAGTCCGATCCAATTTTTAATTTTAGGATCTACATGTCCAAAGAGCGCACCAATTCGGGAACCGAAAATAAGTCCACTGGAGCGGGCAAAAATATATATAAGGCCTATTAATCCCAAAGAAGGGAGGGCATTAATATGTAGGTTAGCACCGGCTAATGTAAAGAATAGGATAAAAAGTAAGGGCATGAATGAGGGAAGACGATCGTGAATACGTTGTAGAAGATCATAAGATTGGGTGTTAACTACGACCATCCCGATGATCATATTGGTCAGGATCAGCGAAAGGTGAAGAAGTGAGCTTAAACCTATTCCCAGAAGGACAAAGCCTATCAAGAGGATTGAAACATCTCCTGAATTTTTAAGTTTCTTAGCCAACAATGAAAATAGTATAGCTAAAATGGCACCGCTCGCTATTGATAAGAAGACTTCTTTTAGTGGAACCCACATTGTGAACCAGAAATTGCTTTCGGTCATACCGGATTCGGTTATTAAAATATTTTTTGCAATGGCTGCAGCAAAGCCAAAAATGATAATACCCAAGCCATCGTCGAAACCTACAACAGCATAGAGTGCTTTTGTAAGTGGTCCCTTTGCTTTGTATTCCTGGATAACAGCAACCGTCCCGGCTGGAGCAGAAGCAGGTGCGATGCCACCAAAAATTAAAGCCAGTGGGAGATTTTTTGTTATAAGGTAAATAAGTCCTGCAACTAAAATAAATGCACCCAAAGATTCGGCAAAAATAACACCAACTATTCCATTGCCAAGTTTTTTTAAAGATGAGAATTTCAGTTCAAGTCCAATACTAAGCGCAACAAACCCTAAAGCGATCTCGGTAATAAATGCAAGATGTTGTTGTTGAGTTTCCCCCAAAATATTGAAAAGAGACGGACCCAATAAAACGCCAAGAAGCATAAAACCAACTAAAGAGGGGAGTTTGATCAATTTAACGGTTCGTCCCAAATAGAATGCAGCAATAATGATCGCTCCCACAACCAGCAGTTCCGGCAGATGTTGAAGGTGAAGAAAAAGATCTTTCATAGGTTTCTATATGTCCAATGCGCCAAAAAAGAAATTCAAAGGATGAGATGTTATCATTACCTTTAATTCACATTTTTGATCTTTAATAATGGTTTTAATTTTTCTCAAAGAATCGTTTACATAGACCGTGTTTATTACAGCGATGATGATGCGATGAAATCCCCGGTGTTCATCATTCATGAAATGCGAAAACAATGGTAAAGAGTATAAATATTTTCCTACATTGCTTCCTTCCAAGACTGTAATGTGCGCTTCTTTGACCTCTGCCAGTAATTCAAGGACCGAATCAAAAACTTTGGAGTCTTGAATATGTATGGAAACTTGAGAGAATTCTTGTGGTAAAGCTTCGGTGTTTTCCAGGTTCGAAAATTCAGATAACTGGTTAAAAAAGTTTTTTACATTATCTTGCTTGAGCAAGGTATTAACATTTGAATGATTTTTAAGGACCTTTGCGAGTTCAGACAGAATTCGTATGTGTTCATTTCTTTTCGTTGATGGGGCGATAATGTAAACAAATAGTTTAACGGGTTTTCCGTCCAATGCATTGAAATTTATACCATTTTCGGATATCAAAACACCAATTACAAAATCATCAATATTGTTCATCGTACAGTGCGGAATGGCAATTTCATCTCCAAACCCCGTAGATCCCACTGCTTCACGAGCTTTCAGCTGTTTATACAAATCTTTGGAATCAATATCTTTCAGGTTTGGTGATTCTACTGCGGCTTCGGCAATTGCTTTCAATAATTCATCTTTTGATGTTGAATCGGTTTTAAGAGCTTGTGTTTGGAGATTGAAATATTTTTCAATATTCATAGAGTCCTCTCTTTTTGAATCTGAACTTTTTGATTTCAGATATTGACAAACAGGTGATTGTAAACTCTTTTGTATTTAATATTTATTATTCCAAATCAAGGTATCAATACAAAAAGCTTTTTGAAAATCGCTCGACAAGATACATGATGATTTTTTTAAAATCAAGTATCATATTAAAGGAATTTGGCGTTATAATGATATTTAATTATCGTATTAATCATTTATAATTATTCGATTTCGTTATTTTTATCGGGTAGTTCAATTTCACCGGCTTTTTTAAGTGCAAATTTTGCTAAAATCGGCCCTAACATACTAAAAACCAGTGATGTAGCTGTAACTAGGGTGATGACGGTAATACCTAAATCATCCCCGGCTGTGATGCCATCTTTTACCATTATACCTAACCCGGAAAAATCGTGCTTTACGATTAAAGATAAACCGATCGCAACACCACCCTGTGACAAAATTCCTAATCCTATCCAATTTTTGATCTTTTTGTCGTAATGGCCTAAGGTTGCTCCGATACGCGCTCCGAAAACAAGTCCGAATGTACGTGAAAGAATGTATATCAGTCCGACAATGCCCAAGGCAGGTAATGCCAAGAAATCCAAACTTGCGCCGGCTAAAGCGAAGAACAGGATAAATAGAAGGGGCATATAGGCCGGTAATCGGTCATGTATATTTTGTATTAACTCATGTCTTTGAGTGTTTACGATCACCAGACCAATTACAAGATTGATCATGATGAGTGAAAGATGGAATTGATTGCTGAGACCTAGAGCTAAAAACATTATACCAATAAGAATCAGTGAAATATCTCCGGCATTTTTAATTTTTCTTGTGATGAGTGAAAAGACAAATGCCAAAATACCACCAACAATAATACTGAGTGTTATTTCAATCAAGGGTTCAAGGAGCATTGATAACAGATGCGTTTCGGTTGCACCTGTCTGTTGCATTAAAAAGTTTTTAGCTACTGCGGCGGCGAAACCAAAAATAATTATACCCAAACCGTCGTCAAATCCCACGACTGCATACAGTGTTTTCGTTAATTTCCCTTTAGCTTTAAACTCTTGTATAACCGCAACGGTCCCTTCCGGAGCACTTGCCGGGGCAATACCACCTAAGATCAGAGCAAGAGGTAAATTTTTGGTTATTAGAAAAATAAGCGTAGAAACAATTATAAATGTGCCAAATGATTCCGCTATAATTATCCAAAAAATTCCTTTCCCTAGCTTCTTTATTGAGGAAAAATTCAATTCCAAGCCAATACTTAACGCAACAAAGCTAAGGGCAATTTCAGTCAGGAAACTTAAATGCTCCTGTTTTACTGAGCCTAAAACGTTAAGGACCGATGGACCAAGGAGTACGCCGATTAACATAAAGCCGATAAGAGATGGGAGTTTGATCTGTTTTACAAGCCTACCCAAGAAATAAGATGAGATAATAATTATACCAATGATTAAAATGTCAGACAAATTTTGGAATGAAGCAATAAAAGCATTCATAAAATTTTAATTCCTTTATATACTAATTGAGCCATTGAAATAGCTTAATGTTTGTGATGTAATCAAGATTTTTGACATCGCATTTGATTTCTTTGCTGTCTCATTAATATTTCGAATACAGTTGTTAACAAAAACAGTGTTTAATACAGCTATAATTACTCTGTGGAATCCTTTGGATTCCTGGTGGGTAAATTGTGAGAATAGAGGAAGAGCATAAAGATATTTCCCTACATTATTTGCTTCTATGACAGATATGTGGCAACCTTGGATCTCGGTGAATATTTCGATTACATCATCAAAAACGCTATGATCTTGAATATGGATCGTGATCTGAGCGTATTCTTGGGGGATTTTGTGTTCTATATCCCAATTCCCAAGTTCACAGAATTTATTAAAGAAATTTTCTGTGTTGTTTTGTGATAGTAATAGATCAACATTCGATTTAACTTTTAAGACTTTTGATATTTCAGATAAGATATTGATATGTTGATTTCGTTTATTGGTAGGACCGATAATGAAGAGAAATAATTTGGTTTTTTGACCGTCAATTGATTGGAAATCTATTCCTTCGGGAGCAATAAGAACTCCGATAACAAATTCGCTAATTTTATCGAGACTGCAATGAGGGATAGCTATTCCTTGATTGAAGCCTGTTGACCCGATGGTTTCCCGTTCTTTTAGTTTTTCGTAAATATAAGCGGGTTCTATCTCTTTTAGGGTATTAGATTGCACGGCGATTTTTGCAATATCCTGAAGAACCTCATCCTTTGTAGCGGCTTTGGTATGCAAATGCTCGGCGTTTTTTAAGAAGAAATTTTCTATCTTCATGTTTATCTCACTTTATTTAATAAAGAAATCATAGATCTCTTTTTTGTTATTACATGCAAGTAATTCATTTACAGCTTCTTGTGAATAAAGCTTTTTACCTATCTCCGATAGAAGTTGAATATGTGGCTCTGCTGTATTTTTACGTGATACGACCAATATAAAAACTTGTGAAGGTTTACCATCCAAAGATTGGAAATTTATTCCTTGGGGTTTTAAACCAATAGCCATTGTCATTTTTTTTACTGCATCTGTTTTACCATGGGGAAGTGCAATGCCGTTTTGTAAACCTGTGCTCATTGCATTTTCTCTTTCCATAACGGCAGTGATTACTTCTTTTTCGTCAAGGAGATAGTTATTTTCGTTTAAGACACTTACCAATGATCGAATGATTTCTTCTTTTGAATCGGCTTTTAGCGTGGTAATAATACATTCCATATCAAGAATTTTATCGAAGGGGAAATTCTTTTTTCCATTGTTTTGTTGAGAAGACTCGCTTCTTAAGCCTTTTTTTAATTCTTCGGGACGAACGATGGCTTTGAGTTTTTCGATAGTTTGATTTAGTCCTAATAATGTTTCGTACATGATGTTTTTTATATAAGGTATATCATCTGCATGTGTTGAAAATAAAAGACTTTTATCTAAAAATTGAAAGGTAAAAAATGTATTATGCCGACGAACATGGTAGATATGATTTTCACCCTCGATAATGTTGATAAAAAAGCCTTCGTTTTGAAAATAGGAGATCAATTTGTTGGAAACCAGTTCCGTAATGGCAATAGAAGGGAAAGAATAATCCGTTTGAATATGTTCGTCAACCAGCATGCCTTTCTCAACACCTGAGCGTTTCTTTTTGAGCAATTGATCAAGTTGTACAGGCGCGATAACCGAGGTGATCAAGATCATTAGGATCGCAACACCGGTAAGTTCTTCATTTAAAATACCATGTGAGAGGCCAATCCCAACAATGATCAAGGCCACTTCTCCTCGAGGTACCATTCCCACACCTATTCTGGCTCCACCCATATTATTAAATTTAAATATACGAGCCGGAATACCGCAACCCAGAATTTTTGCTAAGTAAGCAATAAGGGTGTAAACCAATCCGAAAATGAGAATTTTGGAATTCAAGAAAACGCTGAAATCAACGAACATTCCCGAAATACAAAAGAAAATGGGGATGAAAAACTCGTAAATATTATGCAAACTTTCCTGGATCACATAGGATAGATCCGTATTGGATAGAGAAAGTCCCATTACATAAGCACCAATGATCATGGCAAGCCCGGCAGACTCAAAGATACCTGCAAAAAGTAAAGCAAGTCCAAATGACATGATGCCGATAGAACTGGATTTCTTAAAAGTTTTTAAAAATCGACTGATATGGTTTGCAAAAATCAATCCGAGTGCCGTAAAGATCAACCAAACGCTCAACGCTTTTATAGAAGTACGTCCAATATGTGCCCAATTCATCATGCCCAATTTACTGGCAGAAATACCGATAACGATGGCAAGTAGAATAATGCCCAGAACATCGTCGATGACCGCTGAACCAAGAATGGTGACACCTTCGGGAGAGTTGATCTTTTTTCGAGAGGATAGGATCCTTGCCGTAATTCCAACAGATGTTGCTGTGCTGATTACTCCCAAAAACAGTGCCTGAGGATGCATAAAAGGCTCATTTAAAAAGTATGAGGCAATACCCGTACCGGCAACAAATGAAAATAGAACACCGCTGCCTCCGATAACTATACTTGGAAAGGAATAACGTAGAAAAAGGTTGAGATCTGTTTCCAGTCCGACCATAAACAGAAGTAAAATTGAGGCAATAACAGACAGTGCATATAATTCGTTTGAAACCGGAAGCGCCGCACCGGGATTTGTAAAAATGAAATCACCGAATAAGCCATGGGGCATTCCCGGTAAAGGTATCTTACCCAGTAAGAAGGGACCAATAATAATACCGGCAAATAGTTCACCTATGACAGAGGGGAGGTGAATATATTCAAATAACTTTCCCATATATTTTGCGGCAAATAAAATAAGTGCCAGTTGAAAAACCAGCATCATCATTTGACGGATCATGGTGTTGTCACCATCTGACGCAAGAAGCATTGTGGGAAAAAGAAAAAATATGGCAAACAGTTTCAGGTGTTTTTTAATGTATGCTTTCATGAATTTGCTTCTTTTTGTAACACAATGATCATAATGATCTGATGCATGATATAAAAACCAATAAACGAGAATACAAAAGGTAACGCTTCAACCAGATTAAAAACAATGGGTAAAACGATTGCTACTGCCATAACAACAAAACGAACAATGGTCCAAATTTTTATATCATTCATCATTTTTTGATATGTACGTTTCCCTTGTTCTTTTTTTGTGACCAAATAAGCTATAATGGCATTGATCAACGTAATAGTAGCAGGTAGAATGTTTTCGAGTTTGAATTGATTATTATTTAGAAGTGTAAGGATAAGCAAAAGAATAACGGTAGAACCAAGTATCAGCATAAAGAAGAACGGTTTGCCCCAGGTTGGGGTTGTTAACTTCTTTTTTCTTTCTTTTTCGAAACCCTTCATAAGCATTTCCTCACCGCGAGAAAGATAATATAAAAAATGGCAAATGGCAAAGGGCAAAAGGCAAAAGCGAAGTAAAAAGTTAAATGTAAAAAGGGGAAAGTTTATTAACTGAAAAATGAGAATTGAGAGTTAAGAATTAAATTGAGAATAAATATGTGGGATTATGTGTGATAAAAAAAAGCCCAGGCATCATGCCTCGACTTTACCTTCACTTCTAATTATTAATTAGTCTTGTGTTCGATTGTGAAAGTCTTCTTCTTCGATGACTTTATAGACTTTTTCACCGGGCTTAACCATGTTGTATTGCTCGCGCGCTTTTTTTTCGATATGCTTTTTATCGCTTTGTAACATTTCTTTCTCATTGAGCAAATTTTCTTCTTTGCTCTCGAGTTCCATTTTTTTTTCGATGAGCTCGGTATTCTTTTGTTTTGCTTTAAACAGGTAGACAAGCCCGTTATTGTTCAATAAAAGAAAAGCAAAACACAGAAGGATCAGCAGTATGATGACTTTGAGCCTGGCTGATGAATTGAATGCTTTTTGTTTATCTTTATTGTGAACAACCATAATAATAAAAGAAAAGAGCGGAAAGAAAAGTTCCTTCCGCTCTTAATATAAAAATTAACTTACTTTCCTGATAAAGCAGAAAGACCACGGAATTTCTTGACATCGTCAAGAGTTTCTTCGATACGTGTAAGTTGATTGTATTTTGCAATACGGTCAGAACGTGAAGCAGATCCGGTTTTGATCTGACCAACGCCAGTTGCAACCGCAAGGTCAGCAATGAATGTATCGGCAGTTTCACCTGAACGGTGAGAGATAACTGCAGCATAACCGTTAAGTTTTGCCAATTCAATAGTATCAAGTGTTTCGGTTACAGAACCGATTTGGTTCAATTTAATAAGAATTGCGTTACCGGCAGCTTCGTCGATACCTTTTTGCAGAAGCTTTGGATTGGTTACGAACAAGTCATCACCAACAAGCTGAACTTTTCCACCTAATTTATCGGTTAAAGCTTTCCAGCCTTTCCAATCGTTTTCATCCAAACCATCTTCGATTGAAACGATAGGATATTTTTCAACCCATTCTGCGTAAAGTTCAACCATTTCGTCTACAGAAAGCATTCTGTTTTCTGAAGCGAGGTTGTATTTACCGCTTTCTTTATCATAGAATTCGCTGGCCGCAACATCCAAAGCGATGAATAGGTCTTTACCTATTTCGTATTTGGTGCGGTTAGCGGCTTCGATGATAACTTGAACGGCTTCTTCATTTGAACTTAAGTTAGGAGCAAAACCACCCTCATCACCGACGGAAGTGTTCATGCCTTTTTCGTTCAAGACTTTTTTTAAGTTATGGAATACTTCAACGCCCATCTGCAGAGCTTCGCTAAAGCTTTTAGCACCACAAGGGTAGATCATGAATTCCTGGAAATCAACAGAGTTGTCGGCATGTGAACCACCGTTAAGGATGTTCATCATAGGAACGGGCAGAACGCGAGCGTTTGCACCACCGAGGTATTGATAAAGTGGCATGCCGTAATAATCGGCAGCTGCGCGTGCTGTAGCCATAGAAACACCAAGGATGGCGTTTGCGCCAAGTTTATCTTTATTTTCCGTACCGTCCAGATCCAACATCATTTTATCTACATAAGCTTGATCAAGAGCATCTTCACCGATCAAACGAGGTGCGATAACTTCATTAATATTTTGAACGGCTTTCAAAACGCCTTTACCCATGTAGCGTTCACCACCGTCACGAAGTTCAAGAGCTTCGTGTTCACCGGTTGATGCGCCAGAGGGAACGGCTGCGCGTCCGAATGCGCCGCTTTCAAGTGTTACTTCACATTCTACTGTCGGGTTGCCGCGTGAGTCGAGTATCTCGCGAGCAAAGACATCAATAATGGTTGACATATGTTCTCCTTTATGTTTGTCAAGTCGACCGAATATAGTGTTTCGGTCTGCATAATAAAAGTAAAATTTCAGAAGCTAAAAGCCAAGCTTAAGAGTAAATCAATTGAAAATGAGGTACATTACTCAATCGATTATTCGTTTTCGGTTAGAAAACGCTCCGCATCCATGGCAGCCTGACAGCCAGAACCGGCGGCGGTAATGGCTTGACGGTAATTGGGATCTTGAACATCGCCGCAGGCAAAAACACCTTCGATATTTGTTTTACTGCTATTTGACAGTGTTTTGATGTACCCGATTTCGTCCGTGTTGATCACACCTTTGAAAAGATCTGAGTTTGGATGATGACCAATGGCCACAAAGAAACCCGCAGCGGGCAGATCTTCGGTAGTACCGGTTTTTACATTTTTAATACGGACACCGGTAACACCTACTGGACCGGGTTCACCTAGTACTTCATCTACAACTGAATTCCATTTAATGGTGATCTTTTCATGATTTTTGACTTTTTCGGCCATAAATTTTGATGCACGGAATTCATCACGGCGATGAATAAGTGTTACGGTTTTACCGAAATGGGTTAGATATAGTGCTTCTTCTAAAGCCGTATCACCACCACCAACAACTACAATATCTTTTTCTTTATAGAAAAAACCGTCGCAGGTAGCACAGGCAGACACACCAAAACCCTTAAGTTTACTTTCAGATTCCAAGCCCAGATATTTGGCGGAGGCACCTGTGGAGATGATCACTGTATCCGCCGTGTATTCATTTTCTTCATCATCTTTGATTTTAAAAGGTCTTGAACTCAGGTCGACGTCTACGATGGTTTTATACTGACTGTCAGCTCCAAATTTAAGCGCTTGTTCGCGCATTTGATCCATTAATTCCGGGCCGGTAATTCCACCCGGGAAGCCGGGGAAGTTCTCGATCTCTGTGGTAGTGGTTAACTGACCACCGGGCTGAGCGCCTTCGAAGATAAGAGGTGCTAATCCTGCACGTGCCGCATAGATAGCTGCTGTCAGACCTGAAGGTCCTGATCCGATAATGATGATTTTTTTGTGTTTACTCATGTATGTTCCTTTATTTTTTTACGTGTCCAGGTATTCTCGTTTTAATGCTGTAAACTTTATTTGTTTCACATTCACTGATATAAAGTGTACGCATGTCGAATCCGCCAAATTCAATATTCGAGGGGCGTGAACCGGGCGTTTGAAGGCTATCGAGTATTTCACCTTTAGGTGAAACGACAAAGATCTTTCCACCACCGAAATAGGCGATATATAAATTGCCGTTTTCGTCAACATCTATTCCATCGGGATCTTGCTTACCGCCGGGAAGGGTGATAAGTGTATCAAGAATGCCGACGCTTTGATTTAGAGCTAAAATATTTTTATTTACCGATTCGCCGATATACATGGTTTTTCCATCAGGGGAAAAACAAATACCATTAGGGAATTGTAGACCTTCAACCAGCCATTGGGTTTTTCCAGTATTTGGATCCACTATAAAAATGCGACCATCATAGATTTGTTCATCGTAGCTTTTTGGATCGGTGAAGTATATCATGCCGGAAGGCCCAAAGGCAATATCATTAGGTCGATTAAAACGTTTTCCATTATGATCTTTAGAACTTAAGGTATCAAGTTCTCCTTGCTTATTATAACGTAAGATCATTCCTTTTCCATACTCACAGATGTATAGATTTCCATACGGGTCAAAGGCGGTACCGTTTGTATTAACCAACCCGTCCTCACGATTGAGTAAGGTATCGCAGTTATTATCTTTTATTGATGCGATCCAACCCCCGTAACAGTTAGAAAAAACCAAATGATTATCATAAATGGCTAAGCCCTCGGGAAACTCAAGATCCTGAGCAACGACCTCAAAATCTCCAATAAAGTAATCATTCACTCCGCATGAGGTTCCCAGTAGAAGCAATATCAATAACCAAGATGTGAGTAAGAATCGTTTCATATCTTCCTTTTCTTCAAAACACTAAATATACTTAAGTTTAAGTAAAAAGTAAAATTAAAAAGGAGGAAGGATGTGAGCTTGGGTTGAAATTTTCGAGGTAAATTATTAAGATGTGAAAATTGATAATTGATTTAGTGAAATATATTACTTCACTTTAAAAGTATGTTCAACCCATATTCTGATCATGCCGCTTTGTAAATAATTTATAATTCAGAAGATAACATGACACCAAAAAAACGATATGTCAATGGTATATTGCTTGTTTGCAGGGCTTTGAGAGGTTCCGAAAGATTTGTCAGGTGTTGTTTGATTAGGGGAGAAAATATTTTTGTAAAAAAGCGTTGTATGGCCGGAATGGCATTTTGGACTTTAGAAAAATATGATTCAAGAGTATCTTGCCTGAAATGTAAGATGTTTTCAAGCTCATCACCGTCCATGTAGTATCCACAGTGAAAGTTGCGACGCGCAAAAGCATTCTTGGGAAAATTAACTTTACCGAGGCCATAAAGCTTAAATGCACGGATTAGGAAATTTTTATATTCAATGCGACAATTTTTACCGCCACCAAGATTAAAGACCTTCGATTCCAGTTGAGGGAGTTTTTCAATGGCATGTACAAAAGCCCGGGCCGTATCTGCCGGTGTGCATATTTCCATTTTTGTGTCAAGAGGCTGGTGGAACATCAGGGGAGATATTTTGTGGTTTTTTACTCCCATGATAGCACTTAAACGAAAAATACTCCATTTTAATGCCGATTCTTTGATCAATTGCTCGGTTTTAATTTTTGTATTGGCATAGTGATCACCTTCACTGGCTTTCAGGGTATCGCCAACACGGATCTCGGGTGTGCTTAAACGGTCACCATATACTGAGATGGAGGAGGCAAAAAGAAGGAATGCGTTGGGAGAATGATAATTAAGCGCTTCGATGAGATTTTGGGTGCCTTTAAAATTTATTCGTTGGGTCAATCCGGGTTTTTCATCTGCAAGAGGAGGGATAATCGCCGCCAGGTGGATCACAATATCCTGATCTTTACATGCCTTTGCAATATCATGCAGTTTAGAGATATCGCCATAAATAATGTTATATGTCTTTGAAAAAGGTCGAAATTTTCGTTTATTTTTTTTCGTTTCAAGGTCAAAGAGAGTTAAATCATATTTACTTTCATCCACTTGTTTAAGTACCTCGTATCCCACCGTTCCTGCAGCACCCGTTAATAATATTCGTTTTTTCTTTTCCATTTTGTTGTCCTGTATTTTTTTTCTCACTAATAATAGTCAAAGCGTACATGAAAATCGTTCAGACCGCTGAATTTGAACCCCTAATAATTGATAATAAATTCTCCTTTCTCCTGTTCGGATTCTCAATTATATTCATGTATGGAAAAAGGTTCGCATTATTATGCCGTATTGGCGCTATGCAGACTTCTTGGAATGAAGAAGAAGATCGCTTCTCAGGTTGCATATTCTTCTGAAATGGTTGATGATGCGCTTATAGAAAGAGTTCTTTTTAAAGAATATCCTAAGAATGTTGAGCTGCAAAAGATAGGCTTTAATTCGGGATTGGACGATTGTTCTACCTGTCCACATATCATGACCGTGTGGAGTTACAATCAATCTAAGATGATGAGAACTCTTGTTCCCTTTCATTTTATCCCTTCATGCGAAGGGGGTGATTTTAACAGGCGTATTCGTACACATCCGGACTCGCCGATATTAAAAGAGTTCCTTGAAAATAAATATGCCATGAAGAGCCCTTTTCATTTGGGGATTATACTTCATGTTTTGGGGGATGCCTATGCCCATCAGGGATTCAGTGGCGTTGTAAGTCGAGGGAATCGGATTAGACGATTTCGTATAAATATGGAAACCATCAGTGGTAAGGGTGATAGATTTCTTGCAAAGTTTATTGCTAATTATCCGAAATTGCATTCTAAAACCTTAGCAAGAATATTGCCTATGTATAGTCATAGTCGCGTTGGAACGGTTCCTGATCTTCCATCGGTAGAATGGAGTTATGAGTATGATGTTGCCGTAAAAAATCAATTACCGGAATTTGTACCCTCGGGATTAATTATAAACTCTCAACGATATAAAGAAGCCTTTGAAAAATTTAAAATTCTGATTGAGGAATTTTTAAAAGTATTTCCGGATTTTGGTGGTGAGGAAACTGAAAATATTGAAGACGCCGACTTTTTTAATCACCTTGTCAAGAATGTATCCCGCGAGGACACGGATGAGTTCTGGAAACAATATTTTCTTGAGCATGAACTGTTTGATACGAATGATCATGATATCGTCTATAATAAACACTATTGGCTTGAGAATGCTTTTAAGAATTATAAGTCGCGCATGAATACCAAAAAGATATTTAAGGAAGCGATTCCACTAAATGATTTTGATCGTAGTGACTGGTATCGATATTATCTGGCACAACAAGACTATAAAGCTGAGTACCATAAGTCGGTTGCAAAGTATAATGTTGTAAATCGTAAAACGTAGAACGTAGATATATTATTGATATATGTAGAAGCTCCGGGGAATCGGGGCTTTTTTATTGTATGTACTGAGAGCTTAGAGATAGACAGTGAATATTTGCCGTTGAGCCTATACGTTCAATAAAATTTCATACCATCGTAAAGCTATTATTTAAATTTTAACTATCAATTTTTAATTAAAAAATGTGACCTGGATCACACTTGAAAAATCGACCTTGATATTGCTTGAAAATCAGTATAATATGGCATAACAAATTCTGGGGGACGTTATGAAAAAGAAACTTTTTTTCATGTTATTTCTTTGTTTGTCTTTATTGTGGGCAACGAAAATTGAGTTTGGAAATCAAACTATTTTTTATGGTATTGCTGAACCGAGTTTCTCGGGATATTGGGTTATTAATAACCGTGGAACAAATACTTTTTCCGGCAATCATATAGCGACATTTGATTCTGACGAACAATTATGGATATTACATCATCCTGTTACGATAATCATTGATGAAGGCGATTCTTTGCTTTCTTTCATTTATTCTTATCGATATTATCGTCAAGAAGATAGTCAAAAAGAATGGATATATTTAAATCCAATATGTGAGGGGGTGCATCAACATGCATCAGGATATTGGTATGTCTCATTTTTTTTTGAAGAAGAGATTCCTTTGTTTTCTTTGCCTTTGGATACCGGTGAGTATGAGTTGGAAATATATATTAATGCTACAGTGCTTGGTATTGCCGGTGATACTTTATGCAAATGTTATATTTGTCCTGATGATCAGGATATGATCGCAAACTTTACAGTAGAGATGGATACCGAAAGCTCAACTTCATTAGCTTTAGATTTTTTTACAGCAAGAGAATTGGATCAATGTATTAATTTGTCTTGGCAAACTTGTAGCGAAAGTGAAAATTTATCTTTTATTCTTGAACGCAATGGCGATTGTATTGCACGCATTCCCGGCGCGGGAACGAGTAATATAAAACAGTATTATGAGTATAATGATGCGGATATTACTATTGGGGATTATATTTATAAGCTTTATGATGTTGATTATGCTGGGAAAATATATCTTTTAGATTCGCTTAGGGTTAATATTGGAAATGCCTTTAAACCAAAATTAAATGTTAAACCTAACCCATTTAATGTATTAACTGTGTTAAGTGTAGAGATTGAAAACGCAACGAACTGTGAATTGAAAATATATGATATTCAAGGGAAATTGATAGATGAGTTGTATAAAGGATATTTAAACAAAGGTCATTATGGATTTAAATGGAATGCTTCAGTTTTTCCTTCGGGGATATATGTTGTACGAATGATAACGGATATGGCAAGCGTTGATCAAAAGATTGTTCTTATGAAATAGCTTATTAAGTGTTGATGTAAGGGTGCGGATAATCGAATAAACGAATTACTGTATACAGGTTACTTAGTGTTGACGATATATTTTTTTCTTGCGCAATACCTTTAACACTCATAAAATATGATACTTGTAGATATATTTTTGAGAAATAAGGGGAAAATATGAAAAAGTTGTTAACAATATTAATGGTTTTAATGCTGACATCATTAGTTTTTGCAGCACCGTGGTCTCATAGATATGATGTTTGGCAGGCTGAAGAAAATGATACTATTAACGCTGGTTTATATACTTTTGCAGTCGAATGGGGTGAAGGAGGCTGGACCAGTACAACTTTGGGATATGGTAAATCAACAAATGGAAGTGGTTGGATTTGGATTGATATTCCTTGGGTTGAAGATGGCGAGGGAACTAATAAGAGGTGTTCAACTGTTGTTGATTTTTCTGATACTACCGGTGTATTTTATTATGTGTTTAAAATGACAAAAGACGGCTTTGATTATCATAATAACGGTAGTGCTGAATGGGACGAATCGACGACTGATTTTGCGGGGCAAGTATCATCATTTCTTACTGTAAATGATTTTGGCACCCCTATCACTCTAGCATCCTTTACCGCCAAAGCTAAAAATGGCATAGTTGAAGTTATGTGGACAACCGGTTCCGAAACTGAAAACTCACATTTTATTGTATATCGCGACGGTGATGCGATTGCCCAAGTTGATGGTGCAGGTACAACAAGTGAAAGTAATGACTACAAAGTTGTTGATAATGCCGTAACTCCCGGTGTACATGAATACGCTCTTGCCGATGTTTCTTACGCCGGTGTTGAGAAAGTTCACGAAACAGTCAGTGTTGACGTTTCTGCTACCGTAGAAGCGGTAGATTTTGTATTGAATAAAGCTTATCCTAATCCATTTAATCCAAGCACAGCTATCAGCTATCAGCTGTCAGCCGTTAGTAATGTAGATTTGTGTATATATAACACCTCTGGTGAATTAATCGAAACATTATATAGGGGTGAGCATCCTGCGGGGGCTTATGAATTAGTCTGGAACGCCGCCAATATGCCCTCAGGTGTTTATATTGTCAAATTGCTTGCGGGTAATGTGATAAGCTCACAAAAGATTGTTCTGATGAAATAAATTATTATTAAATATTATTGAAGGGGTCGACCTGTGTGTCGACCCTTTTTAATTTGTGATGATTTCCTTTTACGATAAAGTTACGGTAGAAAAACCATTGCCAGCACATATTTATAAATAGAGGACTTTTGGATCAATATTTAAAGTTTTGAATTTTAAATTTAGGTGAATATGTGTAAAATATACATAAATATTGCTAATATTTGCGATAATGCCAATAAATATTCAAAAATCATTTGAATATAACGAATAATTGTATAAAATAAGGGGGTAAAAAAGTTTGGAAAAAGATGAAAACAAAGATTATTAAATTTGGAGGGTCGTCACTGGCGGATTCTGAATGTATTCAGAGAGCTTTGACGATTATTGAAAATTCTTATCATGAAGGTGAGCGCTTGATCACGGTTGTTTCGGCATTGGGAGGAGCGACCAATGATTTGATTGACTTATGTGCTTTGGCAAAGCTGGGGGATCCGGCATATAAAGGGATATTAAATGATTTGATATCCCGGCATGAACAGATCGTATTTTCTTTGGTGACACCGGATTATCGTAAAGACGCCCTGAAATCTATGTCGGATATATTTCATGAATTAAGAGATACCTTGGACGGGATGTTTTTACTTCGGGAAGAAACGGCCAGAACTCGTGATCTGGTAATGAGCTGCGGGGAAAGAGCTTCGTCGGTTTTGATATCTTTCGCATTGCGCTCCAAGGGCGTAGACTTTCTGCCCTGTGATTCACGAGATTTTATTCTAACGGATGGTAAGCATGGTGAAGCGCGAGTTGATTTTGATGAAAGTGATTTAAGAATTCAGGACTATTTTAACGAGCATGCCGGGAATTATATTTGTACGGGTTTTATCGCATCTGCAAAGAATGGTGAAACAACCACATTGGGTCGCTCAGGTTCAGATTATACAGCTGCAATATTGGCATCGGCCTTACATGCCGATGAAATCGTGATTTGGACGGATGTGAGTGGGGTGATGACAGCAGATCCTAGAATTGCTCCCGATGCATTTGCCATACCTGTTATATCTTATGAGGATGCCAGTGAATTATCGCATTTTGGTGCTAGAGTAATTTTTCCACCGACGATGATTCCGGCGATGAAGAAAAACATACCCATACGCATTCGGAATTCATTTAAACCGGAAGAAATGGGCACGTTGATCTCAAGTGAAGCGACAGATGCCGAATACCACGCAACCGGTATCGCTTCCATTGATAATATAGCTCTTCTTCGAATACAGGGATCCGGTATGGTGGGTGTTAGAGGGATTTCGGCGCGATTGTTTGACTGTCTTGCCGTACATGAAATTAATATTATTCTTATTACTCAAGCATCATCTGAGCACAGTATTTGTTTTGCCATTGATGCGGATAAGGCTGATGCAGCCGTAGAAGCTATTCACGAAGCCTTTAAGCTTGAGATCGAAGCAGGGTTAATTGATTCGGTAACACCGGAAAAAAATACGGCAATTATTGCTGTTGTGGGTGATAAAATGCGTCATAAACCCGGGATCGCAGCAGAAATATTTTCGGCTTTTGGTCGTAAACGGATCAATGTTAAAGCTATATCACAGGGGTCTTCCGAAAGAAATATTTCAGTTGTTATCGATGCCGAAGATACAGAACGTGCGATTAATGCATTGCATAGGGCTCTTTTTCCCATAAAGGAAAAGACTGCGGTATACTGTATCGGTAGCGGATTGGTAGCATCGGCATTTGTTGATCTGCTAAAAGATTCCGATTTGCAACTTAATGGGATCACAAATTCGCGCAAGATGTTACTTCGCGCCAGCGGATTAAACACTGAACGTGTTTTGGGTGCTTTGGAAGCAAAGGGTAAAGAAGCCAAAATTGAAGAATTTATTAAAGCCATCAAGAATGATCCGACTCGCTCAAAGCTTTGTCTTGATTGCACGGCGTCTGCCGACATTGCTTTGAGATACAAAGATATATTATCGGCGGGAGCCTCGTTGGTTACCCCAAATAAGATAGCGAATACACGAGATATGAATTATTATCGTGAATTAAAACATACAGCACAGAGTTATGGAGTAAAATATCGTTATGAAGCAACTGTGGGGGCCGGATTACCGGTGATATCCACCTTGCAAAGTATGCTGGAAACCGGTGATAAGATCAACAAGATCGAGGCAATTCTTTCAGGGACTTTGTCATATTTATTTAATACGTTTTCTTTAGAAAGTACATTTTCGGAAACGGTGCTTTTTGCCAAAGAACAGGGATTTACCGAACCGGATCCCCGAGAAGATCTTGGGGGAATGGATGTAGCCAGGAAGGCATTGATTTTGGCACGAGAGATCGGCTGTGAACCCGAAATGATAGATTCTATTCCCGAACCACTGATCTCAGAAGCTTGCGCAAAAGCAAACAGCATTGATGAAGCAATGGATTTGTTAGCTAAAGATGATAACAAATGGAAAGAACGTTTACAAAGACTGGATAAAGAAAATAAAGTATTACGCTATATCGCAGAAGTAACTCCGAAAGGAATCAAGATCGCTTTGCGTGAGATAGGTAATGAACACCCGTTTTTCCACCTTTCGGGACCCGATAATATCGTTGCCATTTATTCTGATCGTTATCCAATTAACCCCTTAGTTATAAAAGGAGCCGGGGCGGGTGCATTAGTAACCGCCAGCGGTATGATGGGAGATGTTATCCGTGTGGTGCATGATTAATAAGAGTAAAGGTAAAATAAAAAGGAAAATATAAATGACAGATAATAAAAAAATCCCAGTAGGAATTTTAGGTGCAACCGGTTCAGTCGGTCAGAAATTTATTGAATTATTAGAAGATCATCCCTGGTTTAAGATCACGGCATTAGGTGCATCTGAAAGATCTGCCGGGAAATTGTATAAGCATGCAGCTAACTGGTTTCAGGAAAAAACTTTAAATCAACGAATCGGAAATATGGTTGTTTCGGAATGCAAACCGAACTTAGATTGTAAAATCGTTTTCAGTGGTTTGGATGCAGCTGTAGCAGGTCCAATTGAAGAAGCTTTTGCCGAAGCGGGGTATATGGTTATTTCAAACGCAAAAAATCATCGAATGAGCGAAAATGTTCCCTTGCTGGTACCTGATGTAAATCCCGATCATCTAGCTTTGATCGAAAAACAAAAACAAACCGGGAAAATTGTAACAAATCCAAATTGTTCAACCACCGGATTGGTGGTTGCTTTAAAACCTTTAGATGATGCTTTTGGCATTGATAAGGTTTCTGTTGTTACGATGCAGGCGCTTTCGGGAGCAGGGTATCCCGGTGTATCATCCCTGGATATTTTAGATAATATGATCCCCTATATTGGTGGTGAAGAAGAAAAAATGCAGGTAGAAGTTTTAAAGATCCTGGGAAAATTAAATGATCAAAAAGTAGAATTTTCTGATCTTACTTTATCCGCTTCATGTAATCGCGTTCCTGTTGTTAACGGTCATACCGAATCGGTCAGTATTTCTTTTAAAAAGAAAGTAAAACGAGAAGAGGTCCTTAAGGTCTGGAAAGAATATACTTCTGAACCGCAAAAATTGGATCTCCCTTTTGCACCTAAACCTCCGATATATTATTTTGATGATCCACGTTTTCCACAACCTCGATTACACAAGGATCTTGGTAACGGTATGGCGGTTAGTATTGGTCGTTTACGTGAATGTACGATCTTTGATTATAAATTCACGGTTTTGTCACATAATACCATTCGCGGAGCGGCCGGCGGAGCCATTTTGAATGCCGAATTATTAGTGGCGAAAGGTTATTATGAAAACTAAACGCGTTTGTGCTTTTGCACCGGCCAGTATCGGCAATGTTTCGGTTGGTTTTGATTGCTTAGGTTTGGCGCTTGAACGTCCCGGGGATATTGTAACGGTTGAAAAGGGCAATAATCCAGGACTTGATTTGATCGAGATCAGTGGAGATGATGGTAAACTCCCAAAAATGGTTGAGAAAAATGTTGTCGGTGTGGTCATACAAAAAATGTTGGATGATCTAGGGCGAAAAGAAGATCTGGCTATTCGTTTGATTAAGGGTTTACCTTTACAAAGCGGTATGGGATCTTCGGCTTCATCATCTGTCGCGGCGGCTGTAGCTGCGAATGCATACCTGGGTAAGCCTTTTACAAATATGGAGTTGGTGCCATATGCAATGGAAGGTGAACGCTTGGCATGCGGTGCGGCACATGCGGATAATGTGGCACCCTCATTATTGGGAGGTATTACATTAATACGTTCTAATAATCCTTTGGATATTGTCCAATTGGATTATCCCGGGAATTTGTATTGTGCGGTTGTTCATCCCGATGTTGCGGTAGCTACGCGAGATGCACGAGCGGTGATTCCCCAATCAATAGAGACAGATCTTTCGGTTAAGCAATCTGCACATTTGGGTGCATTTGTTGCTGCACTTTATAAAGGTGATTGGGAGCTGATAGCTCGTTCAATGGTTGATCTTATTGCCGAACCAAAGCGAAAAGATCTTTTGGCATATTTTGATGAAGTTAAGAGTGCCGGACTTAAAGCCGGAGCGTTAGCCTGTGGTATTTCCGGTTCAGGTCCTACCATATTTGCTTTGTGCAAAGGGAAAAAAAATGCAGAAAAAATCGCAATGACCATGGCCAATGTTTATGACGAACATAAAATTAAAAATGAATGTTATGTTTCAAAAGTCAATAAGAAGGGCGCGGAAATAATATAGTAAAAGCTTACTTGATATTGCTGATATTTGAAATATATACCAAAACCAAAAGAAAATTATCTATCCGTTTGTATGTTATGGCTTGGGTTGATAGATAATTGCAATGGTGAGAATATTTTATCACTATTACTCATCATTAGTTTCAAAATCATAAGGCCATCGTGAATTACCGCCCCAATTTAGCATTTTGGTGTAGCCTTCTTTTTCCAGGTTGTTAATAACCATTTGTGCACGACCACCTGTTTCACAATAGAAGATAAGACCAATGCTTTTTGGTATTTCATCAAGCTGTCCCATAATCGTTGAAGAAGGATAGTTTTTAGCGGTAGGGATGTGACGATTATTGTAAGCTGCTTCACCGCGGACATCAACGATCCAAATGTTTGAATCGGGATTTTCAACAAGGGTTAATAGTGTTTCGGGAGCATAGTATTTTTCAAGATAATCTCCATCACTTGATGTATAGGCTGATGTACAGGATATAGCTAAAAGTATAATTGAGAAAAATAAGCAAAAAGAAAGAAAACGTTTCATGATAGCTCCTATGTTTTTGTTGACATACAAAAATAAGTAAGCAAAACGGGAAAAAGAAATAAAAAATGGGATTAAATAAATCGACTCAAATAATTTGACTCAAATTGAATTAAAGAATTATATTTTCGCATGAATAGAACAAAAGGAAGCATATGAAATATTTCAGCACAAATATGGAAGTAGAGAATGTTGATCTGAGGACCGCAGTTCTTCAAGGACTCCCTAAAGATAAAGGTCTATATATGCCTGAAGAAATTCCTCAGATGCCACCGCGATTTTTCGATAATATGCATAAGCTTTCTTTTAAGGAATTATCTGCTGCAGTTGCCTTAACTTTGCTGGGTGATGATCTTCCTTCCGACGTGATCGTTCAAATCGTTGATGATACTTTGTCATTCAATACACCCTTGGTGAAATTGGATGATAAAAATTATATTCTTGAATTATTTCATGGACCCACCTTGGCTTTTAAGGATGTCGGTGCACGGTTTATGGCAAGATTAATGAGTTATTATCAACAGGGAAGTGGTGAAAAAGCAACTGTGTTGGTGGCTACCTCGGGAGATACCGGCTCAGCTGTTGCTCACGGTTTTTATGGCGTAGAAGGCATCGATGTGGTACTTCTATATCCCTCGGGAAAAATATCAAAAGTACAAGAACAGCAACTGACGACTTTAGGCAAGAATATCACAGCTATCGAAGTAAAAGGGTCTTTTGATGACTGTCAAGCTTTAGTCAAGAATGCTTTTGTCGATGAAGAATTGAGTAAAAAAATGACTCTTTCTTCAGCTAATTCAATTAATCTGGCTCGATTGATCCCCCAAAGCTTTTACTACTTTAATGCCGTAAAGCAATTACGAGAGAAAGAGATTATGGAAGATCCCGTTATTGTTGTACCCAGTGGTAATCTCGGAAATATTTCAGCCGGTCTTATTGCTAAGCGTATGGGCTTGCCGGTTAAAAAATTTGTGGCTGCTTGTAATAAAAATGATAGCCTGACTAAGTACTTAAATACAGGTATGTATGAAAGCCAGGATACAAAACATACGATCTCAAACGCCATGGATGTTGGCGCACCCAGTAATATTGTAAGAATTCAGGATCTTTATGGTCATGCGGTACCATTTATGAAGCAGGATATAGAATCCTGGTCGTTTTTTGATTCGGAAACAAGAGACCAGATCAAAGCAAGCTATGATAAATACAAATATATACTGGATCCTCATGGTGCGGTTGGAATGTGTGCGGCAGAAAAATACCATAAGGTTGTTAATGGAGACGATATTTGTATCACTGTTGAAACAGCCCATCCTGCGAAATTTGGCGATGTGGTTGAGCCGGTACTGGGGATAGAACCACCTATGCCCGAAAGATTGGCGAAAGTTCAAGAGTTAGAGAAGAAAGCTGTTTTAATGGAAAATGATTTTGAGGTATTTAAAACGTTTCTTCTAAATAAATAATTTTTTGTAATCCAGGGAATTCTTAGGATAAATAATAGTATTATCAGAAATTTAGGGCTCAAACTCAAGCTTATAAATTATATGATTTTGTAAATTATTATACCAATTATCACATTAAATAATTCATCCGATTTTTCTTTTATTCATATGCTTGAAACCTTACATTTCACAGATGTTGAAAGGGAAAAATATGTCAAAAACAATATGCTTAAGAAACGCTACAGTCTTCACCGGAATCGCAATGGTTGAACATGCAAATGTTATTGTTGAAGATGGTAAAGTTGTTGATGTGATAAAAAATGACAAACTTGATAAAATGGAGTTTTCCGAGGATACTACTCATATACATTTGAATGGTGCCTATGTTGCTCCGGGTTTTATTGATACTCATATACATGGGATCCATGGTTTTGATACTTCTGATGCCAATGCTGAATCCATTCTTGAAATGTCCAAAGCATTGGTTGAATATGGAGTAACCGCTTTTTGTCCAACACTTTATCCCCAGGAACACAGTCAATTTATTAAATGTATCGAAGCGATCAATGAGGCGATGGGAAAAGAAGAAGGAGCAAAGATCTTTGGAGCCAACCTTGAAGGCCCATTTATTTCTCGTGAAAAACACGGTGCTTTAGATCCAAAATATATGATACCAATTGATCTTGATAAAATGAAAGAATATGTAGAAGCCGCCGATGGGAATATTTCTTTAATGACGGTAGCTCCCGAATTGGATGGCGTACATGAACTTGCTTTATATTGTGCAAAACAGGGGATCGTACTGGCAGCAGGTCATTCAAACGCAACCTATGATGATATGATGGAAGCGGTTCAAGCCGGTATTTTACATTCAACTCATTTCTTTAATGCTATGCGTAGACTGCATCACCGTGATCCGGGTGTGGTGGGTGCTATTATGATCTATCCCAATATCGCATGTGAGATCATTGCCGATGGATATCATTTACATGCGGCTATTGTAAAATTACTACGTCGTGTTAAGCCGGTTCATAAGATCGTATTGGTTACGGATTGTTTACGTCCTACAGGTCAAAAAGAAGGTAAATTGCTTGCAAATAACGAAGAAGTACACCTCAAAGACGGTCTTTTTCATAAATGTGGTGATGATACGATTGCCGGCTCAGCCCTTACAATGATCCAAGGTGTAAAAAATCTTGTTGAAGATATGGATGTTCCAATGGAAGATGCACTTCGTATGTCCTCATGTAATCCTGCTACAGTTATCTCAAAACAGATTGAGACAGGGTATATTATGCCCGGGCGTGATGCTGATATTGTGGTGTTTGATGAAAACTACAATGTTCGTATGACCATGGTAAAAGGTGATATTAAAATGATGAAAGAATAATATTCTTTCAAATATTATTAATTTAAGGAACGCTGAAATGCGTTCCTTTTTTTATTATTCCTATATAATGAGTATTAATTTCTAGTACAGAACTTGATGTGAAAATATTGAATAAAGAATTACTTGCCGATTGCAAACATCAACTAGCAATTTAAAAAAATCATAATTTGGATTATTATATAGATTTGTATAAATTTTGCCGTTATAGAGCATGTAATATTTATGTAGTTTAAACTTTAATCGGCTTAGGGGTAAAATCAAAACGATGAACAGGGTTGCTTTTATTTTTATATTCCATCGGGAACCGCTAAAAGCGAAGTGGAAAATGATACTCTATCATTAAATACCTATCCCGATTCATTTAGTGTTATGATGAAGATCAATTTGAATGGAAAGAAAACCACTGAATTTTCCAGGCTTACCTAAGCTTCAGGGAACATCATTTTAGCTTTGAGGCGCATAACATGTAATATATATTGTGTGTGGGAAGCCAAAACGAAGATATAAAAGAAGAATTGTTTTTATAAAATAGAAAAGAAGGAGTCAAAAAATGAAATTGCTAAAGAATCTGTTCATTGGATTCATGCTTTTATCTGCATGCTTACACGCAAGTGAAGTGGATTCTCTTACCGTGTTTGGACGCATTGTTTTAGATGGAGAAGGGATGGAGAACGTATCAATTGCCGGAGTGAAAACGGATAGCAGTGGATATTATACAGCAAAGATCCCAGCAGGTATTGATACCTCTTTTGCTCCTAAATATAGAGCTTTTCTATTTTCACCAGAAAGTTATGAGATCAGTGCTTTGGATACACTGCTTGATAGTATGAATTATGTAGCTTATCGTCAGGACAGAAAAGTGGTTGTTATATCCGGGCAATCAAATGCCGAACATTGTGGTGATTTAAAATATTTTATTGAAGATACGGTTGATACTCATATCCCATATTATTTGGCTTATTCCGGCGGTGAATTTGGTCTTTCAACCTTAGGGCTTCTCACAAAATTTGGTATGTCACGGAGTTACTGTGATGGATATAATCATGGTTTTGGATTGGAAATTTTACTGGCAAGAACCTTGTACAATAATTTTAGCGATTCATTGGCGATTTTAAAAGCACCTTATAGTGGAACATCACTTTATGAAGATTGGAAACCTGATGGTACTACCTGGCAATGGTTTGTTGAAAAGCACGAAAATGCCGAGATCGCTTTTCGCGAAAAAGGATATGAACCAAAATATGTAGCCTTTTACTGGTTTCAGGGTGAAAGTGACGAAACCCCGCAGGCATCTTCTGCATATCCCAGGAATCTTCAGAATTTTGTTGATAGAATCCGTGCACGTTTTACCAATGATTCTGAGCTGGATAATCTTCCTTTTATTTGTGTGCAAATCAATTGGAATCCGGATTCAAATTACGAAGAACCCGTTAGAGCTGCTCAAAGAGATTTGCCTAATCATCGTGCAGATTGTGCTTGTGTAGATGTTGATGATTGTAAAAATTACCGTTATTCCAGCAAGAATATGCATTTTAGTGGTGGTGCTTTGAATCGGATTGGTTTTAAAATGGCGGCGCAATATTTGGAAATGTTGGGAAGGCCCATAGATAGTACGGTAACAGTTTTGGTTGATATGGATGAAGTGTTGGATACAACCATTGTGCTACACTGTGAAGGTGATACCACTTTTGATCATGTTATGACGGATCTGGAATTTGAATTCCCGGCAAAAATTGGTGATACATTTACTTTCAGTTTAAATTTAGGTTCTGAAACTTATAATTATGCTCCCTCAACGCGAAGTACACCATTTGCATACCCTCAGTATGCACTTACCGATCCATCATTTAGTTTTAATGTAAATAAGGTGGTATCAATAAAAAATTATCATGAAACTATGGATCATGTCCTGTTGCAGAGCTATCCAAATCCATTTAATCCACTTTGTAATATTAGCTTTACGGTTCCCGAATGCTCACATACAAGCCTGAATATTTATGATATCAAAGGAAAGTGTGTTGCAAAACTGATAAATGAAGTTTATGAGCAGGGAGCTTATGAATTGGCATGGAACGCCGGAAACTTTTCTTCAGGTGTGTACATTGTTAAATTACAGGTTGGCGAAGAGCACAAAACACAAAAGTTGATGCTATTGAAATAATTATTGTTCTGATAAGTTGAACACTTTAAGGCGGACCATTATGTCCGCCTTTATTATTGTATAAATAAAATGGGCGACCCAAGGTCGCCCGTGCATTTAAAAATCTAATATTATTTATTCTAAATGGATTTTAGTGTTTTTATGAAATTAGGATCCGGATAAGCACCGATACCTATCATATCATCGGGGAAAGATACCGTCCCGTTTTCGATGATCACACCACCAATAATGGGTTCGTTGATATGACCGACATTGGCATCCAGATCAAAATATTGCACAATGGGATGTGCCATGGCGAAATGTGAGAAAGCTGTATTGGCAAGTCCCGATTCGGACATACAACCGGTCATACATGGAATATGAGCCGCTTCGCAAATGTTTGCGATCATGATGGCATTTTTAATTCCACCGGATTTAGATATTTTAATATTGATCATTGGTGCCGCTTGTTTTTGGATAACCATCATGGCATCTTCGGGTGAAAATACAGATTCATCTGCCATAATGGGAATACTGGTGCGTTCTGAAACATATTTCATGCCATCAAGGTCCCAGCGACGTGTAGGTTGCTCGCAAAACTCGATATCCAGTGGCTCCATGGCCTGCAGGCATTTAACGGCCGTTACACGATCCCAGCCCTGATTGGCGTCTATACGTATCTTAATATCGGGTCCAACCGCCTCACGAATAGCTTTTAATCTTAAAATATCTTCTTCGGGATCAATCCCTACTTTTGTTTTGATCTTTTTAAAACCCTGGTTGACAATTTTCATGGCATCTTTGCCGGCGTCTTCAAGTTTGGCAATGCCCATGGTCAGGTCGGTTTCGATCAGTCTTTTTTCTCCACCAAGAAAACGATAAAGAGGTAAATTGGCGTGCTTCGAGGCAAGATCGTACAATGCCATATCAAAAGCTGACTTAATCGTAGCATTGAGTGGTAAAAAAGCATCCATTTCGCGGATTCTGCTGGCATAGTCCAGTGGATTCTTACCAATTAACATCTCACGAAGTTCTTGAGCGGCCGCTAAATTGATTTTTTGTGTTTCACCAACGATAGCACGGAAGGATGAAGCTTCACCCCAGCCATCAATTCCTTCGTTGGTTCTGATTCTAATTAAAACATTTTCAGCACCTGAAATTACCATTGTGGCGATTTTAAATTCGTGTTCTGAGGCGACATTAAAGGGAAAAATGTCAATATGAGTGATTTTTAAATTTTGATGCATTCCAATCTCCTTATTCTAATGAGCGAATAATAATAAAAATAAACCCAAAATGCTTTGAAAATCTATTGAAAGTTATATTTCTTTTTATTAGCTTAACTCACTTACAAATTGAATTGTGAAAAGTATTGACTCAAAATATTCCTCTCAATTGCTCTCTATATATGGCATTGTATGTTGAGATTTCATTCTAATCGTTTTCTATAAAATCTAATGAGCAATAATCCCTTCTAAAAGTAAGAAAGCATCATTCTTAATTGCTCGGACTTCATCCGACATGATCTTAGGTTGCGCATCAATAATATGTTTTAACTGAGTAATACAATCGTTAAATCTTCCAATATCATAGTAAAGTGTAGCTAACCAAAAATGAGGGGCTAACATTTGTGGAAACATGCTTGTAACGATTAAAAAGTTTTTTTCAGCTTTATCATAATCTTCTAGGGTCCAATAAGCATTACCAAGAGAAATATAGATGTTTTTGTCATTATATCCCTTTAAAGAACGGCGTAAATGATATATCGCCTGATCGGCAACTGGTTCCGGGAGGGAAGAAGAATCCTGGTCTTTGTCATCAGTAAGACCTAACACATGTCCTAATTCATGCATGATTATATGTTCAATATCTACGTCACTCACCCAGAATGGTTCACCCCATACCTAATCAAAATACATATTTGCATCTACGTCACCATTTAAGTATACAGATGAACCCACAAATCCATTTAATGGTGGATTTGGATCTATCTCATTATATTCATAATCTGAGAAGTAACAATCATAGCTCATATTGTATCCGGTATATTTATTAACACACAAACATGTAATTCCTGCGAAATGCGTCGTTTCAATTAAGGGGAAATTATCTAAATCATCAGTGATCCAGACGGGGATTTTGTTATCATGAAAATCTTCATCGTATTCAATAAATATATCACCTTTGTTATATGGTATTTCATTCCACGTTTCAATAGCGTTTTCAGCAGCACTTAAAATATCATCTTTACTTACATCTTCTCCGGGTAAGCCTGGCATCAAACTATAGTTGAGCCACTCAATTTCTAGGACTATTGGATCATTAGCAGAAAAAAACCAATAATCATAAAATAGCAAATAGTGTTTACGCCATTTTTTTAGGTTTGATAATGAACTTACGCTTTATGAAGTTATAAATCCATTACCGTTGTTTGGATTAAACCTTAGAATTATGGGATAAAAATCTATTCCAAAAGCTGAAATACAAAATGAGATGAGCAAGCAGATAATCAATAGTTTTTTCATTTAAGCATCCTCGCTTTACTTGTTGTGGGTAATATTTGCATTAAATCTTCTTTGAATCTATCATATCCCTTGTTTTCTTCTCTTAAAACATCATTAGGGTCAAAAATGATATCGTCTTTTACAAACATATATTCATTATGTCCTCCCAGTACATAAATAAACTGTACTGAATCTGCTCTTTGAATAGAACCTCTGGGTCTAAAAGAGAAGAGTATATTCATGTCTTTGTAATTAGGATATTTTTCGAAAATAGATTCATTATGTCTTACAAAAATAGTATCACCTTCATGAGTATTGAAAATATCTTCAATGATTTGCGCTTCCAGTACATATTCATTTAAACTATTTGTTGTTGCTGTCTTTCGTTTTGGCATTTTTTTGTCATCAATAATTTTAGCAAGTGCAAAACCTTTTGTCTCAAGCAATAAGCTCCAGGGATATGGCAGTTTAAACATTTCATTAGCCATTTTTAAACCAATGGGATATGTTTCTTTCATATACTGATATTTATACCCTTTTCTTTCAAGATTTGTGTACTGCATATAAAAATCAATATACGCACTTGCAAATGACTTTATAAAGTCATCTGGAACTTCTTTCTTTAACCCTTTCCCGTTTTTACGAAAATGATTTTTAAAAAGCTCTGTTTTCATTGAATCCATGAGCTGGATTTCAAGAGGGTAGTTATTAATTGATGGGTAACCCTCAACTGGGGAATACCCTCTTTTTTTTGCAAAAATGATTGAACACATACATAGTACAATTATAATTGTCATGGTGATGAGATTTCTGTTTTTCATGCTCTTTTGCTTTCTTGTTTTGGTTTTAAGTATTACTTTTTCAATCCATCAAAGAAAATTTGCTCAGTTGCTTGTGTGGTATGCCGGGTGAATTCATTTCTACATCATACATTATTTCGAGGGTGTTTCTTAATTCTTGTTCAACAGATCTATTCCAATATGAGCCCTGGCTCATTATCGTTTCTACACCATCAACAGAGCTGGTGTCATCAGCAAGTCCGAGGACATGACCTATACAATATGTTGGATGTTGACTTCTATTGGTGATGCATATTCGTAAGGTTCTCCATCTACAAATTTGAATGAGAGGACACCTGCATCACTTGCATTTATATAAATTATTGTTTGTTTGTTATTATTGACTAAATTTTGATCGGATGTGGAATTTGAATAAGTATGACAATAAGGAGTGTGGTTCTCATCAAAAACTGACCATGATTGAGATTTAAATGAATTACATGTTATACCTGGTGCACTGTAGTTTTCATGATACTCATTCCAATTGTTATATAGTTGAACTATCCAAACAGAACTATTATAGGTAAGATCATTTCTAATATTAAATAGTGCTCTTTCATCCAATGGATCACCTGTTTCAACAATAGCATTCCATTGTTTTATTGCTACATTTTCTACCTCATATGAATTTAGGTCTTGAATGCTATTATTTACAATATAATCAGTGCGCATATCTATCGCTTCAAATTCATCACAGTGATATTCCCACATATTATACCAGAATGTACAAGCTCTTACATTATCTTCGTTTACAGTTTCCAGTGAATCCATTAGAATTTTTAGACTGTCTGGATTATACTTAAATAAATAAGGATGATAGTTTACCTCGCCAAATCCAGAGCATATTAATGATAAGGAAATGATTAATATTTTTATACGTATCATTTCTTAATATCCTCATTTATTATAAAATCTGTCAATGCTTGTTTGAACTCCAGATAGGGAATTGGGTTGATTCCATGAATATTATTTGGATTGTAAATATTATTATTTTTTACAAACATGAATTCTAAAGGCTTCCCGGTTAGGTGGATATATTGGACAGAATCTGCTCTTTGAATTGTGCCACCGGATTTAAATGTAAATAGTAAGAGAGAGTTTAAGTGATTGCTGTAATCCTCCAATAGCGATTTATCATGCCTTATGTATATTGTATCTCCTTCAAAGGAATCGAAAATGTCTTCAAGTATTTTCACGGTTGCAACATATTCATAGATTTTAATTGGGGGAGGGGGATAGGGAGTTTTCATTTTTGGTAACATTTTATCATCAAGAATTTCACCTAAAATGATTCCTTTATTCATGATAAGTAGATTATATGGGAATCCTAGCTTAGTAAAGTTATTGAGCATTTCACCTCCAATTGGGTATGATTCGCGAAAATATTTTTCAATATATCCTTTGTGAGGTGATTTCGAATGATACATATATGAACTAATAAACGCATTGGCGTATTTTTTCAATTCCATATTTGTCATTTTATAGTCAGGGTATTTATAACGATTATTGTAGTATTCTGCCTTTATTCTATCAAGTGATTGAATTACTTCAGGATATTCTTTGATATTTGGATGAATCATATTTGCCTTGTATCCTTTAAACATATCTTTTTCCTGCGAAAAAAGAATTGATATAAGGTTGAGGCTGATGAATGTTAATATTATAAACTTTTTAATCATTAAGCCAATCTCCTCGATCTTTTAAATAATTGATTCGTATTAATTTACGATATTCAATTCCTATCTAACCAATAGCATTTTCTTTACATCAGAGAAGTTGTTTGATTGTAGGCGATAGATATTTAAGCCGCTTGCAGCATTATTACCGTATTTGTCCAAACTATTCCATATAACTTGATGATATAACCTGCCGGTGCAGAAGCGCTAATTAATTTAACGATCTCTCTCCCGTTGATATCATAGATGATCAGACTGATATCTGCCATTTCAGGTAGATCAAATTCGATTGTGGTTAGCGGATTAAATGGGTTCGGAAAGTTCTGATGTAACATAAATTTATTTGGCATAGCATTATTATTTTGTTCGTTTGACAGAGATTTCTTTCTGAATGTTTCCCAGTCTACTTTTTCTCCAAGTAACTCACGTGTATGAAGTGTTAGTTCCATGTCGGGAAATTTTGTTTGCATGATATCTAAGTATGAATGATGTTGGCCATTGTTCAAATTTAACATAATCATTGAGAATAGAGCATGGGCTTCATCGGGGGATCCGGGGAAATCTCTAGATATTATATCATACATCTCGCTTACAGCACTTATGTTATTTTCTTTAACATAGTTTGAAAGTAGAGCTATTCGTGCAAATGAACGTATATCATTTAAAGGTGAATCTATCAGGCATAATAAATAGCTATTATCAAGATATGCTTTGGCGCGAACTAAAGCATTTTTTGCTAAGTCATTGTCAGGGTGTTCATCTATTAGGCGTTTATATATCTTTAATGCTTTTTGATAATTCAGCCTCTTGATTAACATTTGTTTTCGTCGTGTTCTGTAACTGTAAGCTTATCTGTTAATGGAAAAGTGAATATAATAAAATAAACACTAATTAAAAATATATACTAAGATATAAAAAAAATACTATAAAGAACAAGAAATAAAAAAATAAGATAAGAAGAGATAAAACAATAAAATAACAATTCGCGCCGCAAAAATGGTCTTGAATAAATAAGATTATTTTTAACACAACTATATCAAAACCCCGGGTGTATGCTCGGGGTTTTTCTTTTTGACTGGATTGCTTTTTAGACGGATAACAGGAATTATTAGATTGCTTGTTTTTTATTTTACGTTTGGAGTGGGAATTGCTTGTAAGAAAGCGCTTTGCAAGCGATGAACTATGAACTATAAATGTTAGGTTTTACTTTTTGCAAAGCAAAACCCTCTGCCGGGCGGCAAAGGGTTTTTATCAGAATGAGGTAGAGGGTTTTATTTTATTATTTTTTGAACATATTCCTGAGGTATGCGGGTACATTCATATCATTTTTCTGTGATTCGTCAATATTGATAAATGAATCATCGATCTGGATATGTTCGCCGAATACTGGGATCGCTCTGGAAGTCGCTGGGGCGACTTTTCTGTCTTCGAACATTGGAATCTGTTCTTTTGCTTTGAATTCAATGGCTTCTTCACGCCGTTCGATCACAGGAATGCTCTCGCGGCGATCAAATGCGGGTTCATCTTTCAGTTCCAGGGGGGCCGGTTCATCGGGAAGAACTGATGCTTGCGCACCGGTGTTCAAACCTGTTGCAATAACCGTTACGGAAATTTCATCTTTTAATTTATTATCAACCAATGCACCAAATACGATATTCGCATTATCCCCGGCTTCTTGATAAATTGTGCTTGCGGCTTTGCGGACTTCATTTAATTTCATGTCCTTACTGCCTGTAAAGTTAATCAATAATCCGCGTGCGCCGGCAATGGAATTATTTTCCAATAGGGGAGAGTGGATGGCTTCTTCAACGGCCTTAACGGCTCTGTCTTCACCCGAAGCGCAACCAACACCTATCACAGCATCACCTTTACGATCAATAATGGTTCTTACGTCAGCAAAATCCAAGTTGATCAAACCATGTTTGGTGATTAGATCGGAAATTCCTGTTGTACCTTGACTTAAAACAGAATCTGCCAAACTGAAACCATCAACCCAATTGGTATCATCTGAAATGACATCAAATATTTTTTCATTGGGTATGACGATCAGTGTGTCAACATGATCTCTTAACCTTTTTATGCCCTGTAAGGCTTGTTTAGTACGTTGAGAGCCCTCAAAAGCGAAAGGTTTGGTAACGAATGCAACGGTTAACGCCCCGCTGTTCTTCGCGATCTCTGCGATAACAGGTGCTGCACCTGTTCCGGTTCCACCACCCATGCCAGCGGTAATGATTACCATGTCGGTATCACGTACGACATCTTCAATGCGTTCTTTACTTTCCAATGCCGCATGATAGCCGATAGATGGATCTGTTCCTGCACCCAAACCACGGGTTCTGCTGGCTCCGATCTGGATCTTGATCTCGGCTGCGTTTTCATTCAAAGCCTGTGCATCGGTATTAATGGCTATAAATTCTACGTCTGAAAGATCCGAAGAGATCATACGCTGGATGGCATTGCCGCCTCCACCGCCAACACCAATCACCTTGATCTTTGCCCTTTGGTCTTGAAGACCATCATATTCGATTAACATAATATCCTCCGTTTCTTATATTCTTTATAAACTTTTAGAAAAATTCCGCGAGACGTTCTTTGATCTTATTCCAAAGCGTCATTTTTGACTGTCCGGATGGGAATTTAGGTTTTAGGTTTCGTTGATTGGCATAGTGCAAAAGACCTATACCCGTTGCGTAATCCGGTGTATAATCTTCACGTTCCAAGCCATTCATATGTATGGGATACCCAACAACGGCATTCATGCCGAAAATTTCTTCGGCAAGAAGTTCAATACCTCTCAGTAATGATCCACCACCGGTAAGCACGATACCCGCATTTAGTTGTTTACCCTTGATTTGCTCTCTGGCAAGTAGAAGAATTTCTCTTACTCGTGCTTCAATGAATTGTGAAAGTAAACCCGAATTCATGGCAAGATCTACTTTTCCGTTTACGGGTTTGATATAAAATTCCTTAATTCCTTGTGCTTTAGCTTGTTTCCCGGTAGCAAAACCATATTCTTTTTTGATCCTTTCGGCTTCAATGAAGGATGTTTGTACCAGTGAGGCAATATCTCGTGTTACGATCTCTCCGCCATAACCAACGATGTTTGTACTGACAAGATGACCATCCTGGAAAACTGTAATATCTGTTGTTCCGCCTCCGATATCAATTAGGCAAACACCCAGCTCTTTTTGATCGTAGGTTAAAACGGCATCGGCAGAGGCTAGGGGTTCAAGGACTATATCATGAACATTTAATCCGGTTTTTTGAACACAGTTAACCAGATCACGAGCATTATTGATAGCAGCCGTGATCACATGAGCTTTTAATGTGAGTTTGTTGCCGGACATACCCAATGGGTTTTTAACTACCATCTGGTCATTGATAATGTATTCTTGTGGAATTACATGGATAATTTCACGATCAATGCCGATATTGATGCTTTTGATTGAATCTTCAAGTCTTACCACATCTTTTTCGTCAATAATATTGACTTTCTTTGAATTATCGGGACGATTGATGGAAATCGCATGTTCAGAATCTAAACTGCGTATGTGATCACCCGCAATGCCAACCGTAACACCGCTAATCTTTTCCATACCGCTGTCTTCAAGTGCTAATTGCACGGCAGCTTCGATGGACTTTCGGGTTAGGTCAATATCTATGACCACACCGCTTTTCATTCCGGCAGAAGGAACTTTTCCTATGCCAAGAACATGGTATTCGGAAACCGTACGATCGTACTCACCAATAATGGCACAAATCTTTGTGGTTCCGATATCCAACGCGCATAATACTGTTTTTTCACTCATGGCATTTCTCATTACTTTTCACTTACGATAATTTGTTTTTCAAAACGCAAGTTGATGTATTTAAATACTGTTATATCTACATTGTCGTTTTCCATTTTATCAAGAAAGGCTTCAAACATATCAATTCGTCGAACCAGATTTGTTTTACCTAAATGTACTTCGGGATGTCGTTTGTCTTTTTGTATGATCCAACCGATTTCTTCCGACCAGCGAATGATCGAGCAATATTCCAGCATTTCATTATCAAGCAAGATGACGTGATTAAGGAACGCAATGGCATTGATGATATCCTGTTGCCGGATCAATTTACCCAGTTCAAAAGGTAGGGAAGGATCCACACCCCGTATAATGGGTAGACTTTCAGTAGGGTAATTAATGGGTGGTGGTAGCATGATCCCAAAAGCATCAATAGCATAATCCTTTGCCAACTCTATCAACACGATAGGGTGTCGTTCAATAACATTAATTTTGACTTTATCCGGAAATTCACGATAGATGTAAACCTTATTAATAAAGGGTTCGCGAATGAGGTTTTTAATTCCCTGTAATAAGTCCAGATCGAACATATTCGCTCCGCGTTTTATGCCGGAGATTCGCTCAATTTCGCGGTCGCTAAGCTCGTACTGTCCGCTGACCTCGATATTTTTTACGGTAAAAACATGCTGTGAGCCGCTATATACCAGCACCAACAGTAAGAAGACCAAAAATATGGATCCACTGATGATCAATTTTCTCCGTGAAGAGCTATGTCCACTCTTGTCAGTCACTCAATGCCTCGTTTAACTGGTCATTTATTTTCCAGATATCACCGGCACCTATGGTAATAATGATATCATTTTCTTTAATTTCTTGCGCAACCTTTGTGGCGGTCCCGGTCAACTTGCCTGTATAGGTCACATGCTCAAAACCCTGATCTTTCATCATGTTAACAATGAGTTTTGAGTTTATTTTTCGTATAGGTTTTTCTCTCGCAGGATAAATGTCTGCAATAAATACTTCGTCGGCTTTTTGTAATGAACTTGCAAAGCCTTCAAGGAAATCACGGGTTCTTGTAAAAAGATGCGGTTGAAACACTGCAACGATTCGCTTGTCTGGATGAATATTTCTTAAAGCGGTAAGTGTCGCATTGATTTCAGTGGGATGGTGAGCATAATCATCATAGATCGGAATATTTCCGACTTGATTTCTCAGCTCAAATCGTCGCTCAACGCCCGCAAAAACCTTTATACCTCGTCCGGCGCTCGGCATATCAAGATGAAGGAGATAAGCCGTAACAAGGGCTGCAGTGGCGTTTAACACATTGTGTTCTCCCACTTGACTGATCTCGTAATCACCAATCTTCTCATTTTGGTAAGTAAGTGAGAATTGTGACCCATTTTTGTATGAAATATTGTCAATTCTAAAGTCGGCTTCCGAATGTGTACCGTAAGTGACCACCGGTCTGTCGATCATATCCAGCAGTGATCGTGCGTTTTTATCATCATAGCAAAGAATAACCGAACCGTTTTCCGGTATGCTGTTGGCATATTTAATAAAAGTTTCTTTCATGTCATCAAGATCTTTATAAATATCAAGATGATCGGCATCTACATTTGTGATTACGGCCAGGGTAGGTGGTAATGCTAAAAATGTTCTATCATATTCGTCCGCCTCAAAGATGACATAGGTTTTAGAATCCATCCGGGCATTGGTTTTAAGATTTTTAATGATACCGCCAATAAACATAGATGGATGAGAGCCACATTCATCTAAAGCCGAAGCGATAATAGATGAGGTTGATGTTTTTCCGTGTGTTCCTGCTACACCAATTCTTATCGGCCATACCGAAAGTAGCATGCCCAGAAATTCTGCACGTCGGATCAGTTTGATCCCCAGGTATTTTGCTTGTCTGTATTCGGGATTATCTTCTTTGATAGCGGAAGAATAAACAACAACATCCTGGCCTTTTATCTGTTCTCTGTGTTGACCGATGCGAATATTTGCACCCAGGTCAATTAAATGCTTCGTGATTGCACTTGCGGTTGAATCAGAACCGGACACTTCAAATCCCAGTCTTATAAGTACATCTGCAATACCGCTCATGCCGATTCCACCGATCCCTATCATATGGATCTTACGAATAGAACCGAATACGCTTGTGATTCTGTTATCTCGCATTTGTACTCCCATATTGTTGTGTCATAAGTATTTCTATTATCCTGTCTGCGATGGCTTCCGCAGCATCCTCTTTCACAACGGGAAAGGAATCTTGCATTTGCTGAAGCTTGACAGGGTTATTAACTAAATTGTTTAAATGTTTCATTAAAGGTGATTGGGGGAAATCCTTTTCTTCCACGATCACGGCGCAACCGAGCTCTTCTAATGCTTTTGCATTATAAAATTGATGATTGCCGGCTGCGGTTGGCAATGGGATCAAAATGGATGGGATTTGCATGCGTTCAATTTCAGCCAGACTTAAAGCACCTGCTCTGGCAATAATAAGATCTGCCGAGGAGTAGGCAGAAGACATATCGTTGATAAAGGGTAAGAGTTTTATATTATTATGTGTGCCGAATTCTTTATTGAGCATATTAAATGAATGAGTTCCGCTTTGCCATAGGATCTGAATATTATATTTTTGGATCCATGAGGCTGCTCGTTCAGCGATATGGCGATTGATATTTAAAGCACCTTGCGAACCACCAAAAATAAATAAAGTAAATTTATCGGGATCCAATCCCATAGCTTTTCTTGCTTCGATCTTATTTTTTGGGATAATGTTTGAGCGAATGGGATTACCGAGCTTTTTCATGCTGATATCATGTTTTATGTATTTTTTAACGGCATCGTATGCAAAGAATAATTCCTTAGCGCCCTGTGATAAGCGTTTTGTGGTCATTCCCGGGTAAGCATTCTGTTCTTGTAAGAATAGGGGGACAGACATTTTGTTGGCGACCATCCCCGGCATCATTGATACATATCCGCCTGTAGCAATGCATGCAACGGGTTTTAGGTTTTTAAAAAGTTTACGTGTTATTAACCACGTGCGGAGGATCCTGGATGGAAGCAGTAGGTTTTGAATAAGCGATTCAAAAGAACGGTATCTGGAAAATCCTTTAATAGGAACCAGCGTATAAGGATATTCATATTCATGTGCTTTCCTTTCTTCTATGCCGAAACGCGAACCGATGTAATGTATACCCAAGCTCACATCTTTAGGCAGTTGACTTTCTCTCTCTTTTATTGCATCGGCAATTGCCAGGATGGGATAAAAATGTCCACCTGTACCACCACCGGTGATAATTATGTTAAATTGTTTTTTAGAGTTCATGTAAAAACTCCGCTTTTTTTTGTTCTTCATGTTGTGTTTGTTTTACAACATTCATGCTTATTCCGATCAATGCAAGATTGATGAGTAGCTGAGAACCACTTTTTGAAACAAAGGGCATAGGTAATCCGGTAACGGGACCGATTCCTACGCAAACCAAAGCATTCGCCATGGCGTAAAGAATAATTGAAAATGCAGTACCGAAAAGTAAATATTTCCCAAATGGATCACGCACATTTTTGGCAAGTCGCAACATCGAAATGAAAAGCACAATGAATCCGATTAAAATAAGAAAGGTTGTAATAAAGCCAAGTTCTTCGCCTGCGATTGAAAAGATGAAGTCCGTATGTGCCTCTGGCAAGAATAGATTTTTACCGGTGGAATTTCCAAAACCGCGTCCAAAGAACCCACCGCCCGAAAGGGAGATCAAAGATTGTCTGATCTGATAATTGGCATTACTGATATCTTCAGGATTGAATTTTGCAAGAATACGAGCACGTCTGTAAGGTTCTATCCAAGCATATATTCCGCCAGCTAGCAATGATGGAACCGTCACGATCAATATATGCCATAATCGTGCGCCACCAACATATAACATAGTGATAACAACGACAAAAAGCATAAATGCTGAGGATAGATCCGGAGTTAATGCGATCATGACCACCAGAGTTGCAGAAATTAATAAAACCGGTAGAAGTCCTTTTCTAAAGGTATTTATGGTCTCTTCATGATTCGAAAGATAAGCACTTACATATAATATTAAGGTAAATTTAACTATTTCAGCCAATTGAAAAATATTTCTGCCGCCCAGTGAGAGCCAACGTACAGGATGAGAATTACCGCTGGCATATTTGTGAATGAGCGTCATTATCAGGATTCCCGCCGTAATGATGATAAGAAACCAGGTGAAATTCTTGAATGATTTATAATCAAATAAATAAAAGATGAACCCGATCATCATTGAGATAAATAAATATTTAATATGACTTTCAAAGAAAGAATTGGCATTTCCTTCAATATTAAAAGCAACCCGGGTGCTGGCGGAAAACAAAATAAGCATTCCTGCAAAGATCAGAAGGATCAAAGTGATCCAAAAGACTTTAAAAGCTGTAGGGTATTCAATTCTATTCTTCATTTCCCATATCCATGATAGTTTTTACTATTTTTTTAAAATGATCTCCGCGCTTTTCAAAGTTTTTATATTGATCAAAACTTGTACAGGCGGGGGAGAGCAGTATGGCATCACCCGGATTTGCCGAATGATATGCTTTCATAACGGCAGTTTCAATATCACCGCAAGACATGGGCGAGAATTCTTTAAGTTGCTCCATGATTTTTTCGCTAGCTTCACCAATTACATAGATTTTGTCTTGAGAAGAGATATATGGTGATAATTCTCTGAAATTACTGTTTTTATCCCGGCCACCCAGTATGAGGTGCAGCGGGTTTTTAAAGCTTTGGATCGCCATTTTTACAGAATCTGTATTTGTGCCCTTAGAATCATTATAAAATCTGATATTGGCAACTTCGCCGGCAAATTCTATTCTATGAGGGATACCTTTAAATTGTTTTAGAGACTCAAAAACACCATTTGGATTATCGATAAAAGGTGAAACCGCAGATGCCGCTGAAGCAATATTGTATTCATTATGAATACCAAAGAGCTTAATGTCATCTTTTTTCATTTCATGCCATGAATCTTCAAGCTTGAAAGAAAATGTTTCACCATCAAAATAGGCGATAGAATCCGGAAGTTTTTCCTTTGACACAGGAATGACATAAGCTTTGGTTTTAGCATGTTCACAGATAATACTATCATCGTGATTTAATACCGCATAGTCATTTTCTTCTTGGTTTAATAAAACCTTACATTTGGTTAAAGCATAATCTAAAAATGAATCATAACGATCGAGATGATCCGGAGTAATATTCAATAATACCGCCACATTGGGATGAAAATCTCGAGTGGTTTCAAGTTGGAATGAACTGACTTCTGTGACATACATTGGATGTATTCCGCGAACAATGGCCGTATAGACCGCTTCGGAAAAAGAATGACCGATATTACCACATGCGACTGCCGGGATACCTGATTTTTCAAGCATATCGGCGATTAAGGTTGTTGTTGTGGTTTTGCCATTGGAACCCGTGACGGCAATAATGGGACTTTCAGAGAACCACGATGCAGCTTCGATCTCCGAATAAACAGGGATATCACGCTCATATAGCATCTGAACTACTGCAGACGTTGTTGGAATACCGGGTGAAAGGATTACAAAATCAGATTCAAGTATTTTGGCGCTATGTTGACCAAATTCATATTGAATATGGTGTTCGTTGAAAATATTTATAAGGTCAGGGGTCTCATTAGCTGCATTGCTGTCGCTGACTAACACATTGGCTTCTTGCTGAGCAAGCAAGATAGCAGCGGATATTCCGCTTCTACCGGCTCCCAAAACTGTGATGTATTTATCTGTGACTTTCACGACTATAACCTCTTAGCGTATCTTGAATGTTGCAAATGACATTAAAGCGCAAAGAATACCCAATATCCAAAATCGGATGACTACTTTTGATTCCGACCAACCTTTTTGTTCGAAATGGTGATGCAGAGGCGCCATTTTAAAAAGACGCTTTGCGGTGCCCGTTTTATATTTCGTGTATTTAAAGTGACCTACTTGAAGAACTACGCTTAAGGCTTCGATCACAAAAACACCACCAACAAGAATAAATAGGATCTCTTTTTTTAATAAAATTGCTATGGTTCCCAAAGCGGCCCCATAGGCGAGTGAGCCCGTATCGCCCATAAAGACTTCTGCCGGTCTCGAATTAAACCACAAAAAGCCAACCATTCCACCTACCATTGCGGCAAGAAAAACCGTTAGTTCACCGGTGGTGGGCAAGTAAAGAATAGAAAGATAGTTGGAAAAATCTACACGACCGGACAGATAGGAAATGCCTAAAAGCACAAATCCAGAAAATGCCATTAGTCCTGCAGCTAATCCGTCAAGACCATCGCTTAAATTTACCGCATTTGAAAATCCGGTAATATATAGAATGACCATCGGGGCATAGAATACACCAAAATTGATCATAACATTTTTAAAAAATGGAAGTTCTGTTGCCGTAACCAAGTTAGGATCAGATGGATATAAATACATAAAACCGGCAACAATGATGCCTATGGCAACTTGTCCCATTAATTTATAACGTGCTACCAGACCTTCTTTCATTTTTTTTACGACTTTCAGATAATCATCAATAAAACCAATAGCACCCATCCAAAAGGTTACAAACATGATCAATAAAACATACTTGTTACTAAGATCTGCCCAAAGCAGGGTAGGAACAAATACGGATAAATGTATCATTAATCCACCCATTGTGGGTGTTCCGGCCTTGGCCTGGTGGGTTTGTGGACCATCGGAGCGAATAGTTTCACCGATATGATGTCGTCGGAGTGAATTGATGATCTTAGGGCCAAAATAAAAGGATATGAGCAATGCCGTGATCGCTGCAGCTGCAGATCTGAATGAAATGTAACCCAGCATATTCAGCCAGGTGATCTGATCCCGTAGGGGATATAACAATAGATACAACATATTACATGTCCTTTATTAGAGTAATAATCTCTTCTGTCGCTATTCCACGCGATCCTTTGAAAAGAACAATATCACCCGGTTCTACATGGTCCATTAAAGTGGAGGCAAGCTCTTTTTTTTCTAAAAAGTGCTTTGCAAAGGGTATACCTTCATATTTTGCCGTATTGACGGTATGCACACTGTCATTACCAAGACAGTATAAATGTGATATGCCCGCCTTAACACATTCTCGACCAATTTCAACATGGGAAGACTTTGCTTCAGGTCCCATTTCCAGCATATCGCCGAAAACCATCAATTTTTTACCATCAGCATCCATTTTCTCTAAAGCATGGATGGCGTTTTTTACAGAGAAAGGATTGGCATTATACGTGTCATCGATTAGTATAATGCCTTTCCAATTCTCTATTTTACCCCGGCCTCTCGCAGGTTCGAAACTCTCGATCGCTGTGATGGTCTCTCTCTCATCCAGCCCGATTGTGCTTGCAAATGCATAAGCGACTACAGCATTAATGGCTGCACCCCTGCCGCTGCTTTGCAACTTCATGTGTGTGTCGTCCAAACCAAGGGTATGTTTTCCCATGTTATCGATATCGATAACATCGAATTTTACATCTGCTTCGTTGTTTATAGCATATGTGATCCGTTTACGCTCATCTTTTGGATAAGCCGCAACACGGGGGTCGTCATTATTTATGAATAAAATGCCGTTTTCTTTAACCGCATCCAATAATTCGTATTTTGCTATTTGTACATTATCAATGGAACCAAATCCTCCGATATGTGCATGTGCAATGGAGGTGATTATTCCATAATCAGGAACAGCTATCTCACATAGGTTGCGAATTTCTCCTATACCGGAAGTACCCATCTCTAATATTGCTATCTCATCTCTCTCATGAATTTGTAAAACAGAAATGGGTAGTCCGATATGGTTGTTGAAGTTCTTCGGTGTCTCTCTAACCATCATTCCATGGTGGCGAAGAACATGCGCAATGAGAGACCTGGTGGAGGTCTTTCCCGCCGAGCCTGTGATGGCAAGAATGGGAACGCTTATTGCATGAGCGTAGATTGTCGCCATATCAACGAGACCCTGATAGGTTTCGTCAACTATGATCAACGCTTCATCCCCTCCGGCGGTCATTGCGTAATTTTTATCGACCAGTGCAGCTTTTGCACCGTTCGTAAGAGCTTGAGCAACATAACTATGGCCATCGGTATGTTCACCCTTTAAGGCACAAAAAATGTAACCTTCGGGTATATTTCGTGAGTCAATGCTGACACCCGAAAATTCCGCAAAACCTATGTTGCGTAATACAAAGGACCCGTGATTTTCAAGTAAGCTCATTTTCATAGCTTTTCCTTTTTAGGATCCCCGGTATCGGGAGGGCTCCCGACACCGGGGTGGTAGAGGGATCTTTTATAACTGCTTTAGCTCCAGTAGTCTCTCTCTGTCATCAAAGTGAAGTCGTTGCCCTTTGATCTCCATGTATGTTTCGGCACCTTTGCCCAGAACCATCAGAATGTCTCCCACTTTGGATGACATCCACGCTTCTTTGATAGCTTTTGCCCTGTCCAGACAGATGCGAACATCTTGTTTATCGTTAATTCCCGTTAAGATCTCGTCTGCAATGCTTTGAGGATCTTCATTTCTGGGATTATCGTTCGTTATAATGATTGTATTAGAGTATTTTTCCGCGATTGCACCCATTTTAGAGCGTTTATCTTTATCTCTGTCACCTCCGCAACCGAATACGCAAATAATGTTTTTACGATCTTCGATCTTTGAGGCTGCTTTTAATGCTTTTTCCATGGCATCCGGTGTATGAGCATAATCAACTACCGCCGTTGCCTTTGATGTCATAATGGTCTCCATTCTACCTGGAACGGATTTAAAATGAAATTCATCCATTTTTAATGCTGAATTTGGATACATGCTACGGTAAATAGCAATCGCTCCGGAAATATTTTCGGCATTGAATTTGCCAAGCAGGGGAGCGTTGATTTTAATATGTCCTTCCGGGGTAACAAGTACACCTTGTATACCTTTTACACCCAGTTGTAATTCTTTATAATGGTAATCGGCTTCATTGTTATCTACGGCATAACTGACCTTGGCGATCTCAAGTGAATTATACAAGCGTTTCCCATAGGGATCATCGATATTGATTATGGATTTTGCACCCGGGTTTAAATGATAGAATAATTGCGATTTGGCTTTAAAATAATCTTCCATGTTTTCATGAAAATCCAAATGGTCTTGGGTAAGGTTTGTAAACGCGGCGGCTTCAAAACGTAAGTGATGAACGCGTTTTAACGCTAAAGCATGTGATGAAACTTCCATGAAAAGGGAATCGATCATCTTTTTATCAAGATCATAAAATAATTTTGCCAGATCTGAGCTTTCGGGGGTGGTTCTTTCACCTGCGATGTGCTTAAATGGTGTTTTAATGCCTAAGGTACCTACTAATGCCGGAACCTTTTGATCAGCTTCACAGAGCTGATATAAAAGATGAGTCATGGTAGTTTTACCGTTTGTACCTGTAATACCACAGAGATCAAAATTATTGTATTGGGTTCCGTAAAACTCAAAACTTAATTCAGCCAGCGCTCTGCGTGTGTCTGCCGTGATCAATTTACTGACATGAATATCCATGTCACGCTCAATCACGACAGCAGCGGCTCCATTCTTGATAGCTTGATCAACATAATCATGCCCATCATGCGCGTAACCTTTTATGGCAACAAATAAACTGTTAGCCTTAACAACTCTGGAGTCATAACAAATAGACTCGATCTGAACATCGTCTCCCATGATACGATAGGGTAGATCAAGCGCTTTTAGTATGGTCGATAAGCGTTTCATTACTTTGCTTCCAGTTTACATGTTTCGCCAAGCTTTAAATACGCGCCGGCTTTAGGTTCTTGCGAGACGACTCTCCCTCGACTCGCATTTTTTTGGACGATCAAACCGAAATCTCTCAGTTTCTTTTCCGCGTTTAAGACGTGCATACCCTTAAGATTTGGCATAAGCACGTCATATTCGCTTGGGTCGATCGCCTCTGTCTCTGTCTCATCAACTGTCTCTGTTTGCCCGATAATATCTTTACTCTCCTTGCCCTTTGATCGATAGATCATAGATAAGGATGTAAATTCTTTGTGATTGTTTCGCTTTGACTCCTGGCTTACTTCCGGAACATAGCCCTTTTTAGCCACTTGGGGATAAAGGGTGTTAAAATTGGGAGTATTGATAATTCTGCTAAAGCAGTTTTTAACGGCCGGTACGGCCGAAGTAGCACCATGATGGCGACCCCATTGCGGTTCATCAACAACGATACCACATACGAGTACCGGGTCATTTGCTGGGAAAAACCCCATGAAGGATGCCACATATTTTTGGTTTGAATATTTCCCATTCTCAGCTTTTTGAGCTGTTCCTGTTTTGCCGGCCACATGGTAACCTTTAATATAGGCGCCTTTGCCGGTACCGCTATCAACAACAGCTTCCATCATTGTGCGCAAAGTTTCCGATGTTTCTTTAGTGATGGCACGTCTTACAGGGGTCACTTTAGCCATGGAATTGACCTTGTTCTTTTCATTGAAAGTTTTGGTCACAAGATAAGGTTTGAGTAGAATTCCACCATTCGCAACTGCGGAATAAGCAGATATCATTTGCATTAAGCTTACTGCAATCCCTTGTCCCATTGGGATCTGTGAGTAAGCAACGCCACTCCATTTTTCAGGGACTTCCAGTAAACCGTTACTTTCACCATACAAGCCAATGGCTGTGGATTCGCCAAAACCAAATTTTCTTGAATAATCATATAATGTTTGATTGCCGAGTTTTTGCCCAACTTTTCCTGCGCCGATATTTGAAGAATATACCATGATCTCTTTTAAACTCAGCCAATCGTGTTCTTTTGTATCGTGTACTGTATATTTATCGACTTTCCAGTGCCCGTTTTCGCAAAAAATACGACTGGAGGGTGTAAACAAGTTTTTTTCTAATGCGGCCGCTATCGGTAAGAATTTAAAAATGGAGCCGGGTTCAAATTGATCCATGATAACTCGGTTTTTTCTTACTTCGGGTGTAGAATATTTTAATTTATTTGCATCAAAGAGAGGGTAGTTAGCCATGGCAAGAACCTCACCGGTTTTTGGATCCATGATCACGCCCATACCGCTTTTGGCTTTATTGCTTTCAACGGTCTTTGCTAATTCCTCTTCGAGAATAATCTGGTATTCAATATCCAGGGTCGTATGAACCTTGCCGCCATTTACAGCAGGAATACTTTGAGATTTTTGCGATGTGATAATATTGCCGCCCTTATCTCGCTGAATAACAAGTTTCCCTTTTTTGCCTTTTAATATTTTGTCATAATACTGTTCAATTCCGGACTTGCCTTCTCCTTGGTCATTGATATAACCCAAGACCTGACCGGCGGCATTTTTATAAGGATAATAACGGCTCATTATTTTGTCGTATTTTAAACCATGGCAATCGGGATTGTTTTTGATCTTTGCGACTAATTCGGGCGATATGCGTGTTTCAAGCACATAAAATGATTTTTCTTGCTTGAATTTATTTCTGTAGAATTCCGTTGAGCGTCCGAAAATCTGTGCCATGTAGGAAAAACAAGATTCGGGTTTTTGTAAATCAATATAACGGGTGCCGATATTATAAACGACAATGTTGTCGGCCAACACATTCCCGTTCCGGTCAAGAATCAATCCACGTTCAGGTAAAATATCTTCGGTTCTGAATCCCTGACTTTGTGAATAGCTTTTTAAACCTTGAGAATCAAATAGTTGTATAGAAGACAAACGAATGATAACAATAAACGCAACAGCCAGGATAATCCCGGTGACAGCCCAGATACGGCTGGAATATTTTTGTTGCGATTTATGGTTATATTCTATCATTTTCTTTTTGTTATAAAAATAACATCCGCTTGTGGTGTTGAATTGACCATACCCAGTTTCTCTTTAGCAAGTTTTTGTATTTCACCCGGACGAGAAAGATCATTCAGTTCAGAATTTAAGTAGACTAATTCCTGCTGCATTTGAGCATTATTTTCTTCTAACGTGATGTTTCTGGAATTGTAAGCCTCAAGTCCGTTGCGTATATACATGTATAAAATAAGCGTTAAAACGACCATAAGGATCATAAGGCCTTTAAATACAAAGGGTTTTTCAAGAAAAGCAACTTTGTTAATATCCTGTGGTTTTACGATCTTTGTCATAGTTTCTCCAATACGCGGCATTTTGCCGATCTACTTCTTGGGTTTTCTTTTAACTCTATTTCGCTTGGGATGATCGGTTTGCGTGTGATCTTTTTAGCAACAGCTCGATGATCGCAGGTGCAAACCGGTGATTCCGGTGGGCAAATACAATCTTTGGAGGCATCTTGAAAAAAGTTTTTTACGATGCGGTCTTCTAAAGAATGAAAAGAGATCACTACGATACGACCTCCCGGATTAAGCATGTCGAGTGCATCGCTTAAGCTTTTTTTAATCGCATCGAGCTCATGGTTAACTTCAATTCGCAGTGCTTGAAATATTCTTGCTAATGTTTTTGTAACGTATTTGCCATGGACGACCGTTTTAATGCAATCGACCAAGGGGAGAGTGCGTACAAAGGGACGAGACTCTACAATAACTCTTGCGATACGTCCTGAAAAACGTTCTTCTCCGTATTCCCGGAAGATCTTTTCCAGATCGCTTTGAGAATATGTATTTACAATATCTGCCGCCGTGAGATCGGTTTTTCCCATGCGCATGTCAAGTGGACCATCCTGCATAAACGAGAAGCCTCGCTCAGGAGAGTCGATTTCCATGCTCGAGATACCCAGGTCATATAGAATGCCATCAAAGTGCTCAATATCTCGTGATATAAGCGACATTTTTATTTTGTCGAAGTTTTGTTGAATAAAATGTGTATTAGGGTAAGCTTTGAGACGCTCACGCGCAAAATCCAGTGCACTGGGATCCAAATCGAAAGAATATAGCATGGCATTTGCGGACAAACGCTTTGCGATTTCTTCGGAATGGCCTCCCAAACCGCAGGTTGCATCAATGTACACTCCTTCGGGCTTTGTAATGAGCTGATCAACAGTTTCATTTAAAAGCACCGATGTGTGTCGGTACGAAATTGACATGTTCTTCCCTTAAATTAGCGGAACATTCTCAAGTTTTTCGTAAATCTCATCTGTAAGTGGGGTGTTTTCCTCATGTTCTGTATGAATTTCCGGATTCCACATCTCCATGAAGCTACTGACTCCAAGGACCTTGACGGTACTACCGTCCGTGATTCCCGCGAATTTCATTAAGTCGGGCGTTAACATGACTCGGCCCTGACTATCCAGTTTGCAATGAGCTGCATCCTGGGTCATGCGGCGCAGGACTGACCGGTGCGTCCGGTTCATTAGCTGCATCGAAGCGGTTAGTTTATCCCTGATCTTAATCCACATGGGAAGGGGATAAATATCCAGATGCTGCGAGTCCAGTGCCCTTGATATGACTACTTCCGATACATTTTCTTCAGCCATATTTTTCCTGAACTGTGCCGGTATATTGACACGGTGCTTGGTATCGACTGTAACCTCTTTTGTACCTATGTAGTCTGTGTAACCCACTCTACCTATTCCTTTTACCTCTGATACCGTTGGCCTCTAACCCAACGGTGAAGAAATGAGAATACACCCACTTCTTCCCACAAATCTACACAATCACCCACTAATTTGCAAGAATTATTTCAAAATAAGCTCATATAATGGAAATAGGATATTTTATTATGCTGATTATAAGTAGGTTATGAATGTGGGGGAATTGTGGGGGAAATATTTATTCAGGGAAAATCTTTCGAAAAAGAATGATGAATGATGCTAAGCTTAAATTTGTGTATGTAAACCAAAATGAAGTATAGAAGATAGGTAATGTCAGTCTATTAAAAAAATACCATAAAATTGAGGGGAAATATTTTCACGAAAACCCTTTGTCAAATTGTTAATTAATTGCAATATTATCACATCCATGAATAATTCCATTTAAACAGAAAACATTGAGAAAGAATATGTCAAATAATAAAACGAATAATTCAAATAAAGGTGCACACAAATTTGGCTTCTTTGGTGGAGTGTTTACTCCCTCGGTATTAACCATTCTTGGTGTGATCATGTTCTTGCGATATGCTAACGTGGTCGGTTATGCCGGTTTATGGGGTGCTTTATATATATTACTAGCGGCCAAAATGATTTCATTGATTACCGGTTTGTCTTTATCTTCGATCTCTACCAATATGCAGGTAAAGGGCGGGGGAGCATATTTTATGATCTCACGGTCATTGGGTGTTGAATTCGGTGGCGTGATCGCAATTTTCTTTTATATTGCTCAGGCCGTTGCGGTAACTCTGTATGTTGTCGGTTTTACCGAAGCGATTTTTTCCGCTTTCCCGAATATTGGATGGTCTTTTCAAACGGTAGCTCTTATTACGAATGTTATTGTATTTGTTTTAGTCTATGTAGGTGCGAGTTGGACAATTAAAATACAATATGGCATCCTTGCCGTATTGTTATTATCGATTGTATCCTTTGTGGTTGGTGCCTTGAAAAACTCATCACCCGAAATTTTGCAGATGAACTTGCAGCCACAATGGACAGGTGAATTTAACTTTTTTAGTGTATTTGCCATTTTCTTCCCGGCTGTTACCGGTATTATGGCAGGTGTGAATATGTCAGGGGACTTAAAAGAACCTCGGAAAGCTATTCCATTGGGAACTTTACTTGCGATCTCATTTACCGCCATAATCTATTTGGGTGTTGCTTATCTTTTGGCTGCAAGCAGTACAAGAGAAACACTTTTAAGTGATAGCTTTGTTATGATGGATACTGCATGGTGGGGCCCGATGATCTATGCCGGCGTATTTGCCGCTACATTGTCTTCTGCTTTGGGATCTATGATGGGAGCTCCACGTATATTGCAGGCTTTTGCAAAAGACGATATTATCAAGCCGCTGGAATTCTTTGGGAAAGGTAGTGGTCCTTCCAATGAACCTCGTCGTGGTATTATTCTTACCTTTGTTATTTCTTCCATAGCAATATTTGCCGGTGATTTAAATACGATTGCGCCTATCATTACGATGTTTTTTTTGATCACATACGGTACGGTAAATTTAGCGTGTTTTTTTGAGATCGCATCTGCTAATCCCAGTTTTCGTCCGGTGTTTAAGATTTGGCACTGGTCGATACCCCTTATCGGTGCCATTGGTTGTTTTGCGGTAATGATTCTTATATCACCTTTGTTTGCACTTATTGCTATCATTCTTGTTGCGGCTATGTATTTTTATATCCTAAGACGAAAAATATCCGTTTCGTGGGGTGATATGATATCAGGTTTAGCTTTTCAGCGTGCAAGAAAAGCTCTATTAAAACTTGAAAGTGAGGACTACCATCCCAAAAATTGGCGTCCATCTATTCTTACGCTTAGCGGGGGTGCTTTTAACCGTTCGAATCTTGCTAACTATGCCTGTTTATTTTCTGCAAACCGTGGAATCGTTTCTCTGGCTCAGGTTATGAGCGGTGAACTGGAAGATCGTTATGTGAGAAGAAATGAAGCCGAAAAACTTATGCGTAAATTTTTAAGGGAAGAAAAGCTGCCGGCTTTTCCTGTGGTAGTGGTTGATGATGATTTTACGGCCGCACTAAAAGCTTTGTTACAAGTTCATGGTATTGGCGGTCTGCGACCGAATACATTACTTTTGGGGTGGACGAAAGATCCGGATAATATTGGCGTGTTTTCTACCATTCTTGATTTAGCAAAAAACATGCATCGTTCGGTTTTAGTGGTAAAATCAGAACGCGAAGAAGCGACTTGGACTGTAGCTTCGGGGGCAATTAACATCTGGTGGAACGATTCAACGAATGGCCCACTTTCTTTGCTAATGGCATTCTTGTTAAAACAAAATAGGCAATGGCGTGGAAAATCTATCAGAATCCTACGCACGGTGGCACCCAAGGCGGATGTTCTTAACTTGAAAAATGAAATCAAGGAGATGCTAACACTCTCAAGAATTGAAGCCGATGTTTTGGTGCTTCCCTGTGAGGACCCATTAGAAGCGGTTCGCGATAATCTTGAGCCTTCTGCTGTACTGTTTACCGGTTTTGTCCCTGAAAACGAAGAAGGAAAAGTCAAAGAACAAATGCATGAATTAAAGGAGATCATGACACTTCCGGGTGAAGTGATCTTGGTTTATAATTCAGGTGATGCATCTTTGTTTGAGTAGTAGGCGGATAGCAAATAGAATGTATTTGTGAGGATGAATGATTTGCTGGATGATAAAAGCAAGTAACTATAAACTCTGCGCAAACATAAATATGATCCTTTCAGCGGTAAAATGAGATTGACTTTAGCATGTTCGAACTTAAAATCGGAAGATATTTTATTTCATGAAAAAAACAATGAATTTTTAAAAATGGAAATCAATGAAAAACGACTATACAATAATTCGCATATACGATTACTCCGAAGGTATTGATAAAGCCATAGCTTACTATCATTCAAAATGGGGAAGAGAAGGTAACTTCAATTTTATCGAAGATGCGATCAAGAACTGTAATTACAAAGATATACCGCAATTTTTTGTTGCGGTCATAGGTATTGAGATCGTTGGCTGTTGCGGGTTAATTGCGAATGACTATATCTCTCGTCATGATCTTTATCCCTGGCTATGTGGAGTTTTCGTAGAAGAAGCTCATCGTAAGCAAGGACTTGCAGGGAAATTGCTTGCCTATGCTGAGCAAGAAGCAAAACGCGTCGGATACAAAGCATTGTATCTTTCAACCGATCACATAAGTTTTTATGAACGTTACAATTGGGAATACATCGGTATAGCTTATCAACCAGATGGGGATGAAGCCCGAATATATAAGAAGAAGTTAGATGACATTGAAAGGCAGTAAATTAGTAGTGCTAGGTGATCGTTAATTGTATTATAGGTCAATTTTATACTTCAATAAAGAAGTATATTTGATACAATATTAACTTGACACTATCCTTTCTTTAGGTTACCTTTTGTACAGGTATTTAAATAATAAAAATGGAGCGGATATGAAACATTTAACGATTTTATTGCTCATAAGTACATGTATGTTGCTCGGGAATCCGATTGATTCAAGCCCAACTGTTCATGAATTCCAAATTATCGCTCCCGATAATTGGTTTATAGAAATTAATTATGAAAATGGTATAGATAGTATATTTATATTTAATAAATCCGATTCCGCAAAAGTCTTAGAATTTCAAGTGTCTGAAGATGTTGTTGTTGTTACTCAAGATAATCTTGATAAAGAAATAAAATTCGATAAAAATAACGATTGTGTTGGACTTAAATTGTATTATGGAAGTGAATATTATAAAAAAAGTGTGAATATTGGGACATATCAAGATTCCTATTTAAGGAATATTTCTTCAGATCAGTCCATCGTTTATGATATGCACAGCTCTTCTTATAGTAAAAGCAATGAACCCAAAATTGGCGATATATACAATGAGTTTCAAAAATGTACAATTTATGGGCACTTTTATGATGGAGCAAGCAAACCAATTAAGGATGAAAAATTTGTATTCTACAATATAATGTGGAATCCTTATTTATATACTGATTCAACAGGATTTTATACAGCAACACGAGATGCAAGATACTATTATTATGATGCTTTGAGATATAATAGTACTAGTCCGGACGCTGAGGTCTGGGAATTTTATCCTATTGAATTTTATCTTGAACCGGGAGATAGTATCGAAGTGAATTTTATTTCAAAAAAAGTGCTTACCTCTATCAAACCCGTCATTCAATCTCCCATTATGTTGAATAATTATCCACAGCCTGCAACCGATTATTCCTGGTTTGTGATAGGTAATACCGATATCGAAGCATCTGCTTTGCGTATGAATGTTTATGATCTTACCGGTCGTAGAGTCGATAGCTTTATTCCCTCATCGCATCAAGTGAGGTATGATTGCTCGCATTTGGCACAGGGGACATATATTATGTCACTTCAGAAGGGAAATAAGCAATTGGCCAGCAAAAAATTACAAATTATGAAATGATAAAGAAAATTTCTTGTATCCTTTTAGCGTTTTTATCCGGACTTTGCTTTGCAAAGTCCGGATTACATTTTGTCGAAGAAGATCTTAGTTTTGGAATTAAGGATTCTGTGTTTTCCGTTATGGGTGTTTACTACTTTAGTCCTGATAAACCCATGAATCATCTGATTCTATATCCTTTTCCCGACGATGACCTAATGGGTGAAGCTTATAATATATTTGTTAAAGATATGGATAGTAAGATTGATATTCCCTTTAAAATGAAGAAAGATAAAAGTGGGATCACTTTTTTACTTAATACTAAAAAGTGTACATCGGTTTATATTGGGTATAAACAAAGATTATTTTCCGATTATGCCCGATATATACTTTTATCTACCTATTCCTGGCAGGAACCGATCAAAAGAGTTGAGTATAAATTGAATATATTGGATAATATTAATATAACTTACTTTTCAATTGAACCGGATAACCAGTTATGCTTAGATTTTGGTAGTATCTATTTTTGGCAGAGAGATAATTTTTTGCCACCTTGTGATATGATTTTTAAATACAAAGTTAAGGATGTGAATGATGAGTAAGCGCAAACACAAACGAGCCGGGGGTTCCAGTTTAATTTTAGTTATTATAATCGTAATGATGATTATTACAAATCCCGGTAAGGATGAATTTTTTGATTGGGCACAAAATAGAGCATTAAAAAATTCAGAGACTGTTGTAGGTGGAGCAATTACGAATATGTTTATGTCACCTTTATTGAGAACGATCACAGTGCGACAGGATTATTTGTTGTTTTCAATTTATAAACTTGAGGTCGAGGGCAGTCATACCGTTTGGATCGGTGTATTTAAGCAGTTTATAGAAATTAAATTAAATGACTAATTAAAGATCAGAAACGTATTATATGCCTTGGATTAATTTCAAGGCTTTTTGTTTTGTGTAAATTAATCCGAACTTTTAATATTCTTGGGAATATAAGATGCAATATAACGGAGTTATTTATGAAATTGAGAGATATTTCAGGTGTTTTTAGACGTGTAGATATTGAACTTCTTGATAAACGTACTTGGGATGATGATATTGTTGAATTTGATTTTTCATCCGAAGGCCTTCCAGGATGGCGACCGGGAGAACATGGCTTATTTACTTTACCCGGTAAACATGTAAAAGGGAAGCGTTATCGTGGCTTTTCTATCTCCTCTATTCCTGAAGAGGGGGTCATCAAACTTGCTACCAAGATATCAGCAAATCCATCTTCATTTAAGCAAGTTATGAACTCCCTTAAACCCGGGGAAAGTATTCGTTTGAATGGACCTTTTGGATGGTTTACGCTACAGGATGAGAATTCTCCAATTGTGATGCTGGCCTCAGGGGTTGGAATTACACCGATCAGAGCTTTATTTAAGGAATTATCCAAATCTAATAAACGCTTTGTGAATTTGATCTATACCGCAAAAAATGAACATTTGTATCATGATGAGCTTGAAGCAATTGCGTTAGCAGATGAACGAATAGAAATTCATCAAATTCATTCCAAGGAAGAAAGTACAAGATTGTTGAATAAAGCCTGTATGACCTATGGAAATACCGCTTATTATTATCTTTCAGGCGCTCCCTCCATGTTAAGACAGACTCGAAAGAAATTGAAAGATCGAGGTATTGTTCGTTCACATATTATTACCGATCCTTTTTTTGGATACTAATAGGAATCAGAAGCCTAAAACCGATGTCGTAATATTATAATAAATAAAAAACGAGCATTTATATGCTCGTTTATAACTCTAGGTCTTATATTTTTGTACCCCGAACAGGAATCGAACCTGTAACCTACGGTTTAGAAGACCGTTGCTCTATCCAATTGAGCTATCGGGGCCCTTAATCAACAAGAGACAAGAATCAAACCCCTAGAGACAAATAAATATGTACTTGTTTCTTGGACTTTGTCTCTTGTCTCTTGTTCTGTCGGGGCGAGAAGATTCGAACTTCCGACTTCCTGCTCCCAAAGCAGGCGCGCTAACCGGGCTGCGCCACGCCCCGATGAATGTACAATTCGATGTCAATTGAAAGCGGGGCATTGAGCCCCGAAAGGGTGAATGATGGGACTTGAACCCACGACCACTTGGGCCACAACCAAGCGCTCTACCTACTGAGCTACATCCACCATATAAAGCCCGTAAATATAATGGAAAAGAAGTTCAAACTGCAATACTTTTTTTAATGAAGGGTAATTAACTTGAAATTAATCATATTCAATGATAAAAGTATAATAATCTATGTTAATTATTTGACTTCATTGAGCTTTTAATACAACATTTTTAATGTTGCAGGGATAACCCCTTGTTCCTTGCAGGTTTCGGCAGCTGCTTGATTGGCATACTGTGCACAGCTTTCAATTGGCAAGTCAGTTGAATATAAGGCCGCCATCACTGAAATAACCGTATCACCGGCTCCGGTTATATCCGCTACATCCAGAGTTTTTGCGGGAATATGTAGAAGCTGTTCGTCATTATATAAGATCATACCATTTTCACCAAGTGTTAATAGTATGTTTTTACATTTCAAGCGTTCCAATAAAATTTTCGCTCCGGCTTTTGCTGTTTCCAATTCATTTAATTCGTAACCCAATTGGGCCTCAGCTTCAAGTCGATTAGGCTTAATTAACGTTGCACCATTATATGAATCCATATGATCAATTTTAGGATCTACAAAAACGGGTACTTTAGCTTTCTTTGCCATGTACATGATTTCAGAGATTAGGCGTTCAGTCAATACCCCTTTGTTATAGTCTTGTAAAATAATGATATCACTGCCTTTGATCGCTCTGCGAATTTCAACAAGCAATTCATCTTCAGTTTCTTTGCTTATATCTGTTCGCAATTCATGATCAATACGAATTAATTGCTTATCACCATTAAAGAAGCGGGTTTTACTGGTACTAACGCGTCCTTTTTTGCGGTAGAGTCCCATGCGTTTAATATTGTGTTTATCGCAGAGATATTCTAAGCGGAATGCCTCAAAATCATCTCCAAGCACACCAATGATCTCGGTTTGAACTCCTAAAGATTGAAGATTCATACAAACATTTAAAGCTCCGCCGGGTCGGTCTTCACTTTTTTGTATGTCAAGAATATCCACGGGTGCTTCGGGTGATTTTCTTTCGACTTTTCCTGAGGAGAAGACATCCAGCATGACATCACCAATCACGCAAATATGCTTCTTTTTTAATTGATCTATATTCTTTTTCATCATGGCGGAATTTATTACATCATGGTGTTAAATAAAAGTGAAAATGAGAATGAAAAATCGTTCCTTCATGCAAAAATTTAATTATATTTATACTTAAATTTTATTGATGAGAAGGAATAGTATGTTAAAGAGATCGTTTAACCGTTATAATACGGATTGCGTGAAGTATGACGCTCTGGAAAAAATATTTGGAACAAATGATGTAATACCCTTATGGGTAGCGGATATGGATATATCTGCTCCTCGTCCAGTAATAAAAGCTTTACACAAAAGAATCAGTCATCCTATTTATGGATACTCAATGCATAATGAATGTTTTTATAATAGTATAATCAAATGGGTAAAAGATCAGTTTTCCTGGGATATTGATAAAGAATGGATCACTTGCTCACCCGGTATTGTTCCTGCTATTAATATTGCGGTAATGAGTATGACGGAAATAGGTGATGAAGTTATTGTTCAAACTCCGGTTTATTTTCCTTTCTTTTCTGCCGTAGAAAATCATGATCGCATTCTTATTAAAAATGAATTGAAAGAGGAAAGCGGTCATTATACTATGGATTTTGATGATTTGAAGAAGAAGATCACCAAAAAAACAAAAATGATTATTCTTTGTAACCCCCATAACCCTGTCGGAAGGGTTTTTACTAAAGAAGAACTTTTGGAATTGGGGGAAATCTGTCTGGAAAACAATATTACTATTGTATCGGATGAAATACATGCCGATTATGTATATGCACCTAATAAGCATGTGCCTATTGCCAGTATTTCTGAAGAATTATCTCAAATCACTGTTACATGTATGGCCCCGAGCAAAACATTTAATATTGCCGGATTTGCAACATCAGAAATCATTATTAAAAACAAAGAACTTCGAGAAAAATTTAGATATATCACCGAGAGTTTGCATATTTGCGGTGGAAACATTCTTGGTGATGCTGCTTTGATCGCCTCTTACAAAAAAAGTCGCGTATGGTATGAGAAAACTAAAAAATTCCTAGAAGAAAATATTGATTTTGTGATCGACTATGTTTCTAAAAATATTCCTAAGATCAAGATACTTAAACCCCAAAGTACATTTTTGCTATGGATGGATTGCCGTGAATTGGGAATGGATCAAAAAGAATTAAATGAATTTTTCGTTAAAAAAGCTAAATTGGGTCTAAATGATGGCGAAATGTTTGGTGCGAATGGTGTTGGTTTTATGCGCATGAATATTGGCACCGGACGAAAAGTACTGAAAAAAGCTTTAAGGCAACTAAAGAATGCTGTAGATGAATTACAGTAAGAAATAATCAGTAAGTAGAAAGTAGTGAGTAGAACAACAGCTATTATATCTTTGTTCTCAGTTTAGAGGCCTTGAGCAATCTTTTATCTTTAATATTTACTCTTTTATTAGTAAATTCCTTTATGAAAAAAATACCCGAATTATTGGCACCTGCAGGCAATCTGGAATCAGCTATTACAGCATTTGAAAACGGCGCTGATGCCGTTTACGCTGGCTTAAGTAAATTCAATGCCCGCGAAAGAACAGAAAATTTTAAAGATGAGCAATTTGCCAAACTGATGGCTTATGCAAATAAGAATGGTAAAAAAGTTTATCTTACTTTTAATACTCTACTAAAAGAAAATGAGATCAAAGAGGCATTAGATACTTTGTGCAATGTTACAAGACTTTTGCCTGATGCCATTATTACACAGGATCTTGGTGTGGTCAAGATACTCAGGGAATATTTTCCGCACATCCCTATCCATGCCTCCACACAAATGGGTATTCATAATTCTGCCGGGGTTCAAGTTGCAAAAGAGTTAGGCATAGAAAGAGTTATTCTTGAGCGTCAGGTAACGCTTGATGAAATAAAATCAATTAATGATAATTCTGATCTTGAATTGGAAGTATTTATTCACGGTGCCCTTTGTTGCTCGTTATCGGGAGTATGTTTGTTTTCATCCTGGATGGGGGGACACAGTGGGAACCGCGGAAAATGCAAGCAACCTTGTCGGAGACGATATTTTTCCAAAGAAGGCAATGGTTTTTTCTTTTCCACTCAGGATCTCTATACACTCGAAGATATTCCTAAATTAAAAAAAGCGGGTGTGGTATCGTTAAAGATCGAAGGTCGTTTAAGAAAATCTGATTATGTCGCCGCTACCGTTAAAGCATATCGTATGATGTTGGATGCCGAAGATGATGAATACGATAAGATCCTTCCTGAAGCAAAGGCGGTATTAAGCGGTTCGTTGGGAAGAAAATGGTCAAGTGGATTTTACGATAAAGATAAATTTGATGAAGTGATTGAATCTGAACGGATGGGTGTTTCAGGGAAGCAGATCGGTCGAGTGATCTCGTTGAAAAAAAATGGTTTCGATATAGAAACCACTCAAGTATTAAAACTCGGTGATAAGATCCGCGTTCAGCCTAAAAGTGGTATGGAAGGTCCCGCTATTACTGTAACTAAAATTAGTAAAAATGGGAAAGCCGCTACGAGGTTGGGTAATCGTGATAGAGGATTTATTCATTGTGATAAAGAAATACCTAAAGACGGTTTGGTTTATAAAACAGGTGTATCTGCAAAAGAATATGGCAAACTGATAGATCAGCTTCCTGTATTAAAATGCAATTTAGATCTTGTGATGACGGTGAACTCAAAACTGATCACGGTACGTGTTTGTGACCATCCTAATATGAAAACTTGGGCAATGAAGGTTGATATTCCACAGGCACAAAAACATCCGGTAGAAGCTTCTGTTTTTGAAACTGAATTTAAAAAAGCATTAAAACCTGAGATCGGTATCAGAAATGTTAATGTTGAAATTGATGGTAACTATTTTATTTCGCAACGCGATATAAGAAAAATTCGACAAGCGTTTATGATCTGGTTGGCTGAGAATTATACAGCGGTCAAGGAAATTAAATATGAATTTCCGCAGCTTGAAGTAGCTCAAAAGCCGGTGGTATCTACTCAGGCTTTAGAGGTCAATGATCTTCCATATTCTATCAGTATAGATCGAATTGCCAGAACTACAAAGGTAAAAAAAGGGGAGGAGTATATCCTGCCTCTGTTTTGTCCCGAAAAAGATCTACCGGAGTTATCTGAACAGATCAGAAAATATTATGAAGTTGGAGTCAGGCATTTTAGAGTGACATCTATATTTCAATTCGAACTATTAAAATACTACGATGATATTGAGATTAACACAGGTATCCCTCTGCCGGTGTGTAATCATTTAGCCATAGAAGAATTAAAGGATATGGGTTGCAATCGAATCCAATTGTGGGTAGAGTTGGGAAAAGAGGTATTGCTGAATCTTGCGAGTCTCATGCCGGATAGTATTGAGATCTATCGTTACGGTCGTCCCCCCATTTTACAAACACGTGCCAAATTACCCATTGAAGGTGAGATTACCGATGCACGTGGTGCAGGCTTCTTTGTAGAATCCGGTTATCCTCTTTCATCATTATATTCTGCTACGGTGTTTGCCTTACCTGATGATGAGTTGCCAAAGGTATCTACATTTACCGATTTAACGCATGCTCGCCCGGGTGAACATGCGGTATCGACCTTTAATTTTGATAGAGAGATGGCCTAAAAAAAAGACAAAATTAAAAGTATATAAATAAGGGTTGGATATGTCCAACCCTTAATTTTTATTTAGTATATTCTTTAAGAATATTGCTGTAGATTAAACCACTTTAGAGATCATCTTCAAGAATTCTGCTCTTGTTTCAGCTTCATCATGAAATTCACCAAGAACAGCAGATGTTGTCGTAAGTGATTTTGTCTTTTCAACTCCACGCATTTGCATGCACATATGACGAGCCTCGATCACAACTCCCAATCCTTTTGGTTCCAAAATATTGTAAAGTGTATCGGCAATTTGTTGCGTAAGGCGTTCTTGTAATTGTAAACGTCTGGCAAATACATCTACGATGCGGGGTAATTTCGAAAGGCCAACGAGCTTGTCATTAGGGATATAGCCAATATGTGCGACTCCAAAAAATGGTAAAAGATGATGTTCGCACATGCTGTAGAACTCAATGTCGCGCACAATGACCATACCTTCGGCATGTTCATGAAATATCGCAGCATTTATGACTTCATTTATATCTTTTGTATAACCCTGAGTCATATATTCCCAAGCCTTTGCAACGCGTTTAGGTGTTTTGATCAAACCTTCGCGTGAGGGATCTTCGCCCAGTTCCGTTAACAATTCATGTATGAGATGCTGTACTTTATCGTGGTTCATGTTCTTCCTTTCAATTCGACCATAAATTTACATTTACATTGTGATATTCCAAAGATAATTATAGCGTTCAGCTATCAGCTATCAGCTATCAGCTATCAGCTATCAGCTATCAGCTATCAGCTATCAGCTATCAATTGTTTCACATTGATAAAACAGGGAACATTAATTAACTTTAATTGTTTGAAGATTTATAAAAATAAACATGGGTGATAAAATGAAGAAAATTATGCTTCTACTTGTGATTGTAGCACTATTCACGTCTTGTATGAACAGCACTTCCGATGCGAAAATACAATTTGTTGATAGGATCTTTAATAATTATGCAGTAAGAAATATCGTATTTGAAAGTGATGGAACTGCCTGGTTGTTGGTGCACGATGTAGGTGTGATCAGATATGAAACAGACGGAAGTTGGGAATTGTTTGATCATACGAACTCTATCATCAATGAAGATCTTTTTTCTATTAGAGATATGGTTGTGGATGGACAAGATAGATTATGGATTGGCAATGACGGCTTGGTCTGTTACGATGACGGGTTTGTACGTTACGATTCCAGCAATTCACCAATGACAGGGAATTATGTAAATTGCATTGAGATCGATTCACAGGATAAGGTGTGGTTTTCTGTAAGCGCAGGTCGTACAAACAGTGGATTGGGATGTTATGATCAGGGTACTATTTCTATGCACATTCCGGAACACACCGGTGTTATAAGGAATATGGGTGATATGGCTATTGATATGAACGATCATATCTGGTGTTCTTCGATCTATACGCTGTATGATACGTGTCTGTATGAATACGATCAAAGTGAGTGGACGGTTTATGATACTGTCGATATCGGTTTCAATCCATATTTTATTCAAAATATTTGGGTAAATCCCGATAATGAATTGATCGCTTCAATAAGTTATGCCCTTTCAAGTTCAATGATAAATGAAGATGGACCGCTTTGGTTCAAGTATGACGGTGAACGCTTTGAAGTCATAGAAAACGATCATTCTACATTACCAAAGGCATATATGGATGATGACGGATATTTTTGGAGTACATATCAGAACAAGCTCAAGATCGAAACTGAAGAGGGTCTATTGGAAAAAACAGTTTTATATATTCCATACAGTGTTCATGGATCTCCAACAGGGGATATTTGGGTAAGCAGTGATCATGGAGTTTATATCTATCGAATAGGGGATTAAAATGAAAAAGCTTATTTTATTTTCTTTTATTTTTCTTTCCGTATCATGCATAATAAACCCCTCTTCCGGTAGCATCACCTTAGTAGATACTGCCTTGGATAATCAATTTATTGTTTCGCTGGCGATAGAAAATAACGGTACGGCTTGGGTAGGAATTATTTATGATCAATATGGATTAGTAAAGCTTAATCCCGATCGGAGCATGGAAATATTTGATCATACGAATTCATGTTTAGTAGATTCTGCCAATGTTTGGGATTTGGAGGTCGATAGTCAAGGTAATGTGTGGATGCTTAATGCCGATGGTTTGATCTCTTATGATGGAGATAATTTTACTCGTTATGATTCAATAGACAATAATTATTACATTCCTCACGCCTTTGATAAACTATTGGCAATTGATCATGAAGATGTGATTTGGTTTATTGGTTCTAATCCAACAGTAAATTGTTTGACACAAAAAATATATAGTTTTGATGGGGATGAGTTTACTTCTCATGATCCTAATGGAATAGATATTGGTCAATGTAGCTCTATTGAAGATATCGAAGTTGATAAAAATGGTGATGTATGGTTTGCATTTCATCGTGGAAATCCTGTTTTTCTGAAATATGACGGTTCAGAATGGACAGCTTTTGATTCCTCTGATATAGGATATACACCTTATAATATTTCAGATATAGAATTCGATAGTGAAAATAATCTCTGGTTTAATGATGATTATACTTTAAGTAGCATTGCCTATAATGAACAGCCATCTATATATAAATTTAATGGCACAAATAAAGCTATTGGTTTTGGCGGAAATCATATGACCAGTGAATTAAGTATTGATGGTAATGATAATATTTGGTTTACTGGCTTTATTCCTCGTTTGGGTATATTCGATATGAATCAAAGATGGGTAATAAATAATTCTGATAATGTCGGCTTTTGTCGTGTAATGAAGATGGCTCCCAGTGGTGATATGTGGATTGGAACAAGTAATGGCATTATGATCTACAGATATTGTCAAACGAAATAGGGTTTATTATCAAATTCATTTAGCATTTATTTAACCCCTTCAGGGTTGTAAGAGTAGAGAATAGCGCTTAACCCCGGGTCCTACCCGGGGATATTCTTCTTAGACCCCGATGGGGTCTTTATTATTTAGACGTTTATGTTCCCGGGTTTTTACTTTGTTCAACCCCTCCATCAGATTTCGCTCTTTGAGCTTCGTCCGACAAGTTCGCCGGGGTTATTAAAGAAATAGATTCTTCACGGGCTCTATTGAGATTCAAAATGATATTCTTCGACCTGTCAGCAGGCCTCCAAAGTCAGCACCAACTGACAGATCTACTCACCACTCACCCCTTACAACTCACAACTTTATCCATAATTCAATTTTGCAATTTAATTCCTGCTTTTCAGAATAAATTCGATTTTTCATTTATTTTATACCATTCCCATTATCAAATCGTTATATTTGCTAAAAATCAACGGTATGGAATACGGAGAAAACAGGGGAGGTCTGAGTAGATGAAAAAGTATCAAGATTTATCATTGAACGGTAAATTTATGGGGCGGTCTTTATCGGTTATTAATGATTTGTCTCAGGATGAGCAGTGGTATCTGTATAACAAGACCAAAGAACTAAAGGAACGAGAAGCACATCATGGTGACCTCGATCCTTTTCGTATTAACACTAAAAATGTTGGTACTTATTTGGTTTTTGTTGAACCCAGTACACGCACAAAGGAATCCTTTTTAAATGCAGTAAAGTTTCACAATGTAAAGACCAATATTTTTGATTCTACAACCTCATCTTTTAGTAAAAAAGAAAGTTATGCAGATACTTTTCGCATGCTTACAACCTATAGCCCATACTCTGTTTACATTATTCGTACCAAACTTGAGGGTGTAACACGCTGGTTAGATTATGATTTGGGACAGTTCTCTGAACGAATGGGAATATTAAAACCTTCCTTTATCAATGGCGGCGATGGAAAGCATGAGCATCCTACCCAAGAGATCCTTGACGAGTATACCTTTCTTGAACAAAACGATTTTAATCGTGATCATATTCATATTGCATTGGTTGGTGACCTTTTTCATGGTCGTACGGTTCACTCAAAAGCCGATGGATTAAATATCTACAAGGAAGTTGAAGTGGATCTGATTGCTCCCCGCGAATTAGGTATGCCCATGTATTACAAGAATAAGATGATCGCAAATGGATATAAAGTTCGTGAATTTGAATCCATCGAAGAATACATGAAAGATGAAAAACGTGCAAAGATCTGGTATTTTACCCGACTTCAATTGGAGCGTATGGGGGAGGACGTTAAACAACATTCTGAGCGACTGACAAAGGCTGTAACCTTCCGTCGTGAATGGATAGAAAAAATGGATGAAGGATCAAAATTCTATCACCCCTTACCGCGAAATCGTGAGTATCCAACCATACCCTTCTTTTTGGATAAAACACCCTTGAATGGCTGGGATCTTCAGGCAATGAATGGTTACTATACCAGGGCTGTGCTTGTCGGTATGTTTGGTGGCAGGCTAGGTGAAGATTTTGAAGGTGAATCCCCTATTCTTGGGATCGTGAAAAAAGACTATATTGAAGAAATTAAGACATTTAATTCAGTAGCAAAGGAATTTAAAATAGGCACTAAACCGGTAGATAATGGTATTGTGATCGATCATATTGGTAAGGGTGAAGATATAGCGACGATTTGGGAGCATATCTATAAGGCAAGAAAGATTTTGGATCTGAATGTTGTATCATCACATGGTGTATATAAATCTCATAAAACCGGACAATTTAAAGGAGTTTTATCTATACCGGATATGGATCAATTTGATCTGGTTAAAATGAAAAAACTTTCAGCAATTGCACCTGAAACTACTTTGAATATTATTAAGGATTCTGTCGTAAAAGAGAAGTATAGAATACATTTTCCACCAAAGATCTACGATTTTGATGAGATATCATGTAAAAATCCGGATTGTATTTCGCATCCTGGTCACCATGAAGGTGCGACCCCCTTCTTTTATAAAACAGAAGATAATACATTCATTTGTAAATACTGTGACAAGAAACACAACTATAAAGATGTTTGGGATATTTAACTTATAGGAGACACATGGAAAACATGGCAAGAAAAATTGCAAAGGCAGCTCTTGAGATCAAGGCGGTCAAACTACAACCCGATAATCCTTTTACCTGGGCATCCGGGTATAAAATGCCAATTTATAATGACAATAGATTATTTCTTTTCTATCCGGAATATCGTCGACTGATTGCTGAAGGTTTTGCCCGGTTGATCAAAGAAAAGGGTATTCCCTGTGATATGATCGCCGGTACACCAACAGCCGGGATCCCTCATGGTATGTTGGTCGCAGATATTCTTGGTAAACCCTTTATTTATCCCAGGAAATCTCAAAAAGATCACGGTATGCAAAATAAGATTGAAGGAGTTCCGCATCCGGATATGATTAAAGATAAACATGTGATCATGATCGAAGATCTTATTTCAACAGGTGGTTCTTCGGTTGACTCATTGAAGGTAGTTCGCGCTGCCGGTGCTAAGGTGGATGTATGTTTATCAATTTTCTCCTATGGCTTTGAAAAAGCCCAAGAAGCCTTTGATAGTGAAGATGCCAAATATCAACCATTGATCACACTTGATACATTGATTGATGTAGTGGAAGAAAAAAAATATTTTAACGCAGAACAAGTTCAGCTGCTTCGCGAATGGCAAAAATCCCCTTTTACTTGGGGTGAACGATTTAATTAAAGGATTGTATTATGTCTTATCTTGATAAATTAAGAAAAACGGCTGAGAAGACCGGTAATGTGGTGTGTATGGGACTTGATCCGGTAATAAATCATCTGCCTGCTCAACCTGGTTATCAGATCGATGAGATCATTCCTACATTCTTTGAAGCACTATTCAAAGAAATGAGTGATCGCCTTTTGGAACCTGCAGCGTTTAAGCCAAATCAGGGTTATTATTTGATCCACGATATTCCTCTTAAGAGTGATTTTAGTGGCTCAAAAGCGTTGGCTAAAACTATTAAATTATGCCAGAATTATTTTCCGCACATTCCGATCATTATGGATTATAAACGTGGTGATATCGCGACATCATCAGCCAATTATGCTAATGAAGGCTTTGAGCGCTGGGCTGCCGATGCTGTAACTATTTCACCTTATATGGGTTCTGATTCAGTTATCCCTTTTCTTGACTATAGCAAGAAAGAACAAGGGACTTATATTTTAAACAGAACATCAAATAAGGGTGGAAAAGATTTCCAAAATCTTCTGATGCAAGATGGAGAAACCCTCTATAAAACCGTAGGGAAAAAGATCGTTGAATGGTCAAAAGATTATCCGGGTACAGGGGCTGTGGTAGGTGCGACAAATTTGGATGAGCTAAAGGATCTTGCTACGATGTTTGCAAGTGCAGAAGTTCCCATGTTGATCCCGGGTGTAGGCTCGCAAGGTGGTTCTGGCTGTGAAGTGATGGCTGCTTTAAAAGAGAGCGGTTACGATGTGAAATTGGCTAGGATCAATTCATCCAGTGGGATTACTCATCCTTGGAAAAAAGCAGGTCATATTCCTGAGAATTGGGCTCAAGTTTCTGCTGATGCATTGGAAGCCTTGATCCGCGAATGTAAGATATAATTTTATGTCTATTTAGGGAACGTTTGTGATCGTTCTTTATCCGGGTACGGTAATAATTATACAATAAAAAAAGGACTCAATTGAGTCCTTTCTTTTTAGTCTATATAATTTTAAGTGTATCTAAGCCACTGTGTGGCATTTTCCTTTAAAACGAACACCTTTACATTGTAATTCTTACTTCTGGCAAGATGCTGAAATAAAAGAATAATCGATGTTTGATTTGGATCATCCGTTAAGATTGCAACCTTAATATGATCATATCTTTTAGGTAATGAGTAATTAAAATCTGCAGCACTTTTAGAATCATTCGGGGATGAAGTGAATATTGCATCGATTGTGTCAGTTAGAATATGCAATTGTTTCGGAAGATCTTGCCTGTTGTTGATATCTTTTAAGTGCTCTTTTAACTCACCAATCGTAACATGTCCAGAGATTTTCACTTCCAGAATATTGATGTCCGAATTGTAAAGGGATATAATCATGTTTAATGTTTTGTAATAATCTCTTTCCCAAATGGAGCGAATGAAATACGTGCCATTTTAAAATGTTGTTTTGCCCATGGAATACCAATAATAGTAACTGTCAATATTATTCCAAAAACAACATGTGTTAATGCGATCCATAATCCACCCACACAAAACCAGATGATATTCATTATGATTGAAATGAGGTTGCTTTTCCGGTTTTTTTCTCTGATAGTAGAGTTGAAAGGCATTAGACACATGACACCGATTTTGAAGGTTTGTATACCAAAAGGAATGCCAATGATTGTGACCATAAGTATAAATGATGCCACAAAGTATTCCAGTGCTGTTAATAATCCACCAAATATCCACCAAAGAATGTTACCAATCAGCTTCATGAGAATCTCCTGTATTTATTGAAAACTAACAGATTAAATATAAGCAGGAGAGAATAAATTAAAAAGCAAAAATACCGTTTCATATGAGGTATTATTTCTTTTTCATTATCATTTACAGGTAAAATTTATTATCTTAAATGCTAATGATAAATAGCTGGGGTGCAATGAAAACAGCAAATGAGATCAAAGAGATATTTTTAAACGGCGAACTAAAGTTTGCCACCGTTTCGGGTGTGTGGACCACAAAACCCAACTTGATCAGACGGGTAGATGAAGAAGTCAAAGATATAGATATAATTACTACCAAGAGCCTTCAGGTTAAAGCAACGCCGGGTAATAGAGAACCTATCGTAGCAGAAGTTGAAGTTGGATCATATGTAAATGCTGTCGGTTTAAAAAATCCCGGCATGAAGCTTGCCTATAAAGAACTGAAACAGTTGTGTGATGAAAAGCCCCTCCGTTCTATCTTAAATATATCCATTGCAGGAAATTCACCGGAAGATTTTATTGAGCTGGTACAAAAATTCGAAGATGTTGCGGATATGTTCGAACTGAATTTTTCCTGTCCCCACGCCAAACCGGGTTATGGTTCTTCTATTGGTACCTCGCCGGAATTAATTAAAGAATACATGAGAGCGATTCGTCCTCATACCAAAGTTGCACTTTTCCCAAAATTAACTCCCAATGTTGAAAATATTGGAGAAATGGCAAAGATAGCTGTTAAATCTGGAGCCGATGGTATAGTTGCTATTAATACAACCGGTCCCATTGAGTTTAAAGATTCTGTTTCAGGTGCGGCAGTCCTTTATAATCCTAATGGCCATAAAGGCGGTAAGAGCGGTGAACATGTTTTTGATGTCGCAATAGAAAAGATTAAAGAGATCCGCGAAGCGATTGGTCCAGACGTTCCTATTCTTGGAATGGGTGGCGTTAGCAGAGGTGCACAGGTACGCGCTTTAATGAAAGCGGGAGCAAATGCTATTGGTGTTGGCTCTGTGGTTGCACGAGTTATTGACGGACGGTACAAGGATTATTTTGAGGCTTTGCGATATGATACCGAAAATCAAACTGATTCGGCAGCGACTTTTTTATCTGTAAAGCGCTTGGCGAAATATAAAGATTACACGATTAAAAAGATCAATGAACTAAGTGAAACTATGTGGGATATTGAGCTTGAAGGCGATTCAATTCTTTTCAAAGCGTCGCAGTATGCCTTTATCTGGATCCCCGGAGTTGGAGAGAAACCCTTTGGTATCGTTTCCAGTTCACCTTTACGTTTTATTGTTCGCTTGCGAGAGACAAATATTCACTCACGTAAAGGAAAATTTACAAAAGGACTTTTTAAGAAAAAGGTCGGTGATACATTATACATTCGTGGCCCATACGGTAAATCTATACCCGAAAACTCAATGTCGCATGCTTATATCGTTTCGGGCGGGACCGGTCTTGCTTTAGTTCCCAAACTTGCGGAGAGTTTGGCATCGGTTGGTAGGCTTGTAAGCGTTTATCATGGTGTGAGTGATAAAAATGAGATTTGCTATCAGGAATTGATAGAACCTTATGCAAAATTGAATGTGGTGCCCGATGATGGTAAACCCGGACGTGTTATGGATAAATTAGCAGAAGAATTAGATCGTATCGAAACGAATAATTGTACCATTTATACCATCGGTCCGGATGTGCTTATGGAAAAAACTCTTGAGCTTGCCGAAAGCAAAGGATGTGATCCGAAATATTGTTATGCCTCTCTCGAAACTAACAACATGTGTGGAATTGGCATGTGTGGTGAATGCGAATGCGGGGGAGTTTTATCTTGTAAGAATGGAACTTTTTATGATTATAATTTCCTGAAGAAACACTATTTTAAAAATAATAATCAATAAAGGATATGTTATGTTGAAACGACTCGCGATCATGAGTATGGCTTTGTTGCTACTTTTCTCATGTGCTGAAAAAAGTGAGGATGCAAAAATCGACGCAAAGGTTGAAATTGCATCCGCTGAAAAATTGCAAAATGAAGAAGTGAAAGAAAAGCGTGCTCTGAGCCCTGATGACTTTGCAGCCTGGGAAAGGATGGGCGACTATCAAATTACAACCGATGGGCAATGGGTTCGTTATAATATTGAACCCAATCGCGGGGATATTACATTAATGCTGCATGAGGTTGAAACCGGTATCAAGCATACATTTGAAAGAGGCTCTAAAGCCGCATTTGCTCCCGGTAATGAATTTCTTGCCTTTAAACGAGGACCAAGATTTGATACTAAACGTCAAGCAACATTGGATAAAGTTAAAAAAGACAAAATGCCAAAAGATACCCTATGTATCTATATCTATGAGCAGGATACTTTGTTGACAATCCCCAGAATTAAAAACTTTAAAATGAGCAAAGAGGGAACGAACTGGTTAACGATCTTACACGAAAAACCTTTACCACCTGAAAAAAAGGATAAAGATGCTGACACTACTTCGGTTGTAGATTCGCTTAAAGCTGATTCTTTATTGGCAGATACAAGTGCTGTTGATAGCAGTAAGGTCAAAAAAGAAAAGAAAAAAACTAAAAAGAAAGTTCGTGAAAGCGGTACGCCTCTTTGGGTTTATGATCCTCTCAATCAAGATACAACTATCATAGAATACGTGACATCATATACTACCAGTAAAGATGGAGATAAGGTTGTTGCTTTAACAAAACTTAAAACAGATTCTGTTAGAATTTCAATTATCAATGCCGAAAAGGGTAGTGTTGAAACCATTCTTGAAACATATGGTACGGCAAAATCATTTTCTTTTGATGATAAAGGTGAGCAATTGGCATTTTTATTTTCCGATGATACCACAGATCAAAAGGTTTATGATGTTTATTATTGGAAAACTGGACGTAACAAAGCTAAATGTTATTTAGATGAGAATGTTCGCGGTATGAAAGATGGTTGGGGCATTTCTTCTATTCGTATGCCAAGATTCTCAGAAGATGGCAAACGACTTATGTTTGGAACAGCTCCGCTTCCCGTTGAAGAACCGGAAGACACATTGTTGAAAGAAGAAAAGGCCGTTTTGGATGTATGGTCATGGAATGATCCACTTCTGCAGACACAACAGAAAAAAGAGTTGGCTCGTGAAAAGAAACGAAATTATGTTGCTTATGTTAATATCGGTAATAAAAGGATTATTCAATTAGCAAGCGAAGAAGTACCGACTGTAAAAACAAGTCGTAAATTTGACGAAAAACTAACCCTAGGTGAAAGTAACTTACCTTATCGCAAGTTGATCTCCTGGGAATCAATTGACTATTACGATTATTATCTGGTTGATATTAAGACGGGTAAAAAAGAACTGGTGCTAAGGAAGAAGAGTTTTGATCCACAATTGTCTCCCGAACAAAAATATTTGCTTTGGTATGATCATGAAGATCTGAATTGGTATACTATGGATACTCGGAGCAAAGAAGTTGTTTGCTTAACAAAAGATCTTGATGTTGCTTTTTATAATGAAGATGATGATCATCCTTGGCAACCCGGTCCGCATGGTTATTCTGGCTGGGGTAAAGGAGATAGCTGTGTATTTATTTATGATAAATATGATATCTGGAAATTTGATCTTGCCGGTGATGATGCACCTAAGAATGTTACAGTCGGAGACGGAAGAAAAAATAAAGATATATACCGTTATATGAAGCTTGATGCTGATTTGAAACATATACCTTCTGAATCGGTCAAGCTGACGGTTTTTAATGAAAAAACCAAGAAAAGCGGTTTTGCCGAAGTTGATCTTTATAAAGGTGCGGTTCCTGAGAAATTACTTTATACCGATAATAAATATGATCCTGTCAAAAAGGCTAAAGAAGCCAATGTAGGTATCTGGCGAAGAGGAACTTATCGTGAATATCCGGATGTTTATATCTCTGATTTAAATTTCGAAAAGATCGAGCAGCTTTCAGCTTTGAACCCTCAGCAGTCACAATTTCGCTGGGCTTCGGTTGAATTGGTTGAATGGAAGAATTCCGACGGTGTAGAACTGCAAGGTATGCTTTATATTCCCGATGATCTTGATAAGAGTAAAAAGCATCCCATGGTGATCTATTACTACGAGAAATATTCAGATTATTTACATCAATACTTTAGTCCCACACCAAGTTATTCAACAATTAATAAATCTTTCTATCCGAGTAACGGTTATATTTTGTTCATTCCGGATATTGTATATAAAACCGGTCACCCCGGTCGTTCAGGACTTGATTGCGTGATGACTGGTGTGGATATGCTTCTTGAAAAGTATGATTTCATTAATGGGAAAAAGATAGGTATACAAGGACAAAGTTGGGGTGGTTATCAAACGGCTTACTTTGTTACACAAACAGATCGTTTTGCAGCTGCAATGGCAGGAGCCCCCGTATCAAATATGACTTCGGCATTTGGTGGTATTCGTTGGTATACAGGTATGAGCCGAATGATGCAGTACGAAGATGGTCAAAGCCGTATCGGTGGTACCATTTGGGATTCATTTGATCTTTATTATGAAAACTCACCGGTATTTTTTGCTGATCAGATCAAAACACCTCTGCTTATGATGCACAATGATGAAGATGGGGCTGTTCCATGGACACAGGGAATTGAAATGATGGTCGCAATGCGTCGTTTACAAAAACCTGCCTGGATGTTGGTTTATAATAAAACCAATCATAATATGGGACGTACCCAATGGGGTAATCGTATGGATCTTTCGATACGTATGAAACAATTCTTTGATCATTACCTCATGGATAAGCCTATGCCTCGTTGGATGAAAGAAGGAATTTCTGCCCAAGAAAAAGGCATTGATATGAAATATGAACTCATTGAGGAATAAGTGAAATATTTACCAAAGATCACTTTGGCCCAATTGCCAACACCTTTACATGCTATGAATAATCTGGCGAAAACATTGGGTTATAATGGAAAATTGTATATAAAACGAGATGATCTCACCGGTCTTGCGGCCGGTGGGAATAAATCCCGTAAGTTGGAATACCTTATGGCTGAAGCCATGAAACGCGATTGTGATACGGTGATCACGGCCGGTGGACTGCAGTCTAATCATTGTATCCAAACTGTTGCGGCAGCCGCAAAATTGAATTTGGATTGCCATGTGGTTCTTTCGGGTAAAGAACCGGAAAGGAAGAACGGCAATTTACTGCTTGATTTGTTGGCAGGAGCCAGCGTGCATTATGTTGATCGTCCTGAACGTGATTCCCAAATGCATGAACTTGCCGAAGAACTTCGAAAAGCCGGGAAGCACCCTTATGTAATCCCCGTAGGTGGTTCCAATGCATTGGGAACTGTAGGTTATACGATGGCCATGCCCGAAATTGTAAGACAGTTCGAGCTGATGAACATAGATTGCGATAGGATAGTCGTGGCATCTTCCAGTGGCGGTACTCTTGCGGGTATGGTATTGGGTGCCAAAATTGCCGGCTATAAGGGCAAGATTAGTGGTATTAGTATTGATCGCGTTAAAACCGGAAAAGGAGCCTTTCCACCTGAATTGGCAGAACTTGCCAATAAAGCGGCAAAGCTATTGGGCTTAGATATTCAACTGACAGAAGAAGATTTTGACTTGGAATATGATTATCTCGGTGATGGATATGCCGTTGTGGGTGATAATGAGCGAACTGCGATTAAAACCCTCGTTCAAAGTGAAGGGCTTTTTGTTGGTCCGGTATATACCGGACGTGCCATGGGCGCCATGATCGATAAGATCCAAAACGGTGAATGGAAAGACGAAACTATTGTTTTTTGGCATACCGGAGATACGGCGGCAGTTTTCGATTATGTGGATGAGTTGAAAGTATAAACTTGAAAGTTGATGAATCGATACGTCGATTGACAATAAATTTTAAGGGTGGTCTTGAGAGTCCACCCTTTTTTATTAAGTCAGAATATTGAGTAACTAATAAGAAATGTTGATTTGGATTAAAGAATTAAGAGTAATGATTTATTCGCCAATCATCGATTGCCGGCCATGCACCTACACTAAAACTTCGGCGCACAAGGCAGATCACAGAAGATCCACCAAAATACTATCCAGTATTAGCCATCCTTCCAGGGTGCATTTTATACAATGATTTTCAAGTATTAACCATTCGGGATGCTTTTTGGTATAATCGAGCAACTTATTACGTAATCCGGTTGAAATACTGTTGATATCCAGCCCCTCAGAGCAACGTAGTCGCGTGATAAGCATATCAGCCTCTGTAACATCGTCCTCAACATGAAAAGGGTAGGGGCGGCTGATAAATTCATTCAGGTCGGCATGGAAAGCATAGCGTTTATTTCCAATGCGGGAATGCGCCGAAGGACCTATACCCAGATAATCATTATTCGTCCAATAGTTGGAGTTGTGCCGACTTCTGAACCCCGGTTTTGCATAATTGGAAATCTCATAATGCTCATATCCGTCCATAGTTAAACGTTCATGAATATGTTTAAAGAATTTGATCTCAAGATCCTCACTTGCCGCTTCTAATTCACCTTTATCAAACATAGTTGCAAGTTTTGTACCTTCTTCCCGAGTAAGATTATAACAAGAAATGTGCTGCGGCTTCAGGTCTAGAAATTGGTCTAAGGTTTTATTAAGCGATTCAAGACGTTGACCGGTGATAGCGTAGATTAGATCTAGAGATAGATTGTCAAATATACTTTTGGCATTTTTTATACAATTTACTGCGGTTCCCGAATGGTGAATGCGTCCGAGAATGTGTAATTCTTTATCTTGCAGTGATTGAACGCCTATTGAAAGTCGATTAACACCGATCTTTTTGAGTTTTTGTATATCTTTTTTGTTTTGTGAGAATTCAGGGTTGATCTCTACGGTGATCTCGACATCATCAGCTATCTGATAGTGATCGTATATGGTTTTTAATATAGTTTGTAACTTTCCGAGAGCTATGTAATTCGGTGTGCCACCCCCAAAATAGATTGTTTTTACCAAATAGTTCGATTTTCCTGAGACTAAAGCATTCTTGATAGAAGAGCAGACCGCGTCAATATAAGAATTGACATTATTTAGAGATGAAATAGAATAAAAATCACAGTAATGACATTTTTGTGAACAAAATGGAATATGGATGTAAATTGATAGAGGTTTAGGACTCATAGAGGTCCTTATTTGATTAATAATGGTAGATTTTTATCCTGATCGGACAAAATGGGGTCTTGGATAATATCTTTTAGATTTAACTTTGGATCATCCCAGCGAATTCCGGTTTGATGATCAGGTGCATAGGGAGCCGAGACCTTATATGAAATCACAGCATCATCGGAAAGTACATAATATGCATGTGCGAAACCGGTGGGTATGAAAATCTGCTCATTTTTATTTAATGTAACCCGAATGTGTTCCATATAAGTGGGGGAATCCTGTCTGATATCGATGGCTATATCAATAATCTTACCGCTGATAACGGTAATGAGCTTAGCTTGTTCGTAGGGTGGGCGTTGATAATGCAGGCCTCTAAAAACATGTTTTCTTGAGAATACAACATTATCCTGAACAAAATTGACATTGATACCGGTGTTTTTGTATCGCTCCAGTTGATATATTTCCATAAAGGAACCGCGATCGTCCGAATATACATCGGGTAGGATGTGTATTACTTCCGGGATATTGGTTTTTATTATTTTCATATGAATAAATTAGGGTGAAGAGTCTAGATGTTTAGTGTTGTGGGTTTGTGGTTGAATTATCTTCAAGGGGACGAATGATATTTACATATGTTCCTTCATGAACCAAGTCGAATAATTCAATAACATCATGATTGCTCAAACGAATACAACCATGAGATTGAGGTGTGCCCAATAAGCCTTCTTCATGTGTCCCATGAATATAGACAAATCGCCAATAGGAGGTGCGATTAATTTCTTCAAGTCCTTTTAGCCAGATGATCCTGGACGTTACGGGATCTTTATCTACATTTGTCGTGTCAGTATATATGGTTGCTATTTCACCCGTTGGACGACGATCATAAAAACACATGCCCGCAGGAGCTCCGTCACCGTATTTGCTATCGATCTTATGAACGCCCCAAGGCGTTTTATTTGAACCTCTTTCGGGTCCATATCCATATTTTGATGCCGACATGGTATATTCTTTTAGAATTCTGATCGAAGGAAGAGCGGATACTAAAAATAATTTATTATCATAACCGTCAATCAAGATCAATGTATCAACTTCGGTATTGCCCGTAACAGTTTTTACTTCTTCTATAGCGGTCAATAAACGTTTAACATTGGGTACATAAACGGGACGAGAGGGGATGTATTCCTCATCGTTGTTAAAATCGATAGTTTTTTTAGCATTGCAAGATTGCATTGCCAGAAAAAGCAATAATGTTACAAATAGTGCTAGAAAGCGCTTAATGGATATCTTAAATCTCATGTTCATCGATTCTTATTTCTTTGTACAGCCGGGGAGACTCGAACTCCCACACCCTGAGGGCGCCAGATCCTAAATCTGGTGCGTCTGCCAATTCCGCCACGGCTGCATTCAATTGACTGGCGAATATAGTGAAAGAAGTTTCAAAATCCAATAGGAAATCAATAATCTGTATTAACTTTTTTTCCCTGAAGAATCGCAACACCCGAAGAGGTGCCTATACGACTTGCTCCGGCTTCTATCATTTCTATGGCATCTTCGTAAGATCTTACTCCGCCGGAGGCCTTGACTTTCAGGTCTTTGCCTACGGTTGCATACATTAAAGCTACGTCTTCTTTTGTGGCTCCACCTGTACTAAAACCTGTGGACGTCTTAACAAAGTGCGCACCCGCAGATCTTGATAATTCGCAGGCTTTTATTTTTTCTTCATCAGTTAAAAGGCAAGTTTCGATAATAACTTTTACCGTATTTCCTTCGGCAGAATCAACAACAGCTTTAATGTCGGCTTCGACCAGCTCATATTTTTTGTCTTTTAAGGCCGCGATATTAATGACCATATCAATTTCATTTGCTCCGTCTTCAACCGCCATAAGAGTTTCGGCTGATTTGATCGATGGGATAGAGGCACCTAAAGGGAAACCCACAACGGATGCCAATTTAACTTTTGATCCGGCTAATTCTTGAGCGCAAAAGGCAACATTTGCAGGATTTACGCAAACAGCTGCAAAATCGTTATCAATCGCTTCTTTACAAAGTTTTTTCAGGTCCGCTTCATTTGCCTGCGGCTTTAGTAGTGTATGGTCAATATATTTTGATAATTTCATATTTTACCTCATTAATTTTCTGATCTCATCCATAAAACGTTCTGCCAGCTCATTTGCCTCTTTTGCTGAAGGAGCTTCGGAGTAAACACGAAGGATGGGTTCGGTATTAGATTTTCGCATATGTACCCAACGGTCCGACCATTTAATTTGCAGACCATCTACGGTATTACAATTTTCATTTGAGAATTTCTTTTTTAATTCTTCAAGTATTATTTCCGGATCATTTTGTCCGATCTCGATTTTTTGTTTGCTCATTTTATACTGAGGGAAGTCTGCATACTTTTCGCTTAGCGGTTTCTCGTCGCTTGCAAGGAAATTGAGTACCATAGCTGCGCCGACCAATGAATCACGACCCAAATGTGAGCAGGGGGAAATAATTCCACCATTGCCCTCGCCACCGATGAGCGCATTGACTTCTTTCATTTTTTTAGCAACATTGATTTCACCAATTGCGGTACGTAAACATTTAGCACCGTATTTTTCGGCAATATTTGTAACGGCTAAGGTTGTGGAAAGATTGGTCACGACTTTGGGATTATTAAGCTTGGATTGAGACAGAACCGTTTCAGCCGCCATAACCAACGTATATTCTTCCGAAAGATAATTCCCAAGTTCATCGGCAACGGCCAAGCGATCGGCATCGGGATCTACCGCTAAACCGAGATCTGCTTTATTTCTTTTAACAGCATCAAGTAAGTCAACAAGGTTTTCGGGAAGGGGTTCGGGAGTATGAGGAAAATAACCGTCAGGCTCGCAATTGACTTCGATCACATCACATCCCAAGGCACGCAACATAGCAGGCAATGCTATAGAACCACCACCGTTAACAGCATCAATTACAACTTTGAACTTGCGTTCACGAATCTTATCAACATCCAGGTAGGGAATGTTTAAAACATTTTTAACGTGCATGTCAATGGCATCACGGTTTTTTTCATATTTACCAAAATCTCCGGATGCCTGAAATTTAAAATCTGCCTCTTTTTTATTATTAAGAACAGCTTTCACTTGATCGGCATCAAGGAATAAACCGGTTTTATCTATAAATTTTATTCCATTCCAAGGGAAAGGATTGTGTGAGGCGGTAATGGCAATTCCACCCTGAGCATTGAATTTTTCGGTAAGAAGCTGAACCGTGGGTGTGGGAACGATGCCGATGTCGATCACATCTAACCCTAACCACTGAAGCGTGCTGGCAAAGATCATGGAGATCACGCGACCAGAAACTCTGGAATCACGACCAATAACTACAGTCCCTTTTTTTACCCATTTACCATAGGCTGAGGCGTATTCAATTACTTCTTTGGGGGTCATACTGTCTCCGATAGTCGCACGTATACCCGAAATAGATTCAATTAACATTTTGTCTCCTGATTAGTATAAATTAACATCAAATAAGATAATCATTTTGTGGCTCAGAAAGAAGAATTAAAAGTTAATAGTATTGGGTTAGTACCTGAGATTTTAGATAGGTATTTTGTAGATATTCAAACATTAGTATATCATAATTATTAAATAAAAAATGGAACTTTGACTATACTTTGCAGTAAGAATGGGTCAAAATGGAAGGAGACATTATGAAATCAATCATTAACTTTACAATACTTACTGTTATTTTGCTTGTTTTTGCTTTGCCTTTAAGTGCGGGAGAAGAGCATTCTGCAAGGTCATTGGATCACTGTGGAGTGATCAACAATACCAGCAAAGATCATTGCGGTTCATGTTCCGAAGAAAAAGCTGAGCTTAGAACAAACAAAAAAGAGTGTAAACAACTTCAACAAAGTGCATCTGAAAGCAACTGCTCAGGTGAAAAAGTTCGTAAGCACAAGTCAGAGAAACAAAATGGAAGTAATTGCAATAATGAAGCGGTTCGCAAGCAAGAACATAAGTGCAAAGGAAAATGTTAATTTAAAAACTGACTAAAACGAGTTTTAGTCTCTCCTGTCCCGTGAACTTTTGTTTGCGGGACTTTTATTTTGAATCCAGCAGTTAGTCGTAAGAAGAATTATTGCAATAGTCTTATTAAGTATTAAAGGCTATTGATCTACTTTATATGCTTATTTATTTCTTGGTTTAAAAAGATATTCCCCATAAAATCAATTGTCTATATATAAACCAAGAAAAATTACGAGGTACAACATGACATACTATCTTGATGCACTTAAACAATATTTTAATTTTAAAGGTAGATGTGGTCGAAAAGCATTTTGGATGTTTGTTTTGTTTAATGTTATTTTCTTTTGGCTAGCGATTATGCTTGATAATATTTTTGGTACGACAGGTAAAGAATATTATATATTTTCCGATATTAAATATGGTGCTTTTTATAATTTTTATTCTGTTTTTATTGCCATTCCTTCTCTGGCTATTATTGTGAGACGTCTACACGATGTCGGTAAGGATTGGTCGGCATTATTTATTTTACTTATTCCGATAGTAGGACAAATATGGATGTTGTTAATCATGTTGTCTCCAGGAGATGTGAAAGGTAATGAATTTGGTCCTGAAGCTGATGATGGTTATACAGGGGTAAATCCTTATAAGTATCCCGCAAGTAAGGATCCCGAAGGGAGTCCCAATATAGAGTTTGAGAAAAAAAAGATCACAAAAAAAATTAAAGAGTCTAAAACAAAAGAATTAAAGCTGAAAAAAGAAAAGAAGCACAGAAGAAGATTTATTGATAGAGTTGCAGTGGATTTTACCTATCATCAGAGAGAAAAGCGCAAATAGTAATGAAGCTCTAAACTCTTAATATTAAACGCTCTATACTTTATGCCTTTTTTCTTTTTTTTGAAAATAAGCTTCAAAACCTTATATTAAGCAGTAATGATAAAGAATGAGGGAAATTATGAAATCTAAAGTGTCTGTTGCGGTTATTGTTGTAATTGCTGTTGTGACAGCTCTGCTTTATATTTACTTTCAACCGGTTGGTGATGGATTTTTTGCAAATCATATGTTTGAGATGTTGTTTTTTGCCAATGCATATTTGATATTTCAGTTGATCACACGGCGTTTTTGGGTTGTTGCCCGCTGTAGGGTGATAGCTGTGATATTATTTGTGATCTTAGGATTTGTGATAGAGATCCTTCAGTATCAAGGTTATAGTTTCCTGGGTGAGACATATAGACCTTTGGATATTCTTGCTTATGCTATAGGTGTTGGTGTCGGATTTATTATAGATGCCTATATTCTTGATCAATTTGAAGACAGATATAATTCATAGGAGAGAGTAATATGAATTCATTTTTAATGGCATTTGGTATATTTCTTTCAAGTATATCCAATACCGCATGTCTTATTCCCGATGATTATAGGCTTACAATTACAGTAAAAAGTAATGATACTTATGCTGTCGTTTATAAAGGGGATGTCCTATTTGCACCTGCTGTAGATGCTATGGTGCGAGGTGAGTATGATGAATATAAAGATGAACAAGTAAGTCAAATTATACAAGAATTTCAAAATACTGAGGGAATGAAATCTGTAGACTATCTTGGTGAAGGTAGATTCAACATAGATTATAGAGTTGTAAATGATTTTGGAGATGATTTTTATTTTATTTCAGAAGATTTAAGCTTTTTTAAAATATCAAGTACCTTTGATGAACTTAGGATAGAAGGAATAGAGTTAAGTTCAGAGGTTAAGTCTGAATTAAAGAGTGTTGATATTAATATGAAAGGCAATTTTAAAGTAAAATGTCAAAATGGCATTAAGGTTCGTCATCATAATTCCAAGTCAAAAGAAAAGAAAAATAATTCAACAAATTATAATTGGAAATTAGACTTAGATACGCCAATTCCGAATATTAAGATTGAGCTTAATAATTCAAATGGTAACTCGAATGATTTTGTTGAATCAGATAACTCTGTACAAATAGAGGGTTATCAAATCAATTATATTGGAAATAAAGACAACGGTGATGGGACATCGACTTGGAATTATACTATTAAAGTGAGCGATGAAGCAACTCCCGGATTGGATCATTGGGTTTTAGCATTAGATAAAGACCATTATGTATTAAATGCATGTGAGGACTATAGCGGTTGGCCGGGAATAGATAAAAATAGTAATATTTATGGGATATCATTTTATGAATGGTATGATGAAGGTGATGTTTTAAAACCATATTACTTTACCTTAGAGGGTAATTATGAAGTTGGATTATTGCCGGTATCGTTAACTGCCGGGGGGAAGCACGGGAAAACTGTTATCAATGGTCCTACAGGAAAGGCTCCCGGCAATAATAATGATGATGCCTATGCTGACAATGAGAATTCAGTTTTGATAGATGGATTTCGTTTTATTTATCAAGGACACCAAAATAATCCCGATGGTACTTCCACATGGAATTATTCTGTTAGAAGCACAAACGCTTCGGCTCATCACTTTTCCGGTTTTGTTCTAAATTTAGGTCCACGCTTAAAGGTTAATTCCGGGGGTGTGGGATATCGCGGAATGTATACTGATCAGCATATCGGTCTGTATGGTGCGGTTTTTTATGAAACGATCAATAAGAATGATGATTATGAAGATTTTTATTTTGTTTTAAATGAGCAATACGAACCGGGTGAAGTAGAATTTTCATATATAAATGCCGGAGATGAAGTAAAAGAAGGTAAAATTAAAGGCCCATCCGAAATTCCATTGGAGCCCGAAGAATGGAATAGTAATTATAAAACATACTTTGTGGGTGATTTTGTGATATACGAAAAATCCGGCTATATTTGTATAAAAAGTCACACGACTTCACCTACGGGAAAGGTTGAGCCGAATATATCCGAAGACTTATGGGAAATAGTTTACGGTGAGGGTAACGGTGCTGACGATGTGATTGAAATAGGTGGTGATACCGAAATTGATGGATATGTATTTGATTATCTAAGATATGAAAATAACAGTGATGGATCTTCAACATGGTATTATAAGGTTTCCAGTATCGGATCAGCTAAAAATGATCTTACTGAATGGGTATTAGGCTTGGATCAACAACATGAAGTTATTAATGGAGAAGGGTTTGAAAAAGTTGAGGATCATAAGCACTCAGGTGTTTATGGTGCGGTTTTTAATGAAAAAGTTAAAAAGAAAGATGACTTCGAAGAATACAGTTTGACATTAAAATATCAATATGAACCCGGAGAAGTTGAAGTTGGTATAAGGGCCGGTTCTTACAGAGGAACAGGTTTTTTAACGGGACCATCGGATAAGCGGATTGATATTGCTGTCAATGATGAGCATGGTACAGATTTATTGAGTATGGTGACATTCTTTGATAAGATAATTACTGAATTTTATAACGAAAATGGATATTATGGTAGGACTTGGGGTCATTATGCCTACACAGATCTGGGGTTAGATCCTGAGGATTATAATAATGTTTACTATGATAAGTTTGAGTTTGCACCCAAAGGATCGAAATTGAACTTAAGTTTAGAAGATGGTTATACTATTGATGTAAAAACAATATCCGGAGAGGATGTCAGTTTTAACTCTAATTACAACTGGAATTTAATTTACGATACTGTAACAAATTATTGGTATTATTACTCTGTCGATCCTAGTAGATTGATCAATATTAATTCACTTAGAATAACAGAAACAGACTAGCTGTTATTGTTTTTGTCAAAGATAGACTAAAAAGAAAATTATTAATTTAGCTGGCTTTATAAAGCTGTAATCATTTAAATTGAAACGTTGTTTTATCAACATACAAAGGAAATCAAGATGGAAGATGCCTTGCAGAAATTATTGGATCTTGTGATCGAGTATGCTCCCAGAGTAGCGGGTGGTATTGCACTACTGATCGTAGGATTTATCGTCATTCGTGTTATTAAAAAAAACCTTACCAGGGTACTTGGTAAAAGTAAACTTGACAATGCTTTGATCCCTTTTATAAAGGGTGTCGTAAGTTTCTTGTTAAATATTCTTTTGTTTCTTTCGGTTATGCCGATCTTTGGCATCGAGATGATCTCTTTTTCCGCTTTACTGGCTTCTGCCGGTTTGGCTGTTGGTATGGCATTATCGGGAACTTTACAGAATTTTGCCGGGGGTGTAATCTTATTGATTCTCAAACCTTTTAAACCCGGTGATTTTATCGAAGCGCAAGGTTATACGGGAATTGTTAATGAGATCCATATATTTAATACTCTATTAACTACTCCCGATAATAAAGTCGTGTATATTCCCAATGGAGGTTTATCCACAGGTTCTATGATCAATTATTCCAAAGAAGATACACGACGAGTAGATTGGACCTTTGGTATTGCCTATGGTGATGATGTTAAAAAGGCTAAAGCGGTTTTGCTTGAGCTATGTAATAATGATGAACGTATTTTAAACGATCCTCCTTCATTTGTTGCACTCTCAAAGTTAGCTGATTCTTCGGTTAATTTTGTAGTACGTGCCTGGGTAAAAACACAAGATTATTGGGATGTACATTTCGATATGAACGAAAAAGTCTACGAAGCTTTTAATAAAGCCGGTTTAAATATTCCTTTTCCTCAAATGGATGTACATATCAGTAATGAGTGATCGGTAATCCTGTTTCGGCATGACTCTGAACAGAGATGATAGAGGGAAGTGAGTAGTAAGTAGTAAGTAAGTAGTATAATGCTCTTATTATGTCATCCTGAACGCTGCGAAGTGAAGGAGCTATTTTAAACGACGGAATTTTAATTTAACTTAAAGGGATCGAAAATGAAAAAATCAATCATTTTACTTGTACTAACAGTTTTGCTGTTAACATCTTGCCTTATCCCGGACAATTACGAAATGAATATTACGGTCAATAAAATTGGTAGTGTAGATTACGAATACAAAGGCGAACTCAATTATGCACCGGCATTGGAAGCTATGTCAAAAGGTGAATATGATGATGACACAAGAGATGAGGTCGATGAGATCGTCGTTGAACTTAGTAAAGATGAAGGTTACTCCAGTATTAAGAATCTCGGTAAAGGGAAGCTCTCTGTCAGCTATGAAAATGATGTGGAACGAGGTAGCGATCATTATTTCTTGGATAAGGATCTCAAATTTTATGCCTTTGAATATGATGACAATTTGCTGACTATTTCCGGAGTCAAGATCGAAGATGAAGGTCGCAAAAGCATGGAAGAACTTGGCATTAAGCTCAAAGGCAAACTTAATATTACGATTCCCAAGAAAATGAAAGTGACAGACAACAATGCCGATAAGAAGGTCAAATTGGATAAAAAGACCATGCAGTATCAATGGGATTTGGATTTAAATTCGGAACAGCCGGTGATTGAGATTAAGCTTTAATTATCTATTCTCAGATTACATGGATAAGCATCTGTAGAATTTCTAAAAAGATTTTGTCCTGAATAAAAATGCAATTATAATAAAGAAAGATATTGTATTTGATATCTATAACAAAGCAAACAAAAGAGATGATTGAAAATCTTATGAAAAGAATAATTTTATTTATTGCATTCACCACCCTCCTCCTTGCAAACCCACTCGAGATCTTTGAGCCTTATATGGGACAAATATGGGAAGGGCATTATAGTGATTCGGGGGATTCAAGCCTTGTACACATGATCTACTGGGAATATGCTCCGGATTCATCACGTGTGTATCAGGTTAAAACAGTACCCGAATTGGATTTTAGGATGGTCACAACTTATTATTGGGATGATAGAAAAAAAGAAGTGGCATCTTTAGCTTTGATTGATGACAATACCTTTGCTGTGGGCTATGCACATGCTGAGAAGGAACATATAGAATGTTATTCACATAATTTTCATCCGGATGGTTCTCATGAGACTATTTCGCACTATATACTTTCCGGTGTTTCAATGCGGGAAAGATTCTATAGGAAAACAGAAGGATATTGGCTTATAGATCAATTAACGGTATATAAACCCATGTTGCTCTCGGAAGCTATTAAATTAATAACAAATAATTAAAATCTATAAGTTAGCTTATGATATTAAAAGTTGACGTAGAACTTGAGTTAAGGCAATTAAAAGCTACAGACTCGATAGATATTTTCAATATAATTGATGGTCAAAGGGAGTATCTGGGGAAATGGCTGCCTTTCGTAGAGTTTACTAAAAAAGTATCTGACACGAAAAGTTTTGTAGACTCTATTGTTTCTGCCGTCGATGACAAATTTGAATATGTATTTACAATTCGAAAACAAGATCAATTTATTGGTTTAATCGGTTTTAAAGATACAGATAGACTAAATCGAAAAACAGAAATCGGCTACTGGATATCCAAAAACTATCAGGGGCAAGGTATTGTGTCAAGATCCGTAGCAAAATTGTGTCATTTTGCCTTTGAGGAACTGGCGATGAACCGCATTCAGATTAAATGTGCTGTTGAGAATACAGCCAGTATTAAAATACCTGAAAGATTGGGATTCCAATTTGAAGGAATTGAGAGAGATGGAGAATTACTGACAGAGAATAGCTACACTGACCTGAAAGTATACAGTAAGTTGAAAAGCGATAAATAATAAGAATAGGGTATGGACGTACCGCGTCAGGCGAAGCACTGGACCGTTCCTTACCTTTTAAGAAAGAAAGCTAACATTATGCCAAACGATCCACATTTTCTTGACTACATCCTCGACCAAGCATCTGACCTGGATGGGGTACGCACTCGAAATATGTTTGGAGGTGCAACTTTATATTACAAAGATAAAGTCATGGGTTTGGTCTGCGATAACCAGTTTTTTCTTAAGCCCAATGAAGCGGCTTTAAAGCTTTTAGGTGAACCCAAATTGGCACCTGCTTATGAAGGCTCAAAAGACTTTTATTTGCTTACGGATGAACTTGAGGATTCCCGAAAATTCTGTGAACTCTTGAGGCAGAGTGAACGAGTTCTACCTGCCGGAAAGAAAAAGAAATAAAAAATAAGGCAGACCTATGAGGCTGCCTTTTCCTTTATTGAGTGACTAAAGAGTCATTCATACATTTGCGTTAATTTATTGCTAGTTAAATTCCTTTTTAGCGATCAACATCAATGACACTTGTATTGAGATTAAAAGCAAGGCTACGGCTAGCAGAGGTAAATATTTTAAGTATGCCAGGACATGTGAGATATCCGGAATATATTTACCTAGTAAAGCCATGATCATAATAGGTATCATGATGAATAATTTGCTTTTTTGAACGCCAATGTAAAAAATAGGGGGCAAAAGGAAAGAAATAATTACAGCTGTGGATGATGCGATCAAGCCGGCAACGGTAATTATTTCACCGGGACTTCTTTGCCCTACAATTATCCCAAGAATTACTGCAAGCAAAAATGTAACTCCCAAGAATATGATTGCTATTATGTATTTGCTTAAAACCAGATCTTTTCTTGATAATCCCATCGTCAGTGCATACTTATTCCAATTGCTCAGCTCGTCTAATGAGAAAAGGGTCAATAAGACTATAATTGAAATGGTTGAGATCAACCCTAGAGCAAAATCGGCATTCATTCCCGGAATAAGCAAACCACTTAGGATCAATACGCCAATGATCAGGAGTAAACGTTTTTGTGTTAACATATTTGCAAGATCTTTTATAATTAAACCTCTCATGAGTTTATCTCCTTAACATTATATAACATGATATCCTCTATTCCTGCCGCTTCTATTTGAAAATTGCCCTTTATCATGTTTTTTTTGATTAAAGCTTCTACACCAAAGCTGTGTTTTCTTTGTCCAATTACATAAGCTTTATCAATGGTCTCGAATTCTTCATGTGAGCATTTTAATAAGCCATATTTTTCTATTAGTTTGTCTTTTTCTTCACAAAATACCATTTCACCGCTATGAATAAATGCGATATAGTCAGAGATTTTTTCCAGATCCGACATAATGTGAGATGAAACAAGAATCGAATGTGACTCATCTTGAATGAATTCCATGAATAGGTCCAGAATCTCATCACGAATGATAGGGTCCAGTCCCGATGTAGCTTCATCAAGGATAAGCAGTTTTGCTTGGTGTGATAAGGCAATAGCCAGTGACAGTTTCATTTTCATACCACGAGACAGATCTTTTATTTTTTTATCCAAAGGAAGGGTAAAGCGCTTTAAATAGTTGTTGAATTTAATTTCATTCCAGTTCTTAAAGCTATTTTTCATTATCTTGTGAATGGTATTTACACTTAAATCCTGAGGAAAGCTATTTTCATCCAGTACAACACCGATATTTTCTTTCAGCTTTTTTGAAAGTGGGAAATTCTGCTCACCAAATAGTGTAATTTCTCCACTGTCACTGTTTATTAGATTTAGAATAAGTTTGATCGTTGTGGACTTTCCGGCGCCATTTTCACCGATGAATCCCATAATACAGCCATAAGGTAATTGCAGGTTTAGATCTTTTATTGCAAAACCATCATATTTTTTATTTAGATCTTTAATTTCTAAAATATATTCGTTCATTCTGACTCCTCGTAAAGTAGCTTTAACATATTTTCTAGTTCATTTAGGTCAATACCACCCAGTTTTGCTGATGAAATGGCTTGTTGCAAAAATTCCTCAATGATGCGGTATTGTTCTTCGCGAATCAATTCGGTATTTTTTGCGGCAACAAAGGAGCCTTTCCCTGTAAAGCTTTCAATAAAACCATCTCGCTCCAGTTCCTCGTATGCTCGCTTGGTGGTAATCACCGAGATTCTTAGCTCTTTTGCAAGATTGCGCATAGAGGGTAGGGCAGAACCTTCGCTTAGTGCTCCGGATATGATTAGACTTTTGATCTGGGTCACTATCTGTTGATAGATTGGCTCCCCGTTTGTGTTTTTAATTAAAATGTGCATGTAGTAAACCTTAAAATGTATATGTACAATATATATAATAAGCATGAAAAGTCAAATAAATAATTTGACTTTAAAAAAAATACCGGATAAAACAGTAAGGAACAGACATGTCTGTTCCTTACGATCATTTTAAGATTAAATTATTTTAGAAGTGTTAGCTTTTTACTTTCAGCCACTCTACCATTAACCATCAAACGACAAATATAAATACCTGAACTATAGTTGGAGGCATTCCATTTGATGTTATGTATACCGGCATGTTTGTAACCACTGTAGAGTTTTTCTATCATTTTTCCGTTTAGATCGAAAATAGATAGATTGATCTCGTTATCAACTGCCAGTTGAAAATTGATCGTTGTCGTTGGATTAAATGGATTGGGGTATGTACCTAGTTCATAAGAATTTGGGAGCATGTCCGTTTCTTTGATCGCAACCACTTCACGAGTATTTTCGTAATAATCAAAATATCCGTCGTAATTCCCAATAATAAGATCCTGGTCTCCATCACCGTCCAGGTCCGCAAAGGCGGGTGCAGCATTCTGTTTGGCCACAAGTCCTTGCACCATGGTGGTGTCTTCAACCCAATTGCCATCTTGATTTTCAAAATACTTTAATTTATAAGAGCCACATCCGGCCAAGAGATCATAATCCCCATCAAAATCAAGATCAGCAAAAGCTGGAACGACATTGTCACCAACTTTCAAACTATCGAAATAATCAAATATAATTGACCATAAGGGTTGTGTGCTTGATCCGGTATTTTCGTAGTACGATATGTACCCATCTTCATCTCCAACAACAATATCCATATCACCATCATGATCCATGTCAATAAATCGAGGTGCAGACCAAGCACCGTGGTTTCCAATATTCATTGATGTTGTAGTAAAATTGTAACCAGATCCGGTATGGTAATAAATATTTCCGCTTAGATCGCCAACCAGAGCTTCGTAAGAGGTATTGCCATTGGCTTCTGCGAATGATACCGATGAGTATATGGAATGTTTTAATGGTGTGTAGGTGGTAGAATAGGTAAACGCCGGTGTATTGGCATTGCCATCGTTTCTATAAAGTTTAATATCACCCGCTTGTGTACCGGTGATCATGTCCAGGTCACCATCGCGATCTTTGTCTACGAAAAAGGGAGTGCTTGCGGCGCCAATATCAATAGTGCCACCAAATAAACTTGTATTTTCGCTCCATTTGGGTGAGGTGCTTGATCCGGTGTTTTTAAAATATTTTAAAGGTCCGTCATGGTTTCCATAGATCAGGTCTATTTTACCGTCATTGTTAATATCAACCATTGCGGGTGAGTTAAAATATGTTGTAGTGCCGATGCTAGGAAAAAGACCACCGTATCCGGACCATACCGGGGCAGACGCTGTACCGGTGTTTCTATAATAAACAATACCATATCCGTCTTTTCCGCTGACGATATCAAGATCACCGTCATTATCTAAATCGGTAAATACCGGGTAAGCATACAATCCTACATCATCCAGTGTTAAAGCATTACTGGAAAGAAAAATTGCCGACGTATCCGATCCACTGTTAGTAAAAATACGGATTTCACCGCTTTCACTTTTACCAACAATTAGATCAAGATCACCATCGTTGTCAATATCACCCATATCGGGGACCGGATTACCTCCTTCATTGATATCATTAAAAAAATCGTCGACTTTTACAAAGGAAGCGTTGATAGCATTACCAATGTTACGGTAAAGATTTAATCCCGTATAACCACCACATATAATATCCAGGTCACCATCAGCATCAATATCATATGCAACGGAAACTTCGGCATCCAATTCACTGATTGATGAGAAAATATTATCCGAAAGGACAAATTTAGGTGAAGTTTTACTGCCAATATTACTAAGGAATAATGGTCCTCCGACTCCAGATCCAAGGATCATATCCAAATCACCATCGGCATCCATATCGGCAAATCTTGGTTGAGAGAAGGTTAAAGAGGGTACACCGCTGGGATTAAACATATTTGAATTATATTCCCAGCCACCGGCATAGAGGTTAAGGCTTAAAGTCAGCGTGACAAGTGTCATTAAAAGTGTTTTTCTGTTTAGCATATGAACTCCGTTAATATTAAGGGTGAAATGTATAAAGTTTAGGAGGGAATGTAAAGACAATCATTGTTAATTTTTTTTAAATTGGAGGCGACAAAAATAATCGAATGAGTGAACAATCGAAATTCGATGAGATATAGGTTAATTTTTATATCCACTTTATGCAACATATCCTTCCACTTGACAAATTTGTTAATAGGATTACATCCTTTTTGATGAATTCCGAATTGAAAAATACCTTTTGCCGTGTTTTAAATGATATAAAAAATGAGGGTATTGATTTTTCTTGTTATTGTCAGAGTCATCTTCAAATTCCAATAGAATCAAACAGGATGGCTAAAAACGGAAAATCATTTTTCTCACTCGAAATATTTCTTATATTCTGTGAATGAATAATAAGAAAAAAAGCTTCTCGGACCGTCTGCTCGATAGGGTCTTTTATATGATTCGTTTCAAAGAGCGTAACACTTATGAAGGCTTTCGAAAAATGAAAAATGTTTCAGTGCCGCCTTCATATTTTTTTATTAATGCGACTATTACTTATCGGGATACCGCCTCAATTAAATTAATATCGGTTTTACCGAATGCTAAAGCGACAGGAAAACATATATTATACCTGCATGGTGGTGCATATGTATCTGGATTTTCGATGGGGCATTGGTATTTTTTAAGTGAATTATACAAAAAAACCGCTTGTCATATTTTAGCTCCCGATTATCCGCTGGCACCTGATACTACAGCAAGTGAATTGCTTCCCATGATGCTTAAATTATATCGTGATGTGATCAAGGGTATTAATAGAGAGGATCTTATTGTTATGGGTGATTCTGCCGGAGCGGGTCTGGCTTTGGCATTGTGTCAGCAACTGACTGAAGAAGAACAACCCGCCGAACTGGTGCTTTTATCACCCTGGCTTGACTTAAGTATGGAGAATCCTGAGATCAAGAAAGTTGACAAACTTGATCCCATCTTGAATATTCAGGGACTAAAAGATTCCGCTGCGGCTTACGCAGGTGGACTTGATTTGAAAGATCCACGTTTATCACCACTTTTCGGGAAGATGGAAACTCTGGCACCGATTAGTATGTATGCCGGAACTCACGATATTTTATTCCCCGATGCATCGAAACTTCCTGAGCTTTTGCATTCTATAGAGAAAAAAATAAATTATGTAAAAATTGATAAAATGCTTCACTGTGGGATGTTGTATCCCACGGAAGAAGGGAAACTTTGCAGAGATATAATCATTGAAGCCTTGAGAAAATAGGTGATATGATAACTCGAACATTAAAGAAAGCATTTGTTTTTATTATAATGGTTTTGATCATCAGTCCAAGTGATCTTCAATGTCGTGATATTAATTGGCTGATTTTTGAGGAGGAAGATATGAGTGATACTATGGGACAAAGCTGGGTGGCTAGATTTTTAGAGAATAGTATGCGCTCGGCCAATGTAAAAGAGGGAAACCGGTTGTCTGATTATATTAATCAAAGGACGCGTAAATTTCCCGCTAGACCTTTGACCGGTTTGTACTTGCGATATGATATTGATGTTGATGACAGGTGGGGACATAATGTTTGGACCTTGGAGCCTGTCAAAGATATGAATAATAAGGTTATTTTATACCTCCATGGTGGCGCATATAAATATAATTTTGTTTCTGCGCACTGGTATTTTATAGGCCATATTATTGATCAACTTCATGCAAAGGTTGTTGCACCGGACTATCCTTTGGCTCCCGAATACAATGTTACACATGTGTTTGATTTGCTACTTAGGATCTATAAGGATTTATTAAGGGATCATGATCCAAAAGACATTAGCATTATCGGTGATTCTGCCGGGGGAGGCATGACTTTGGCTTTGGCTCAATTAATTAAAATTGAAAAACTTCCGCAGCCGGAGCAATTGATCCTTTTATCACCATGTGTTGATGTAACGCTTGATAATCCGGATATTATCGAAGTCGATAAAGATGACCCTATTCTTAATATCTCTTCAATTAGACAAGCCGGTTATGAATATGCCGGACCTGTGGATAGGAAGCACTACCTGGTATCTCCCATATATGGAGATCTTGAGGGCTTGGCATCGATATCCTTGTATGTAGGGACTCATGATCTTTTAGTTGCCGATTGTAGAAAACTTAACAATATGGCAAACGATTTAGGTATTGACTTTAAATATCATGAATATGAAGGGCTTTTTCATGTGGGGATGTTGTATCCGACACCCGAAGGTTCGGAAATCAGGAAAGAGATAATTGAGGAGCTTAATAATTGACAATTAACACATTACATTTCAATTGAAAATTAAACAATTAACTAAAATATATAGATTAATGATTACTGCACAAGGGTACAAAATTTGTCCACCTATATGCTTAATATTATTTAATTATCGGGCATCAGCATAAGCGTAAGGGATGATGCTCCTTTAATATGTAATGGGGAAACGTTTACAAACACAGGAAGTATTGAGCGTTGGGCTATGTTGCTGCAATGAGCAGTGATGCAGATACAACTATCATTATTAATGAAAATATCGCATTACCTTTTTAGTGAAAAAATCAATATAATGGGTCTGATTATCGAAAGTATATATGGTATATATCATTGACCTGTTGACAGTTAATTATTATTTAATATATGCCTAATTTCGATAATTTTCTTTTATTTCGGTTGAATATTTGCTATAATTTGTCGTATAGGTGAGGTTCGATGAAATGAACTTCATGAATGAAGACAAAATTTAGGAGAGAGAAATGAAGACAAAACTACCTTTAATGCTTATTATTCTTGCTGTTTTGGCCGGATCTTGTGATTGGTTCAATAACCGCCAGGATGATGCACGTATCTTGATCAACAATAATCCCGGTGAATTATCCGCTCGTGTTGAGATCAAAGATGAAATTATGGGTCTGAATGGAGTCAATGGTCGTACATTTGAAAAAGTTAACGTCGTTGATAGTTCTGATTTTGTATTGGTGTTAAGAGCTGAAGTTGATGCACCTGTGTACAATGGTAAAACTTTGCGTGCAACTCATGTTACCATTGATAATGATAAAGCATATGTTACATACAACCGTGAAGGTGAGGAATATCTTGGTGGTATAGACGTCTTTGATGTCAGTGATGTGCGTAATCCTCAGTTAATCTCACAGGCGATCATTGTTGATACCGATGTCTCTTCAGTGGATCACAAAGATGGTGTGCTATATTTGGCAGAAGCCGTTAGTACATACCTAAATCCATCCTTAACAACACCGGCTGTGCTTGAAAAAATGATTTTAGATGGTGGTTTATTATCAAATAATACAAGCAAGCTTGATCTAAGCTCATATGTTGCAACCGATGTTAAGATTGGTGATGAAAAACTTTATGTAACAACCGGCTCAACAGGTAGTTTATTTGTTATAGATCCGGATTCACTTGTTATTGATACATCATATTTGGCAGCTGATGCTCGCTCTATCTCCATTAATGATGAACAAGTTGCCCTACTATCGGGTTCTCCATTTGTCTTAAATATATTTGATCAGGCAAGTGGTGGTTTTTTGAATACATATTCAGTAGGTGGTTTAACTATTCCTGAATCTAAATCAGAAATTACACTTGATGGCGATTATGCATATATTGCAATGAATGACGAAGGATTAAAGGTCATTGATATTACCACCGGAATGGTGGTTGATCAAATGGATCGTCCCGTAACTGTTCCCGGTGGCGATGATATTGATTATGTTACCAATTCAGTGAGTATAAATGAAGAACTCATATTAATTGCAAACGGTGCCTCGGGTGTTTGGGTAGGTAAAAAATACGATGGTGAAGCAATTGATATTTATGGCAGTATGGAATTTCAATCATCTACAAACTTTGTTGAAGCAGAAAATGATGTGATTTTTGTGGCTACCGGTTTTGGCGGTTTTAAGATCCTTGAAGTACAACGCTATAATCCTGAAGAAGGTGATTATTTAAATTTGGGTGATTGGGATAGTAACGGTTTACCGGATTATCTTGAGCCTGAAATTGATACGGTTGATACAAGTTTCCTGAATGACGTTGACGAGGCACTTCCGGAATACAGTAGTGCACCAAATGATCATCCTGAATATTTCGATAGTACAACCACAAATGTAGAAATGACCGAAGAAGCTGATCTGTATGTAACCTTTATTATGGAAGGTGCCGGTTGGACCAATAGTCTTGGTTTTTATACTTTTGATCCAGCAAATCCCCCCACTTCATCGGAAGACCTAACTGACATGACTATTATCTTTCCAAATGTCTCACAACAGGGTAGTGGTGGTTCATTGCTTTCCGGGCATACGGTACACTTGGGTAAATTTCCCGCCGGTACTGCTGTTGGGTTTTTTCTGGTTTCCAAAGGCTGGCATTATGGAACTATGACGGATGGTATATATACGCATTATTCGAATTATGCTTTTAATACAGATGCTGATCCTCAGCTGCTTCAGCATAATGTTCTGCTTAATGATTCAACAAGAACACAATTGATTCTTGCTTTCGAAGATACTGATCGTGAATCAAGCAGCTGTGATGAAGATTTTAATGATGCGGTCTTTACCGTAAAATCAATTCCCGAAAATGCATATCATATTGATAATATGCCTATTGTAAAGTAAGATCATACAAATAGTGTAGTTTTATTATGATATAAGATAAAACATATCTTTTTCGTTTAATGATTACGACTGCTATTTAGATAATGATCAAACTTACACTAAGTTTAGTGGTTTGCAATAGTGCTTTTGTGATTAAAAAACACTTTGAAAATATTATATATAATATTATAATTCATTGAGAGTGAATGAATTAGGTTATTTGAGGAGAGAGAATGAAGACCACACTCAGAATATCCATGATCATAACATTGTTGTTTATATTTAATTCTTGTGATTGGTTTAATTTTGCTAAGAATGATGAGCGTATCATTCTTAATAATAATTCATCGGAATTAGGCCTGAGAATAGAAATTAAAGATGAGCAAATACCAATGAATGGGGTTGGAAATGTAACCTTGAACAAATCTTCAGATGAAGATAGTTCATCGTTTGTTTTGGTTTTACGAGCCGAAGTTGCCGCCCCTGTTTATGAAGGAAAAACATTAAGGGCTTCGCATATTTGTATTGAAAATGATTATGCTTATGTCAGCTATAATCGAGAAGGCGAAGAATACCTTGGAGGGATAGAAGTCTTTGATATCTCGGACATCCATCATCCAACTTTGGTCTCTCAGGCCATCTTAACTGATACGGATGTTTCATCATTATCATACAAGGATGGTGCACTGTATTTGGCGGAAGCCCAGAACCCTTACATAAACGATCATTTGAAAAGTCCCGCTATTCTTGAAAAAATGATATTGAATAATGGCTTACTAAGTGATAATACAATGCAAATTGATTTGGATTCATATGTGACTACCGACGTAGATGTCAGTACTGATATGGTATATGCTTGTAGCGGATCTAATGGTTTTATTTATTGCTTAGATCCTATTGATTTGAGTATTGATACCATTATTTCTGCGTCCGGGGATCATCAGGCAATTGCCATAAAAGATGATAAGTTGGTTGAACTTAGCTGTGGCACATCCAGCAGTATTGTAAGCCGTGATCTTAATACATTCCAACGTTTATGGGAAATGAATTATACTCCGGCCATACCCGAATCAAAGGGGGCTGTGGCTATAGATGGGAACTATGCTTATGTGGCCTTGAATGAACATGGTTTGAAAGTTATTGATCTTTCAAGTGGTATTGTTGTTGATGAAATTGATCGTCCTGAAACACCAGCGGGTACCGATGATATAGATTATGTGACAAATGGTGTATCCATTAATGATGAACTTGTGCTGATAGCCAATGGTGCCTCGGGCGTTTGGGTAGGCAAAAAGGTTGACGATTATCCTATAGAGATCTATGGCTCAATGGACTTTAATTCTTCTACGAATTTCGTGGAAGGAAAAGATGATGTCATTTTTGTTGCATCGGGTTTTGGTGGTTTAAAAATACTTGAGGTTCAGCGTTACATGCCTGAAGAAGGGGATTATTTAACTTTAGGTGATTGGGATGAAAACGGTTTGCCAAGTTATTTGGAAGCCGAAAAAGACAGTATTGATGATTCCTTATTACAGGATATTCATAAAGCTTTGCCTTGGATAAAATCGGCACCGGATCACAGTCCTGAATTTTTTAATAATGTTGAAACAAACCTGATTATTGATCAGGATGCAAGTTTGTATATAACATATATCTATGAAAGTGCCGGGTTTAAAAACAGTCTTGGATATTATACATTTGATCCATTTAATCCTCCGACGAGCGTAGACGATATTGATGACATGACCATCATTTTTCCAAATACATCTCAAACCGGAAGTGGTGGCTCACTTGAGGCAGGGCATACGGTTTATCTGGGGGATTTTGAAACCGGTACCGGAGTTGGCTTTTTCTTGGTATCAAATGGCTGGAAAGACGGAGAGGTAACTCAAGGATTATATTCTCATTATACACATTTTAATTTAAACCCGGAAATGGATGCTTCCATTCGTCAGCATACTGTGCTGCTAAAAGATGATGAAAGAGATATTCTAATTATGGGTTTTGAGGATGTTAGTCGAAAATACGCTTCATGTGATCAAGATTTTGACGATACAGTATTCTTGATTAGATCTACTCCCAAGAATGCCTATGTTACAAATAATATCCCTGATATGGAGATCAATAGAGATAACTATAAGGTAGACTATAAAGAAAAGAACAGTGTCTATGATATGACTATTGCGGAAGGATGGAGACCTTTTATTGAAACAGGTTATACTCAGGACAATGATGTATATGTTTCTGGATCTTCTTCGGCAAAGATTGTTGTAAACAGTGAAGCTTCCGCTGCCAGACTCACTATAAACCCCACTGATTTTTCAAACAAGGTCATTAGAATAAGATTCAGAGTGGAAGATTGGGATGTGTTAAGTCGGTTTGATTTACGGTTTTATACCAATGAAGAACTCACAGACGCCTATATATTTAATTTCAGGAATTATTTTGCCAGTCCTAATGATGGTGAATGGTATAATATCGTACTTCCAAGATCAGCATTCGAAGCTATCGGTAATTCACCTGATTGGTCAACAGTTAGAGAAATAATTATTCGTACAACATCAACTGAAAATACTGAAGTATATATTGATGAGATAGAGTTGTATAGAACACGCCTTAGTGAAGGTCTTGTGACTGTTAGTTTTGATGATGGTTTCGATGAAACCTATACAGAAGGGGCTCTGTACATGGAGCAGTATGGTTTGAGCGGAACGGCATTTGTAATGCCGGATGAAATTGGTACTCCCGGATTTTTGACTGAAAATCAAGTAGATTCGTTAGATGAGCTGGGCTGGGGAATAAGTGGACATCTTAATATAAATTTAAGATACCTTGATCTAAATGAAGTCGAAACTAAAATATCACAAGTTAGTTCATGGTTAAAAACCCGGGATTATACCGGAAAAAATCATTTTGCTTATCCTAATGGGAGTTACAATACAAGAATTCAAGACATCGTACTTAGATATTTTTCGACTGCCAGAACAATAGATGGTTTCAATCAACCTTTGGAACATATTGTGTCGGGTAATGTGAACAGTCGAACAATAGGTTATAGAAATTCTACAGAATTGTTAAAAGCACAGATTGATGATGCCATAGCGAATAATGAGTGGTTGATCCTGAATTTCCATAAATTGGTTGAGACAGCTATTGATGATATTGAATACAATATTTCAGATTTTCAGGAGATCATTGATTATCTTTATGAAAGCGGTGTAACGGTGTTACCTTATCATGAAGTGATAGAACAGTATGGCATAGATCGCTAATTCAAGATTAGTAAATGAAATATTTGGGCGGACCAGGGTGTCCGTCCGTTTTGTATCCGCAAAGAAAATCTATTTTTTATTACCATTTCGATGTTTTAGAGTGTATACTACGGACGCTCACCCCAAAGTGAGCATAATTAATCGAAAGTGATACCATGGAAGAAAAGAAAAGATTTGAAGAGCTCGGTCTTTCCGAGAGCAGTTTGAACGCGATCAGTAAAAAGGGATTTGAAGAACCGTCAGGTATTCAAACCTTAACGATACCTGTTATGTTGCAAAATAAAAAAAATATCATTGCGCAAGCACAGACCGGTACCGGAAAAACTGCTGCATTCGGCCTGCCGATTTTGGAATTGATTGACCCGGATAGAGAAAGTGTACAAGCACTTATTCTTACACCGACAAGGGAATTAGCCATTCAAGTATCCGAGGAAATTCATTCTTTGCGTGGTGAAAAACAGATAAGAACCATGCCAATCTATGGCGGACAGTCCATTGATCAGCAATTAAGACGCTTAAAAAAAGGTGTTCATATTGTTGTTGGTACTCCCGGACGTGTGATCGATCACTTAAATAGAAAAACACTTAATTTAAAATTTATTGATCATCTTGTTCTTGATGAAGCCGATGAAATGTTGAATATGGGCTTTTTAGAAGATATGGAAGAGATCATGAAGCATACAAATAAGGATAAGAAAACATTAATGTTTTCTGCTACTATGCCTGTAAGAATTCGTGATCTTGCCAAGAAATACATGGGTGGATATGAATTACTAAAAGCTAAAGCGGAAAATGTAACTACCGACCTTACTGAGCAAATCTATTTTGAGGTTAAAAATTCTGATAAATTCGATGCTCTTTGTCGAATAATTGATTATGTCAGTAATTTTTACGGTTTGGTTTTCTGTAGGACAAAAATGGATGCTGATGATCTTGTAAGTAAATTATTGGGTCGAGGGTATGATGCCGAAGCTATCCACGGTGATATCTCACAGGCACAACGTGAAAGAACATTAGGTAGATTTAAAAAGCGTAGCATAAATATCCTGGTCGCTACCGATGTTGCTGCACGCGGTATTGATGTAAATGATCTTTCACATGTTATCAATTATGCATTGCCTCATGATCCGGAAGCCTATGTTCACCGTATTGGAAGGACGGGACGAGCCGGAAAAGAGGGAACTGCAATTACTTTTATTACCCCCAGTGAATATAAAAAACTCATGTATATTCAGAAGGTTGCCAAAACAAAGATCAAACGCTCTAATGTTCCTTCGGTAGACGATATCATAGCCAATAAAAGACAAAAATTATCTGAAGATATAAATACTGTTCTTGATTCAGATGTTGATTCCGAATATTATACTTGGGCAAAAAAACTTCTTGAAGCGGGAAAGCCTTCAAAGATTTTGGCCTCGGTACTTAGTTATGCCTTTAGCGAAGAGCTTGATCCGGATACTTATGGAAAGGTAAAAGAATTTGCTGAGAAGAATTTGGATTTGGATTCCAGCGGAAAAGTTCGTCTATTTGTTGCCATGGGTAAAAAAGATAATTTACGTATAGATCGTCTTCTTAAAATGATCATGTCGGCTGTTAGAATAAAATCAAGAGATATTACTGATATTCAGGTTATGGATAATTTTTCGTTCATTACCGTCCCCTTTGAATATGCTGAACCTTTGATTAAAGCCTTTAAATCACAACGGCGAGGGGAAAAGCCGCTAATCACCCATGCAAAAAGTGGAACTAAGAGTTCGCGGAGTTCGCAAGGCCGAAGGTAAAAGGCAAAAGTGGCGACGGTGAGATAGAGCTGAGGTTGAGTTAAGTTTACCGCTTACAACGAATATAATAAACGGTAAACAATATACTTTTCACGACTGCTCACTACTCACTGTTCACCGTTTACTACTCACTGTTTACTGTTTACTACTCACTGTTCACTGTTCACTGTTCACTATTTACTATAAAAAAAAGCTCCGAATTTTACTTCAGAGCTATTAATATTACCGGTTACCGGTGATGAGTTACTATATTTACTTCTTTCGCTTACCATCTCTCATATATTTAACATGCGGATAAGCATCTTTTTGATCTTCAGGGATCGTTTCCAATTTTGAAGGATCTTGCAGGTAATCGTTCATGACGTGAAAGGTATTGTTAAAGTAAACACCGTCTGCAACACGTTCATCAATGGTGATCTTTAAAGGAATGCGTGTTATAACACTGATTTCACCGGTTTCCTGATCGACAACGGCATCTTTTCTTAATGCACCCAAAACGAAGAAACAAGAGATATCACCGTAATCATAGAGATGGTGAAAAGGTGGATCTTGAACCCCAAAAGAACCTAAATTTGCAATATAAGCTGATCCGTGCATGCTATCGGTTGCGGCAAGATCTTTTGGCATCATATTGCGATTATCTAAAAACTGATAGACCAATTTTGCAAAGAATTTTACGATTCCCTTTGGAAGTTTCATCAAAAATTCTACAGCTTTTTCATCACTTTTGTCGGCATCGCTTGTCTTTGATTCTTTAATATCACCGCGCGCTTTTTTATGGACTTCAAATAATCCATCTTTTGAGTCAAGCTTTAAACCAATGGTTCTTTCTTCACCTGCATCAGTCAATTCTCTTTTTGAAACAAAGAAATAGATATGTTCATTGCGCTGATAGTATTTTTTCCCAATAATGAAACGATTCATACGCGGTCTATCCAGATAAGTTCTGTGGATAGCGGCTAGAAGTACATCGAATAACTTGATCTTATCATCTTTAGGACGGTCTTTGTTGACTTTTTCGAGGTATGCCAACGCATTTTCCATCTCAATATTTAATTCCAAATATACGGCAGAACCATTACGGGTCGGCATCACAAATGGAAAGAAACGATTAATTGCGCTAATTGTTTTAATGGGCGTACCATTATAACGTCTCATAATTCCTCCTGTATTTTTAAGACGCATGTAGTTTAATAACAATTAATATGATTTGAAAATGAAAAATGAATTCATGGCTAACGTCGTAAAAAACGAAAGTTATGAATAATAATCACGTAAGCTCAAGATTGATTATTGATAGATCCTTAGAATCGAATGTTGGAAAATTTGCTTATATTTGGGATATATCTCCAACAAAAAATGGATATCTCAAAATATTCCCAAATTTGTTGCTCCTTAACGTTAGATTATTTGAGATTTGGATACAACGATAATTAACGCTTAAAAGAAAAGGCTGAAAATTTCAGCCCCGGGTATTATTGTTTCCGACTTCTTGCGATTTGCATCTAAAAAATTAAAAACCCCGGACAATGACTCCGGGGTTTTTATTATTATATGGTACGATTAACGGATCATCCCGTCTTTCGATTTATGTATTAAGGCTTAAATTTCCATCCATCGGATCAATCTCGGCTCGAACTTTGTTTTAAGCAAAGGGTGAGTGGGACGGACCCGGATACCGTATTTATATTTACCACCTTTGGGTATCTGAAGTTCTCCAGAGTAAATGTGACGTTTGGAAGTCTGTTCTATGATCTTCAGCTCTTTGACCGCAACGGGTTCTTTATCTTCGAATCCTTCTCGAACGAGTAGTGCTTCGGCAACAACATCTTCAGGTTTTAAGCCATCTAGGTCAATATCGGCATTCAGAGTAATGTTCAAATCGTTGGTAAAATCACCCACAGGGTTGATCTCCGTCACCCAGATCTTATGCCATGCCTTGCTTATTCTTTCTTTCCATTCTGCCAGTGCTTTAGCACCTTTTTCCTTGTCTGCGTTCAGGTCGGCTGAATAGTCATGTGCAGGAAGGTATAGATTATTCACGTAATCCTTTACCATTCTTGCTGTTGAAAAAGTGGGGGCGACTGATTTAATTGAATCACGCATGCGCTTGACCCATTGTTTGGAGTAACCTTCGTCACCGATTTCATAATATTCGGGGACAATGGAGTTTTCAAGTGTGTAGTACATGCTGATAGCATCTTCACGATCCTGTATGTCCAAATTATCGTATTCTTTTTCTTCGCCGATAGACCAGCCATTTTTTCCATTGTAGCTTTCACGCCACCAACCGTCAAGTACGGAGAAGTTAATACCACCGTTAATTGGAACTTTCTCACCCGATGTTCCCGAAGCTTCTCGGGGACGTCGAGGGTTGTTCAACCAAATGTCTACACCGGATACCAGATAGCGAGCGAGGGACATATTGTAGTTCTCCAATAAGATGACTTTTCCAAGAAATTCATCGCGCATGGAAAGCTCGTAGATCTGACGGATCAATTCCTGACCGGGTCTGTCAGCAGGATGTGCCTTACCGGCATAGAAAAGAACCACAGGACGATCACTGTTATTTAGGATGCGTTTTAATCTTTCTTCATCATGGAAGATCAACGTTGCACGTTTGTAAGTGGCAAAACGACGAGCAAAGCCAATGAACAGTGCATTTGCATTAATGTTTTCACAAATTCTGTCCGTAATATGATTTGGAACTCCATTACGTTCGTTTCGGGCACGAATGCGATTGCGAACGATCTCAGCCAAGCGTACTTTACGTTCTAAGTGTGTTTCCCACAGTTTCTTGCCTGGGATATTATCAACGCGTTTCCAGGTTTTAGGATCGTCCAGTTGATTTATCCAGTCATTTGTAAGGTATTCATTGTATAGTTCATTAAAGTTTTTTGCCATCCATGTTTCGGTATGAACACCGTTGGTGATGTGCGTAATGGGGACTTCGTACGAAGGAACATCTTTCCAAACTTCATTCCAGATATGTCTTGAAACTTCACCGTGTAGCTCTGAAACACCATTTGAGCTTTTAGCACAGTTTAAGGCAAGAATGGTCATGCTGAACAAGCCGGTAGTCGTATCTTTACCCATAGCAAAGAATTCGTCCCAAGTGATACCATAGGGATCAAGCTGAGATTCGAAATATTCTTTCATCATGGTTTCATTAAAAGCATCATTTCCGGCAGGAACCGGCGTATGTGTGGTAAAGATCGATTTTGATGATACAAGTTCTTTAGCCAAGTTGACGTTATAACCTTTTGCGATATATTCTCGTATCAATTCTATACCAAGAAAAGCTGAGTGACCTTCGTTCATATGATAGATACTAGGTTCAATATCCATGGCGCGTAAGGCACGGACACCACCGATACCCAACAGGATTTCCTGAGTGATACGCATGTTTTGGTCACCGCCATAAAGCTGTGAAGTTACAATACGATCTTCAGGTAGGTTCTCCTGAATATCTGTATCCAATAGATAGATTGAAGTACGACCTGCCTGCATTTTCCAGACCTGTGCATAGATCTTACGCCCGGGGAACATGACAGAAACTTTGACAGGTTCGCCATCTTTACCCAAAACAAGGGTTACGGGGATATCTTCAAAATCGTAAGTGGGGTAGATGTTTTGTTGCTTACCTTCACCATCAATACGCTGAATGAAGTAACCTTGTTTATACATCATACCAACACCGATCAGGGGAATACCAAGGTCAGAGGCCGATTTACAATGGTCACCGGCAAGAATACCTAAGCCACCCGAATATACTGGAACTGATTCGTGAACACCGAATTCGGCCGAAAAGTAAGCGACTTTAAAGTCTTTCTTGTCTTTATAGTTTTTTTCGTACCACGTGTCTTTACGAGTCATATAATGATTGAAATCATCTAATACTTCATGGAAAAGCTCTAAAAACTTAGGATCATTCCCTTTTTTGTTCAGATCATCTTGTGATATATTCTTAAGCAGTGTTAATGGATTGTGATCTACTTCATACCAAAGATCACCTGCCAATTGGCGGAATAATTTTAATGCTTTGGGATGCCAACTCCACCAAAGGTTATAGGAAAAGTCCTTGAATTCTTTTAATTCATCGGGTACTTCATTTTGTACCGTAATACTACGGAAACGCGACATATTTTCTCCTCAGTTGATTAGGCACAAAGTTATGAGTTTTTTATTTGATAGTGCAAGTAAAAATCTTAATTTTATGCCTGAATTTGTGGAATTTTAAACTAATAGGAGCTATAAATGGCTGAATATATCTTGGCGAAGCATATTTCCAAGTATGTTGGTGAGGAAGTTACCCTCAAAGGATGGGCCTACAACATCCGCAAAAGCGGCAAGATCTGGTTCTTGGTATTCCGTGATGGAACCGAGTTCATCCAATGTGTTATTTTAAAGAATGAAGTTAGTGAAGAGGTTTTTGATTTAAAAAATGTCCTAACTCAGGAATCTTCACTCTCTGTGACAGGCATTGTACAGGAAGCCCCCAAACAGGAAGCCGGTTACGAAATACTGGTAAAAGATATGGAAGTCATTCATATTGCCGAAGAATATCCCATTGCTTTAAAAGATCATGGTGTAGATTTCTTGCTGGATAATCGTCATCTATGGTTACGATCTCGCCAGCCTTATGCCATTATGAAGATCCGTGCCGAAGTTGAAAAAGCTTGTCGCGATTTTTATGATGAACGTGATTTTACATTGGTTGATTCTCCTATGTTTACACCCAATGCGGCTGAAGGTTCAACAACTCTCTTTGAAACGGAATATTTTGATAAAAAAGCGTATTTGACTCAATCGGGACAGCTTTATTCCGAAGCCGCCATTATGGCTTTAAATAGAACTTATTGTTTTGGTCCTTGTTTTCGTGCCGAAAAATCCAAAACCCGTCGTCACTTGACCGAATTTTGGATGATCGAACCGGAAATGGCCTTCTTTGATATTCATGATGATATGGATCTTGCTGAAGAATTTGTAGAATATCTTGTACAGCGTGCAGTTAAAAACTGTCGCCGCGAACTTGAGATCCTCGGCAGAGATATAGAAAAACTTGAAGCGGTAAAACGACCCTTCCCAAGAATCACTTACGATGAAGCTCTTGAGACTTTAAAGAAAAAAGGACTGGAGATTGAATGGGGTGATGATTTGGGTGCTCCGCATGAAACCGCCATTGCCGAAGATTATAACACACCGGTCATGATTTGGAAATGGCCTGCAGAAACAAAAGCATTTTATATGAAACGCGATGCCGAAGATGAAAAATACGCACTTGGTGTTGATATGATTGCCCCCGAAGGCCACGGTGAGATCATCGGCGGTTCACAGCGTGAAGAAAGCATTGAAGTCTTATTGGATCGCATCGAAAAAGAAAACCTTCCCAAAGAAGATTTCGAATGGTTCCTTGATGTCCGCCGTTATGGCTCTGTACCTCACTCAGGTTTTGGACTCGGACTCGAAAGAACGGTCGGTTGGATCTGCGGTACTCACCATATCCGCGAGTGCATTCCCTGGCCAAGAACGATGGTCAGATTAAAACCGTAATATATTAGACATCAATTATAATAAAATTGCGAGGGTGGATCAGTGTGTCCGCCCTTTTTTATTGACCCCCATAAATAAGAAACGGTCTAACGATACCTGCCGAAGCTAAAGGTAGGTTGGACCGTTCCTTACAATTGCATTTTCCTTAGCTCAATATTTATTTTCCCGAGGCTTTTAATTCTTCCAGCGGTTTCGATTCTTTTAAGAAAAACGAAGAAATCAATGCAGCCGCACCAATGACTACAAAGAACTTCATAAAAAGAGGAAGATAAATATTTGAGCGTATACTCATAGCAGCAACGAATACCAAACCGGTTATCTGACCGGAAAGCATTAATAATCCCTGAGACGTTGATTCGGGAGCGGGGTAGGAGACCTCTGCACCGTATTGAAAACCGATGGGTCCGGCACTCATCACAAAGAATCCCAACATAAACGATGAGATCAAGGCAATAGTATAGGCTGTTTCGGGTGTGTTGGTGATCGCACCCGCAAAGGCTATTCCTGCTAAGGCTGGTACCATGCCAATAAGGCAAATATTCAAGAATAATTTACGTTTTTGAAATTTATCCGATAAAATGGGCAATACAACCGCACCGATCACACCACCGATAAGCATGATGCCACCGATAAGACCATCAGAGTCTTTAACATTCAAGTATTCCGCAATAGAGTCGGTCATAGATGAGACTGCGTTAAAGATTCCCAGTCCAATAAAGAAAATACCAAGGGTAATGAGAAAATCTTTTTGTTTAAAAATGAATTTAAAGCCATCGGTGAATTTATGGCGCTCATAAGCCTCTTCTCCCGGAGGGGTAGGCGGTTGCTCCTTAATAAGGAGAACGGCCGCTAGACAGGCTGCGGCGGTGATAATACCATAGGTCATGAGCATGGACTGTATGCCTTCACCGTAGTTTGGCATATTAGGATTAGTGACCACCAATAAAGGTGTGACGATCATTGCAATAATAATGCCTAAATATTGCGCAAGTGTTCCCAATCCTGCTGCAGTTCCACGTTCTTCAAGCGGAAACCATCTGGCAGTCAATGCGGTAAGTGCATTCAATATGAAGGGCTGCGAGATGGCTAGTCCCAACTGAAATACGATCTGCAGACTGAAATTATCGGCAAAGATACCTTTACCCAATGCTGATACGGCACAGATAACAGCACCAATGCCAATACCTTTTTTGATACCCCAGGTATCAATGACATAAGATGCCGGGATGCTGAACAATAAATAAACAAGCATATAGGACATGGCCAAAAAATCTACATTAAAAATGGAATTCGGGTTGAATTGCCCGGCATAAAAACTTTCTGCTGCACGTGCAATAGGTGCATGCGATAACCATTGGATATTAACAACCAAACATGCCAGCATGTAGGCTACCAATACCACCCAACGGTAAGCATAAACTTTAAAATTTCGTTCGTTCATGTGTGTTCTCCTGTGTATGTGTACAATGTGAATATTGTTTTAAGGAAAGGTCGCTCCTTCCTTACTTTATGCATTATATATGTTGTTTGTGATTACTTGGTTTTCGTGTGAGGGATTTTGCTTTATGGCTCTCACTTTTCGTCGCAAGTAATCAGTCATCCTTTACTTGTTACTTCTTTAGGCAAACCAAGCCAAATAAATTTTTTATAAACGTTTCCGATGGACATCAACTTTAATATGATGATCCAGGCAATAAGTCGAGTCCCGATTATCCACCATGCATTGGCACCGACCACCACATAGAAGATGGTATCTTCAATGAGCGCATGAACAATGCACATTGAAATTGTTAAAAGGCAAATATCTTTGTGTGTAAGTTTATGATCTTCATTCATTTTAAAGAGAATTCCCGCACCATATGCGATACCGATAAAGAAACCTACCAACCAGGCTCCCAAAGCGTTTATGGACATTCCAAAAAATTTGGGAATGAAACTGAGTCTCTTTTTAATGATATGACTTTTATTCCAATAGAGCAGATATTCATAGACCAACATGACGAAAAACATGAGAGCAATGATCTGTCCCGCAGTCGTGAGAACTTTTAATATATGATTCAGCCAGGAAAATTCTGCCGGTGTCGTAAAGGGATTCATGACTACACCGTGAATGACCTCCGGCATAATAAGATTAAGTAGCATACCCATGATGAAAGAGAATACAATACGAGTAAAAGCTATACCTATGCGACCCATTTTAAGTTTTACCAATACCGTTGTTTCAAGAATAAGGTTATGAGCAAAGCCGGTCATAATCGCTATAATCGTCAACTGCCTGAAGCTTAGATCCATTACCGATGCTGCTGCGATGGCAGCGAATAAGTTATTAACCCAGGCAGCAACAAAAACCAAAGCTGCGTGACCGGGCAAACCGACTAACTTCATTAAGGGTTCAAAATATGGTTCGATCAGGTTTAAAAAACCTACTTGATCAAGGAAAGCAGTTAAAAAAGAAATGGGTATGTATACTTTTAACAGCATCCACGATACTTTTAATGCTTGTTTTACAGCTGTCATAAAGACATCTTTGAGATCTGTCGGGACATGCTGTTTAGTAAAAGTGTTTTTAGCTTCCCTACCTGCCATGTGGGAATTTGGGGATAAAATAATTAAAATGCAACAGCAATAGATTAGATCAAAGATATCTCACACAAAACTACAAGGGTAAATATGCCACAAAGGTATACAGGGACTCCGAGATCGAAACGAATCAAAGCTAGTGGTAATTGGTACAAATTAATACAATGGTATTGACTATTATTGTAACTATGCTTTTCGTTTATTTTTCAGTAGTAAGCATCTTTGTGTTTACATGTGAGATATGAAGTCTTTTGAATTATCATTTGCATGCTTAGAATTTTGTCCGTATAATTTCTCATTGAAAGGTGGGGAAGTCCTGTGAAAATCAGGCGCAGTCGCGCTGCCGTGATGGTGACGATCTTAACAAAGGCCACTCTCGAATAAAGAGGGGAAGGCGTTGAGAGAGGAAGACCCTAAGCCGGAATATCCATAGTTTGTTCAACCTTCGCGATAAAGGTACACGAATGTCATTTTTCTTCCAAGGTTATATCTCCGGGGAAAATATTTTTACCGTTTTAGCGATTTTTAGAAGCGGTTCTGATATTCTGTGAGAAAATATTCACTACTAAAATCTAAGTACATTTTTTTATTTCTTGCCTTAGTCTCTGTTTTGCGTGCGAATTCTTGGCAGGGAAGTATTATATCAGAGCAGGGACTTGCTTTACGAGATGTGTATGTAAAAAATCTAAATTCCGGGAAAGTCGTACTTTCGGATTACAGCGGATATTTTAAGCTGGAAAAATCAACAGCCGGTGACACACTTTTATTTTCTCACATTGCATACGATCCCGTAAATATAGTTTTATCCGATTCGATTACTTGGTTGCATATAAGTATGCCATTATCCGTTATTGCTATGAATGAAGTTTTGAAGATTGGATTTAAAGACGACAAACTATCACAAGATATTCAGGCTACAGCACTTAAAACACTTGAAATGGGGAATGTTGATAATTCTCAGTTAATGAGACATTTGCCCGGATTAAGTATTAAATCTTACGGTGGACCGGCAGGTATAAGCACCGCAAGTTTGGATGGCGGACCTTCTTCGCATACAAAAATTTTGATCTCGGGTTTTGATTTGACGTCCGCGCAAAACGGACAAATGGATATTTCCCAAATTCCTTCACCGCTGATTGCGGGTGTTTCCTTGATCCCTGTAAATATTGCGCGATATGGCAGCGGTGCCATTGATGGCGTTTTGGCCTTTGATCCCTGGTCGGGAGCTAATGCCTTGAGTTTTAGTGCGGGTAGTTTCGGCCACCTTTCAAGTTATGGCATGATGTCTATCATTGGTAAAAGTTGGAATTTGGATCTTTTGGGTGGATATCGTCAGGATGAAGGCGATTACAGCTATACCACTTTTCTTGATACCTTGGTCCATACCCGACAAAACAACGATTTTGCACAGTATTATGTCTCGGCTCGTTTGTCCGGGATACTAAAGAATAATACATGGTATCGGGCCTATTATCTTGAATCTCATCAAGATAGGGGTGTGGCGGGTTTGACATGGAGTACGCAAGATATATTGAGTAGACGAAATGATCATTATCGGATTTTAACGGGTAAATTTGGACATTCGGGTGACCGCAATACATGGCACACTCAAGTGTTATTCCGAGATGCTTTTGATGAATACAACAATCCCTACCTTTTTATAGAATCGGCCTTCAGAAATAGAAGTTACGATGCATTGTTTGAAGATATTTACAGTTTTGATCGGGGCGAATTGAATTTTATTCTTGAAGATAAATACGAAACGCTCAATAACAGCGATACCTTATATGTTCGTAACACCATATTGGCTTCTGTGTCCGGCCAGTATGAAGTCTTGCCTTGGTTACACGTAAGCGCATCTACTCATTTGGATTATATTACATCTTATTCGCCAATTCCTACGGGGGAAATATCTCTGAGATTTCCATTTAAAGCTCGATTTTTATCTAAGTTGAGCTTACATGCGGCCAAATTATTTCGTTATCCCACTTTCAATGATCTTTATTGGGTGCCGGGCGGAAATCCTGATCTTCTGCCGGAAGAGACATATTCATATAGCTTGTTTGCAACCACGCCCATTAGTGAGATTTTCAGTCTGGATTGGGGTGTGTATGATAAACGAAGTAAAAACCTGATCGTTTGGATGCCGCAAGCATCGTACTGGACACCCAAGAACATTCAAGAAGCGCGCCAAAACGGTTTTAAGCTTGCTCTGAATTACACTATTGACCAATGGCATGTCTCAGGTAAACTTATGTGGAATGAAACACACAGCGCTAACCTGAGCGAAGGTTCAAATTACGGCAAGGCATTGCGTTACGTACCCGAGCGAAGCGGATCTTATGTATTCAACTGGAACCCCGGGTTCTTCAGTTTCTTGTTTCAAACGGTTTATACGGGCAAGAAGATCGTAATGTACGGTTATCCCGAAGATACGGAACTGCCGGCGACGATTTTATTGAATTCAAGTTTGGCTTATCGAATTTCGCTGGGACGCATGGATGTGATCCCTGTTTTGGCTGTTGACAATATTACAGATCTGAATTATGAAACAATCCAGGGTTATCCTGAGCCGGGAAGAACCTGGAGATTTACTTTGAGTTTTGAGTGGTAATGATAAGGAGTTCTATGTTATCCGTTCGCTATCGTTTTGCATTAGTTTTATTACTTTTTTTTATGCCTTTGTTTGCAGCAACACGACCTTATGTCCTGTGTGAAGGCAATTACATGACTACAAATGCATCTTTATGGTCCTATAGTGAGTCAGCTATGTCGCTAGTTGGCTTTCCCGGAGGTATTTTGGGTGATACGGGACAATCCCTAACGATCGATGATGATCAGCTTTATGTGGTTTGCAATAATTCGAATAATATTGAGGTTTTGGACCTTTCGCATGAAGGTGAAAGTCGTGAGCGAACGATTTTGCTGACCAATGCGAGTCCGCGCTATATCGCATTCACCGATAATGCGGCATATATTTCCTGTTGGTTGTTGCCCGGAATTCTTGTTTTGGATCGTAACAATGATATGCCCATTGATACGATTTACACTGACGGGAAACCCGAGGATTTGCTTGTAGTGGGGGACAGTTTATATGTCAGTTTGATTGAAGAGAAAACAAGTTATGATAAAAACAATAAAGTATTGGAAATAGATATTCGAGATGATGCTACGGTTCGCAGAACATTCACTGTTGCTGCGGGTCCGGAACATTTGGTTTATCACGATTCAGTGATTTATGTTGGAAGTACAAGATATGATGAAGATTGGAATGCCTTGATCGCTCTCTCTAAGATCGATCTGCAGAGCGGCGACGTGTTGATCAATGATCTGGAGCAGACAACAGGATACAATGGCAGCGATTTGATCTTGGAAGATGATACGCTTTATTATGCCATTCAAAACGGTATTTACACCATAGATACCACGACACTTGAACCGTCAAATGATCCTATTATCCAAGTGGATAGTACGCTATTTATTTATAGTCTGGCAAAGAATAGCGGGACTTTCTATCTTGGCTTAACCGATGATTATATTGCTCCGGATTATGTGTATCGTTACAATGCTCAGGGTGATTTTCTTGGTCAATTCAGCGTGGGTGCCTCTCCCGGAGATTACGCTTTTTACAATATTGTAGATACCGTATCTGCTGTGGATGATGTGATCGCAGATGCTTTTGAACTAGCTGCACCTTATCCAAATCCATTTAATCATCAGGTAAGTATTCCCTTTCGTTTATCCGAAGCAAATATAGCGAGAATCTCAGTGTTTTCACTTGAAGGTAAATGTGTTCATGAAAGTTATATAGCTGTAAATACTAGTGATTGGCAGGAATACTCATGGAATGCCTATGATGTGCCATCGGGTGTATATTTAGTGAATGTTGCTGTTGAAAACACAGTATTTAATAAAAAAATAGTGTTATTAAAGTAATTATAAATAAGGAGTTTGTATGAAGAAAATTGTTAAGTGTTGTTTCCTGATGATTGCAAGCATTGGCTTGTTGTTTGCAACGGAATCTATCACTCCCGGAGACGGTTATTCGGCCGTTGATGTATTGACTGACTATGCTTTTAACAATGTGAATTACACGGATGGCATTTATTATGCGAACGGTTCAGGTGCCGATGGCGTATCGTATGCGAATATATATTCTGAGCTCAATGGCCTGGAAAATACATTAGGTTATCCCGTTGCCTATTATGATTCATGCCAGGCCAACGAGCTTTCTATTTTTTGCAGTTTTGTAGCCAAAGATCCCGTAGAGAACAGGGTATGGGTAGGTTTTACAAGTACAGGTAATGCAGATGACCGCATATTTACAGTTGATATTGATACCAAAGAATGGACCGAAGTAATGTCAGTTCCCGGTGTTATGGATATTGAGTTCTATAATGATAATATTTATGTGTCCGCAGCTGCAAGTTTCAGTGATCCACATACGATTTACATGATAGATACCACCGGTACGGCTTCTTTGGTGAAGATCATCGAAGTGGGTGGCTATGGTTGCGGTTTTGGAATTGATACTAGCGGTGCCGTTGTGTGTGCGTCGTATTCTGGTAGTAATGAAAAACTTTTCCGTTGGTCAGCAGATAATATTGATTCTGTATATTCAAGTGGATTTTTAACAAGCGCCGATGCCGAAATTCTAAGTGCATTATCAGCCGGTGGCGCTGATACGGATGTTGATGATGCGGGAAATATTATTTATGCATACAATGATTATTCAAACGGTTCTGCCGTAGATATGTGGAATGGGACGGTCGGTGATGCCGATAATTCAGTTCGACTTGCAACCGGATGTGGAACTTATGGGAATTGGTTTGCAGGTATCGCATGTGATGGCGATGTAACCCAAGGCGGCGCTTTGATCGTATATGATTATTATGTATATGGTTTTACCAAGATCGTTGTGAATAGTCTTGAAGCAACTATGACTGCAAATAATACGACGGGTGAAATTCCTTTGACTGTTTCTTGCACTGCTTCAGCCGTTTGTACAGGTGAAGAAAGTGTTGCAAGCTATGCATGGGATTTTAATGAAGACGGTGTGATCGACACAATGGGTGAGAGTGTGACATATACTTATACGCAAGAAGGTGTTTACGATATCACCCTGATTGCGCAAGGACAAACTTTGGTTGATACATTAACCGAGTACGATCGGGTAACGGTTGTTGAATCGCTATTTGCCGGTCCTGTAGGAAGCGAAGGTACAAGCGCGATGGCGTATGACAGTAGCGCATTTATTGCATGGGCTGCAGGTATTAATATTGAACGCGGTCCTGTTAGCATTAAAAATCCAGAAGGCGCCAAGGCATCTTATGGGTCGGATAATGTTGCAACAGGTGCGGTAACTTCAAATTCCGGCGTAGTAAGTTTGGGTGACGGCGGAACAGCTACCTTGACCTTTGCATCGCCTCTATACAATGGTGAAGGTCCCGACTTTGCAGTATTTGAAAATAGTTTTAGTCATACTTTTTTGGAATTGGCTTTTGTAGAGGTCAGTTCGGACGGTGAACATTTTGTTCGCTTCCCTGCCGTTAGTTTAACACCTACAGATTCTCAAGTGGGAGGTTTTGGCTCGGTGGATTGTAGGTATATTCATAATTTGGCGGGAAAATATAAAACTAAATATGGGACGCCCTTTGATTTGGATGAGTTGAGTGACGCAGACAACTTAGATATTAATGCCATTACTCACGTCCGGATCGTGGATGCGGTCGGATGTATTGAAGATGGTTATTGTACCTATGATTCTCAGGGACATAAAGTTAACGATCCTTGGCCCACAGCATTTGCTTCATCGGGATTTGATCTTGATGGCGTAGGTGTAGCATATATAGCTACATTAGAGGCTAGCATGGAAATTGCTCAAAACTATGGCAAGGCTCCTTTTACAGCTGAATTTACCGGACAATCCATAATTAATGGTGCTGAAACTCTTGTAGCATATCATTGGGATCTAAATAGTGACGGCGTTATTGATACAACAGCTGAGAATTTCACTTGGACCTATACTTCCACCGGTCAATACGATGTTACGCTTATTGCCGAAGGAACTTACGGAAGCGATACAGTAGAAGTTCAAAGTGCCATTACGGTTATTAGTCCCGAATTGTTCGATAATGTAAATCTTGCTGTTTTAATGGAAGGTAATTTCGGCGCGTCAGATGCCGGTTTGTTTAGTTTTAATAGCGATTCAGTCGGTTTTGTAGCTAACTCGGTTAATCCTCTGGGCGATACCGGTCAATCTATGAACATTAACAATAATGAGCTTTATGTTGTTGTAAATGGAAGCAATATGATCAAGGTATTTGATATCAGTGATGGAGCACCGGTTTATGATCATGAGATCAGTTTACCGAATGCAGGACCGAGATATATTGATTTTGATGAATCCGATAATGCTTACATCAGTTGCTGGAACACTCCCGGAGTTCTTGTTTACGATCTTGAAAATGAAGTGATCGAAGATACGCTAAGTGTGGACGGTTTACCCGAAGATCTTATTTGGGATAACAATCACCTTTATGTATCACAGAATATGTTAAGCGATTACAGCGCAGGTACAAAGGTTTATGATTTTGATCTAAGTGATGGAAGTTCAAGCAATTATACCGTTGCATCAAATCCCGGAGATATCTTGTTGAAAGATGGTGTTCTTTATGTAACATCTCAGTACTATGATGAAAGTTGGAATACCTACACGGCAACTTCATCTATTGAACTTTCAACTTCAGTAGTTACGATCAAAGAACATGGTATGGATAATTCGGCAATTGATCTTTTTGTTGTAAATGATGATGTGTATCGCGTTCTTGGTTCTACGACATACCGTTTAAATCAGGATCTATCGTTGGATTCTACAGCTACCTTAGGACACTATACGGGTATCTATAGTGCGGCATCGTTTAACAATATTGTGTTCATGGGATTAAGCGATTACGCAGCTCCCGACCAATTGGCAATTGTGGATTCACTGGGCAATGAATTGGGCGTATTCCCTGTAAATGGCGCTTGTCCGGGATCAATATTGGCATGGTTGACTCCTGAAAATGATGATGCAATTGCCGATGTGATTATTCCCGAAACAACTGAATTGCAACCTGCATATCCAAACCCCTTTAATCCTGTAACAAGGATACCCTTTACAATGTCCACTGCGACACAAGTAAAGATCTCGGTTTACAATATTGCAGGACGCAAAATTGCCACCTTGCTGAATAGTAGTGTTTCGGCAGGACATCACGAGATTATATGGAATGCCGGTACATATTCATCGGGTATTTACTTTGTACGAATGGAAGCTGCCGGAGAAGTTAGCGTTAGAAAGATAACTTTACAGAAGTAGTAGATAACGCTTTACCTTAAAGTGTAAAAGTGTTAAAGAGAACGGAAGTCTGAACATATAAATTAGCTTCCGTTCTTTTTTTAATATGAAAGGCATTTTTATAGTACATTCCGATAAAACATAAGTTCAAACATAAAAAAAATATTGTGTTTGAAATCACACTTTTTTTTCCCTCTTTGTTTTTCAAGCAATTTATACATATATTTGCAAAAATTTTTGGAAAGGAATATAATGCCTCAAAATTGTATCATTGTCGAGTCCCCTTCAAAAGCAAAAACCATTAAAAAGTATCTTGGTGACGATTTTAATATTCTTGCCACCGTCGGCCATATCCGTGATCTTCCCAAAAAAGAATTAGGCATTGATACCGAAAATAATTTTGAGCCAAAGTATGCCGCCCTTGCCGATAAGAAAGCCGTGATCGCTGATCTCAAGAAAGCAGTTAAGGCTGCTGACAATGTTTATATTGCGACTGACCCTGATAGGGAAGGAGAGGCAATCGCATGGCATGCCGCTCAATTGTTGGGATTAGATGAATCCGAAGTTAATCGTGTTTCCTTTAATGAGATTACCAAGAATGCTGTTCGCGAAGCGGTGCAGAATCCTCAAAAGATCAATCTTGAGTTGGTAAATGCTCAGCAGGCACGGCGTGTCCTTGACAGATTGGTAGGTTTTGAGCTGTCTCCTTTGCTTTGGCGAAAGATTAAGCCTTCGCTTTCAGCGGGACGAGTGCAATCTGTGGCCGTTCGACTGATTGTGGAACGCGAAGAAGAAATTGAAGCATTTGAAACTGAAACATCATTTAAAGTTACTGCAATATTTGTTTTACCCGACGGTACCGAAGTGCTTGGCGAAGTTGGCAAGCGATTTAAATCCGAAGATGATGTAGAAAAGTTTTTGAATTCTTGCATTGGTGCAGCTTATCATATTTCCGATATTGAGAAAAAGCAAGCCAAGAAAAATCCGCCGGCACCTTTTACTACATCAACTCTTCAGCAGGAAGCCGGTCGTAAATTGCGATATTCCGTAACACAAACCATGGTTTTAGCCCAAAAGCTTTATGAAGCCGGTCACATTACATATATGCGTACGGATTCTTTAAATCTTTCAAATGTGGCTTTAGCAATGATCAAAGAGCAAGTACTTGACTTGTTTAGCGAAGAGTATTCACAGGTAAGAAAATTCAAGACCAAAGCCAAAGGTGCTCAGGAAGCGCATGAGGCGATCAGACCCACTAACATGAATAAGATGGAAGCAGGGGACAACAAGAATCAGAAAAGTTTATATAAGTTGATCTGGCAACGTACTATGGCGTCACAGATGTCTTCTGCAGACATTGAAAAAACCACCGTAAAAGTAGCCAATGACAAAAATAAAGAGTTATTTGAAGCAAAGGGTGAAGTTGTGACATTTCCGGGTTTCCTTGCCGTATACAAAACCGGTGATGATGAAACCAAGATTTTGCCACCTATGGAAACCGGCATGGAAATGGGCATGAAAGAAATGAATGCGACCCAAAAGTTTACTCAACCACCTTCACGCTATTCCGAACCAATGTTGGTAAAGAAAATGGAAGAATTAGGTATTGGTCGCCCTTCAACTTATGCTCCGACCATTTCGACCATTCAAAAACGTGGTTATGTTGAAAAAGCCAATAAAGACGGTATTGAACGCGATTATATTTTTTATACGCTTAAAGACGATCAAGTCGATAAGGAGACCAAACAGGAAAAAGCGAATGCGGTGCGTTCCAAGCTATTTCCTACAGATATCGGTCGTGTGGTAAATAAATTCCTGATCAAGTTCTTTGATGATATTTTAGATTATAACTTTACAGCAAATATTGAAGCCGATTTCGATGAGATCGCTGACGGTAAACGTGAATGGCACGAAATGATCGGTGAATTCTATAGACCGTTCCATACGAAGGTAGAAGAAACCAAAGCCAAGAGTGAGACATTCAAAGGTGAAAGACTTTTGGGGGTTGATCCCGAAAGCGGTAAGAATATTTACGTAAAGATCGGTCGCTTTGGAGCTATGGTACAAGTAGGTGAGTCTCAGGATGAAGAGAAACCTCGCTTTGCCTCATTGTTGGAAGATCAGCGTTTGGATACATTGACATTAGCACAAGCTTTGGATCTATTGTCATTCCCTAAAACCATCGGTAATTATGAAGATGAGCCGATGACGGTGGCGTTTGGTCGCTTTGGTCCGTATGTAAAACATAAAGCCAAATTCTATTCCATTCCCAAAGCCGATAATCCTGCAGAGGTCGGTCCCGATCGCGCTATCGAGATTATAGAAGCTAAGCGTGAGAAAGATAAAAATAAAACCATTCACAACTTCGAAAAAGAAGGTATTCAGGTGCTTAATGGTCGTTATGGTCCCTATATTGCTTTTGAGAAAAAGAACTACAAGATTCCCAAAGGCACTGAACCGAAAGAACTTACTCCCGAAGCTTGTATGAAGATCGTTGAAGAAGGTAAGAAAAAGAAAAAAAAGAAGAAATAATTTAATCAGTGTAAGGAATGGTCGCGACCGTTCCCGGCAATTGAAATAAAAATTAAATAAAATGCGAAAGAGTTAAATATGTCCCAAAAACCCATGTCTTATCCCTTGATGGAAAAATTGGTTGCCTTGTCACGCCGCCGTGGATTTCTGTTTCAGAGTTCAGAGATCTATGATGGTATTAATGCCGTATATGATTACGGCCCTATGGGCGTTGAGTTAAAAAGAAATGTTAAAAATTTATGGTGGCAGGAAATGATCACTTCCCGAGATAATGTTTTGGGAATGGATTGTGCTATTTTAATGCATCCTAAAGTCTGGGAAGCTTCAGGTCATGTTGTGAACTTTCATGATCCCATGACCGAATGCAAAAAATGTAAAAAACGTTACCGCGTGGATCACTTGCCCGAAGATACAACAGAATGCCCTTCATGTGGAGGTGAGTTAGCAGAACCCAAACAGTTTAACCTGATGTTTAAAACTAAACTCGGTTCTACCGATGAAGGTGCGATGGATGTATATCTACGCCCCGAAACCGCACAAGGTATTTTTGTGAATTTTAACAATGTTGTGGCGACAAACCGCGTGAAATTACCTTTTGGTATCGGGCAGTTGGGTAAAGCTTTCCGTAACGAAATTACCACAGGTAACTTTATTTTCCGTACACGTGAATTTGAACAAATGGAAATGGAATTCTTTATTCGTCCCGAAGAAGCGGATAAATGGTTGGAATATTGGTCACAAGAGCGCTTAAATTGGTTTAAATCACTTGGTATTACGCCCGAGAAGCTCCAATTACGCCCTCATGGTGACGATGAGTTGGCTCACTATTCTTCGGCTTGTTATGACGTTGAATATGAGTTTCCGTATGGTTTTTCAGAGATCGAAGGGATTGCAGATCGTGGAACATATGATTTGGATCAACATATAGAACATTCGAAGAAAAAGATACACTATGTTGATCAGGAAAACCGCGGTGCAAAAATCGTACCTTCTGTGATCGAGACCTCTGCCGGTGTTGACCGTACCGTTTTGATGATTATGACAGATGCTTACTGGGAAGATGAAGAGAATGATCGCATTGTAATGCGCTTTTCACCCAAAGTAGCGCCATTTAAAGTAGCGGTATTTCCATTGTTCAAAAAAGCCGGTATGCCTGAAGTTGCTCGCGACCTATATGATAAGCTACGCAAGCATGTTGCCAGCGTATATGATGATGGTGGCTCTATTGGTAAACGTTATCGCCGTCAGGATGAGATCGGAACACCTTTCTGTGTTACCGTAGACCATGAATCTCTTGAAGATAATTGCGTTACACTCCGTTATCGCGATTCACTTGTTCAGGAACGTGTTCCTATGGATGAGATCGTAGCAAAGATTATTCAGAAAGTAAACGAATAAGACCTTTCGGCTAGTGCAGATACCCAAAGGTAGATGTAATTTGTCGAATGCTTGATTATCCGTTATATAGATCAAGCCTTGGAGTAGAATCCGAGGCTTTTTTTGATATTATAAGATTTATTTGTGCTTTTAACCTGTCTGGAATAGGCATGTCTATTCCAGAGAAACGTGATTTTATCATACTGCCGATTAAAATTAGGTGATCGGGTATTTTATATTTGTTTGTTTTTCTCAGCTTGAGTAAGATATTTATCCAATGCATTGGTGAAATCTTGAATATTATGCTTATCTAAAGGCGCAGGACCGCCGTTAATCATTCCCCCCATGCGAAGGGTCTCCATAAAGTCTCGCATGCTTAAACGAGCTTGAATATTATCTTCGGTATATAGTTCTCCTCGAGGATTTAAAGCAATAGCCTCTTTTTTAATGACATCCGAAGCAAAGGGAATGTCTGCCGTAATAACGAGATCATTTTTATCGATCAGCTCAACAATTTTTTCATCTGCTTCGTTAAAACCATGTCCTACTTGAATGAAATTAAAGAGATCGGATTTTGGTATGCGCATAAATTGATTTGCAACGAGTGTAACATGGATCTTACGACGTAGGGCAACTTTGTAAATGACTTGCTTGACAGCGTTGGGACAAGCATCGGCATCAACCCAAATTTTCATTTTTAAGCTCCTGTGGGAAAAGTATTAAAGAATGTTTTTCACTCGACCAATTTTACCATCCATAAGCTGGACTTTAATGCCATGAGGGTGTGAAGTTGAGTTCGTTAAGATTCGCTTTACGATGCCCCAGGTTAAGTCCCCTGTTCTTTGATGATGTTTTTGAACAATTTCAACCTCTAAACCAATATGGATGTTTTTACGAATAGTACCTGATATAGTCGTCATTTATTTTCATGGTTAATTGCTGGATATAAGATATTTAATCTTCTTTTAGCTTTTAACTTTTTCCTTTTTTATGTGAGAGTGGAGCGAGGTTAAAAATCTGCGCTTTCTTCTTCTTGGAAAACGCCATATCCGTGGACTTGGCATTCTTCTTTGGGAGCATAACGAACATTGAATAACTCGTATTCTACTGGGCAAAAAGGTGTTGGAATAAGTTTGGTTTCTTTACAGATCTTGAATTTTCTTACCGTGGGAGGTTGATCAAAATCCAAAACGGGAATATCTAATTTTTGATACGCGTTTTTCATGAAATGTGCCCATATCGGTAATGCGGCTTTCCCACCGGATTGTTTTTTCCCTAAAGGAATCCGAGAATCATCAACACCTACCCAAACACCGGTTGCAAGCATGGGTGTAAAACCCACAAACCATGCATCAGTATAATCATTGGTCGTACCTGTTTTTCCACCAATGGGAATTCTGAAGTTATAATCTCTGGCAATAGCTTTACCTGTGCCTTTTTTAACAACCGATTTAAGCATGTCGACCATTAAATAGGTTGTCTCAGGTGAAAGGATTTCACGTGTTTCACGAGGTGAACGGTAGATCTCCCGACCGTTTCTATCAAGAATGCGCTCAATTGCATATGGTAAATTCCAGATGCCTTTATTGGCAAAAACCGAATAGGCTGAAACCATATCATTCAGTAATACTTCACCTGACCCTAAAGCCAGAGAAGGGTAGGCAGGTAATTCAGATGTAATACCCATCTTTTTCGCATAGGATATAACAACCTCAGGTGTAGTTAACTGAGTAATGGCATTTGCAGCGATCAAGTTGACAGAGTTCATTAAACCGTTTCTAAGTGTCATCAATCCGCCTGTACTGTTGTCGAAATTTTTTGGAATCCAAAGATTTCCATCGGCTTGAGGGATTGCTGGTGGTTGATTTAATAATTGTGTTGAGGGTGAATAACCATTATCAATTACTGATGTATAAACAAAAGGCTTAAAGGTTGAACCGGGTTGCCTTTGAGCTTGTACAGCACGATTAAACTTTGATTCTTCAAAGTTACGGCCACCTATCATAGCACGAATAGCTCCCGTTCCCGGATCCATAGAGAATAAAGAAGCCTGAACGGTTTTCGGTTTTAATGGCAAAGCAGATAATAAAGAGTCCATTACCAGAGAGGTGGAATCAACAACAATGGTAAACCATGTGTCTTGATCAAAGGTCAATGAATCTCTTTGAAGTGAATCATTCAAGAAATATGAATATAGGGTTGTATCACGATATAGTGTGTCATATGTGAATGGATCCCAAGTATTCTTAACAAGTTTTTCTTTTTCGTTATCAGGTAAAAGATCGATCATTGATTCAAACAATGACAATGAATCTTTACCGAATTCATTGGTGAATTCCTTAACGAAAAGAGAATCTTGACTTGAAGTGGAATCAATATTAAGATCGTACTGATTAAAAGCAATTGGACTGTCAGTCTGATGAGGTATATCGTTCCTGGGTTTAATCGCAATGATCGTATAATTCGAGAAAAAACTTAAAGGCAGAGCTTGGTTTGGATAATACTGACTGTATATTTTCATTAAGAAATCAGGACTACTTAAAAGGCTATTGTCTAAGATCTTTTGTTGTTCAGCCAGACGAATAGCAATAGCATCTCTAGCGATCGTTTGCATGTCATAATTTAAGGTTGTAAAGATCTGTAAACCATCACGATAATAATCTATGCCTTGTTTACGGCAATATTTTGCAACTTCTAAACGCACATATTCGGTAAAATAGGGAGCGATAGAACTGTTTTCAATATATTCAACAGGTGTCTCGGATGATAGTGCATCCATGAATTGCTGTTGATTGATCTTCTTGTTCCGAACCATATTCCTTAAAACAAGATTTCTACGCCAAATAGCTTTATCATGGTGGAATCTTGGTGACCAGGGAGTTGGTGCAGGTAGTATTCCAATGAGCATGGCGGATTCGTCCAGAGTCAGGTCTGCCACTTCTTTTTGGAAATAATAATCTGTTGCAGCTTGGATACCATAGCAGCCATGGCCCCAAAAACAGGAATTCAAGTACATTTCAAGGATTTCGGTCTTTGAATAAGATCGCTCAATGAGAATAGCTACGATCAATTCCTGAATTTTACGAGTGATGGTTTCCTGACGATTCAGGTGCAAGGTTCTTGCTAACTGCTGGGTCAGAGTAGAAGCACCTTGAGAGCCGAAACCATTGGCAATATTGAGGTATACAGCTTGGAAAAAACGGCGCATATCCATACCCCAATGATCGTAGAACTTCTTATCTTCTGTAGAAAGAATTGCATCTTTAACATAATCGGGTATAGAATCAAGTGGAACCAGGGTTCTGTTTTTTATCCCGAATTCCGTTAGAATTCTACCATCGGAAGAATAAACTGTTGAGACAATATCGGGTTCGAATTGTTCTAGCTCTTCAAGACTTGGTAGATCTTGGGAAAAATAGTAGATCCCCGCTACACCGACGAGAGCGATAAAGATAAATATCGCCAGTGAAATAATGATCGATTTTTTTATAGTTCTAAGCATCTCAGAAATTTATTATATATAAGTCGCGAATCAAAATGCTAAAATAATATATTTGCCATAAAAATACATTTAGTAACCTTGGGCTTAAACCCTAGGCTATTCAGTGATGATATTATGTTGTTCTGCGCTGAAAAAAATTGTAACTTTGCAAGTTTTGAGCACGGAGGAAGTATGAGTCAAATTGCGATCTATCCCGGTACGTTCGATCCCATTACGAATGGTCATCTTGATATTATTAAAAGAGCGGCAAAACTATTTGATAAAGTTATTGTTGCCGTTGCTATGAATACAGGTAAATCTCCATTGTTTACAATGGAGGAAAGAAAAGATATGATCGCTAAGGCAGTAAAAAAGATCCCCAACGTTGAAGTTGATCTGTTTTCGGGTCTTATTGTCGAATACTGCCAACAACAAGGTGCGACTGCACTTATCAGAGGCTTACGAGCGGTTTCGGATTTCGAATATGAATTTCAAATGGCATTGTTAAATAGAAAGATCGGCAAAGATGTTGAATCTGTTTTTCTTATGCCTAAAGAAAAATATACATACTTAAGTTCTTCCATGATCAAGGAGATCGCTACTTTTGGTGGAGATGTATCCTGCTTTGTACCTGAGCATGTGAAGGAAAAATTAATAAATAAATTTGAGATTAAGGAGAAAGAATGACCCCTCTTGAACGCCTGAGAGCCCGTGCCATCAAAGAGACTGATGTTCATGTTGTGCTTCCCGAAGGAAAAGACCCGCGCATTGCAGCTGCGGCTGCAGAGATCGCGAAAGAAAATATCGCCCGAGTTACGATCCTCGGAACAGAAGAAGAACTATTATCTGCCGCCAGTGAAGCCGGTGTATATTTGGATGGTGTTGATCAGGTGGATCCGGAACAAGATCCGGATTTTGAAGCTTATGTTACTGAATATGTGGAGCTTCGCAAGAAAAAGGGCATGACTCCCGAACGTGCACGCGATATCATGGCAGATCCTACATTTTTTGCTGCTATGATGTTAAGAATGGATCGTGCTGATATATGTATCTCAGGTGCTCTAAACCCCACCGCTCATGTTTTAAGAGCGGGACTGCAAATCGTTAAAACCGCTCCAGGCGTATCAACTATGTCATCAGATATGTTAATGTTCTCTCCGGACGATCGCCCTCCTTTGTCGTTTGCTGATTGTGCTGTAAATCCCGATCCTACGGCTGAACAGTTAGCTGAAATTGCATTGGGTACCGCTGAAACACATAAAGCTATTTTTAACGAAGAACCTCATGTGGCATTATTATCATTTTCTACTATGGGGTCCGCAAGGCACGAGTTGGTAGAAAAAGTTCAAAAAGCTTATCAAATTGCACATAAAACTGCACCCGGTTTAAAGATTGATGGTGAAATGCAGGCAGATGCCGCGATCGTTGAAAAAGTCGGTATGAAAAAAGCTCCGGGTTCGGAAGTAGCCGGAAAAGCAAATGTTTTAATATTTCCGGACCTAAATGCCGGTAATATTGGCTATAAGCTGGTTCAGCGTTTTGCCGGTTACGAAGCGGTCGGCCCCATTCTACAAGGTATGAATAAACCTATTCATGATCTGTCTCGTGGTTGTTCCGCGGAAGATGTTGTTAATTTGACAGCAGTAGCCGCTTTGCAGGTTAAGTAATTAGATTAAGATTAACGAGGGGTTGAGAGCTTAAACTTGAGCTTTCAACCCTGATTTTATTAAGACTGGAAAAGTAAAAAAAGGAAAAGGCATGAAATTTGTAGATCTTGCACAAATTGAGATCATCGCCGGTAACGGAGGTAACGGTTGTGTTAGTTTTCATCGTGAAAAATTCATGCCAAAGGGTGGTCCCGATGGTGGTGATGGCGGTGACGGCGGATCCGTGATTCTTCTGGCCACTTCGCAATTACACACACTTCAGGATATTCGCTATCATAGAAAATATAAGGCGGACAACGGAAGTCCCGGAGAGGGAAACAATCGCTCCGGAAAAAAAGGAAAAGATATTATTATCAAAGTTCCTGTAGGTACGTTGGTAAAAGATCTCGAGCGTGATGAGATTATCGCAGATCTTGTGGAAGATGGCGAACAATTTATTGCCGCTAAAGGTGGTAGCGGAGGCTGGGGAAATCAGCATTTTGCCAATTCTATTAATAAGATCCCTAGATATTCAAAACCTGGATTGCCCGGTGAAAGTATTAACGTGGAACTTGAACTTAAAATTTTAGCAGATGTTGGCTTGGTCGGATTTCCGAATGCAGGGAAAAGTACATTACTATCGACGATTTCGGCTGCAAAGCCGAAGATCGCAGATTATCCCTTTACAACTTTGGTGCCAAATCTCGGTATTGTTAAATACGGAGATTTTAAATCTTTTGTTATGGCGGATATTCCAGGTTTAATAGAAGGTGCTCATCTTGGTAAGGGGCTCGGAGATCAATTTTTACGTCATATCGAAAGAACGCAGGTGCTTCTATTTATGGTAGATGTAAATGAAGAAGATATTAAAACCACATATGAGACTCTCTTGAAAGAGTTGACCTCTTTTAACAAAGAATTGGCGTATAAACCCAGATTTTTATGTGTTACAAAAATGGATTCAGTAGATCAAACTGAATATAAAGATGATTTTGAGGTAGATGTTGATGTGCTGCATATTTCATCCGTTGCTCGTATCAATATTGACAAGCTTTTGTTTAAGCTTGGGGAATACGTAGAATAGAAATATTTATTTAGCAGTAATGAGCCACGAATTTCGTGGCTTTTTTTATATGATTTAAAATGTGATGCACATCACATTTTTGTGAAGATAAAAATATTGATTTGTGAAAATATATGATGATAGTTAAATTTTTATGTCAATGGTGAGGGGGGCGGAAAAATTCTCACCCAAAGACATAGATATAAAGCTCAATAAGCAAGGTTAAGCCAATGTTTATTGATAATTGAGGCTCATATGAATATTTCTACACTATCCATAGCCTGCGTTGATGATATAGGTCCACGGACATACTTTTCCTTGATAAATCATTTTGGTTCTCCTGAGGCTGTGCTTGATCAGGATAAGCAATCCTTATTGCAAGTCAGTGAGATCTCAGAATATCAGGCAAATGCTATCGTTAATAAGGAATATCGCAAAATGGTTGATATGCAATTATTATGTTCAGAGAAGAAAAAGGTTAAAATTTTGACCTATGGGGAAGAGAACTATCCTGAAATATTGGCTCAGATATATAATCCTCCAATCGTATTGTTATATAAAGGGGAATTTTCTGATCAAGATGATCCTGCTTTTGGAATAGTCGGTATGCGCTATCCTGATGATTATGGCAAACAGATGTGTTACGATATTGCCAGTGGTATTGCTAAAAGTGATCTTTGCATTGTTAGTGGAATGGCAAAAGGTATTGATGCAATATCGCATAAGGCGGCATTGGATCACCATGCACGGACTATAGCCGTTATGGGTACCTCATTTGATATTATTTATCCTGCAGAAAATAAGCAGCTATATAATGATATTTGTGCTAAAGGTGTTGTGTGTACAGAGACTTTATTTGGTCGATATCAGGTGCCGGCTCATTTTGTTCGTAGAAATCGCATAATTAGTGGATTGAGTAGGGGGATCCTGGTTGTTCAAGCCGGTGACAAAAGTGGCGCATTGGTAACCGCTTTCAATGCAAACGATCAAAATCGAGATGTTTATGCGGTTCCGGGTGATATTATCAAAGGTAAGCATAATGGTTGTCATCGTTTGATACGTTTGGGGGCAAAACTTGCAACAACAGCAGAACATATTCTGGATGAATATCCATTTATTAAAGATCAATTAAATGGACAAAAAGACCTTTTTATTGAGATGGCAAAGAAAAAAAAATTGGGAGTTGAAGAGGAAGCGGTTCTTAAATGTTTAAATAAAGAAGGTGTACACATTGATATGATCTATGGAAAATGTACTTTAGAGAGAGCAGAGATTATAAAAGTGCTTCTTGATCTTGAGATCAAGGGATATGTACAGAGGGGGAAGGGGGATTATTACGTTAGGAATATATGAGTTAAGAATTATGAGCAGAGAGGGGGCGCTTACTCACCAATCTGTGTCATTCTGAAGAATCTATTCATGTAACGAATATTCAATGAAAGCTCCGTAGGAGCGATATCTTTGTAGGGAAAACAAATCAATAAACTGGTTAAGTCGGAGCGATACAGAAAGTGCCGTAGGGACGACATTTTTGCAGGAAAAACGAATCAGCAATAGTAGCTCCGTAGGAGCGACACAAATAGTCCCGTATGGACGGAATGTCTGTAAAATGGTATCCCCAATAATTTAATTACTCCGTAGGAGTAAAACCTACAGTCCCATAGGGACGGAATATTTGCAATAAGGACGAATCAATAATAATAGAGCGATACTAATAGTCCCGTGGGGACGATATCTTTGTATGAAAAAACGAATCAATAACAATAGCTCCATAGGAGCGACATCTAGAAAGGAGAACAAAATGGCAAATACCTATTCACAGATTTATATTCAGATTATATTTTCCGTTAAACAGTGGGAAAATCTAATAAAAGAAAAATATAGAGATGAATTAGAAAAATATATAACGGGGATAGTAAAAAATATGAACTCCAAATTACTGGCAATTTATTGTAATCCCGATCATGCACACATGTTAATTGGATTGGATCCAAATATTTCTGCATCTGAAATAGCACGTGTAATAAAAGCCAGTTCTTCAAAATGGATAAATCAGAGTAATTGGTTTCAGGGTAAATTTAAATGGCAGAATGGATTTGGGGTATTTTCATATTTCAGGTCACAAATTGATTCAGTTATAAATTACATATTGAATCAAACAGAACATCATAAAAAGAAGTCTTTTAAAGAAGAATATTTAGAGATTTTGAACAAATTTGATATTAAATATAATGATGAATACTTATTTGAATGGTTTGAATAAACAAAGATTCCGCTCCTACGGAGCTGAAATTTTACTTATAATTGTATTCTACAAAGATTCCGTCCCTACGGGACTTTATTATCATGTTTAATAACAATTATAATGTAAAACGATAAGCTCCGCAGGAGCGACATCTTTATAGGAAACGAAAAATAGAAATAATTAGTACAGCACCTACGGCGCTGGTGGTATTTTAAGAAATAATATCTACAGATATTCCGCCCCTACGGGGCTTATTAATAAATATTTACAATGAATTAATATTGTTATTTAATTTACAATCTGTAATTAAGGGATTGACTCCCCAGGAGCGGTACAAACAGTCCAAGAGGGAGGGAATAGGAAAATGGAAATGACACAATTAACAAAGCTCCCTAGAGGTGATCTCTCGTTAGTCCAGTAGGGACGACATCTTTGTAGGAAAGAACGAATGAACAAACAGGCTCCGTAGAAGCGACATCTTTTAAGTCCCCTAGGGGAATATCTGTAAAATGGTATTCCCAATAATTAAATCACTCCATAGGAGTGAAACTTACAGTCCCATAGGGACGATATCTTTGTAGGGAACAACGAATCAACAACAATAGCTCCATAGGAGCGACATCCTTAAGTCCCATAGGGACGATAACTTTGTAGAGAAATAGAATAAAATTAAAATCAAGCTCCGTAGGAGCGGCATCTAAAACAACTTCCCATTCTGATAATCATCAAAGGCCTGCATGATCTCCTCGCGAGTGTTCATCACAAAGGGACCGCCGCGGTAATAGGGCTCGTTATTGGGAATGGCCGAGAGGAAAAGAAATCCGGCTTTATCATCAAGGGCTTTGACGTTAAGAGGTTGATCATCATTCAATTCCACCATATTTTTGGCCTCGATGGTTTGATCGTCGATCTCGATCTTGCCGCTGTGGACATAGATCAGGGACGTAAATCCTTTTTTCAATTGCAATTGGAATGATTTTCCCTCGTCAATATACACATCATAATACTCTGAGGGCACATGATTGCTGGCCGGTCCTTTCAATCCTTCGTATTCACCTGAAATGATCACGACTCTTTGACCGTCTTTTTCAAATACGGGAATATCCTCTTTGCCGAGATGCTGGTAGGCGGGTTCTACCCATTTGAGCTTTTTTGGCAGGTTCAGCCATAGCTGGTAGCCCCACAAGTGGCCGCTTTCCATGGCCGGCATTTCTTCGTGAAGGATGCCCTTGCCAGCGGTCATCCATTGGACCTCCCCGGATTTTAAAACCCCGCCGCCGCCACGGCTGTCCCGGTGCGTAAAACTGCCCTCGATCATATACGTGATCGTCTCGATCCCGCGATGCGGATGCATGGGGAAACCTGCGATATAATCATTAGGATCATCGCTGCGGAACTCGTCCAGCAGGAAAAAGGGATCGATATTGTCAACCTTGGCTGATGCGATCAGCCGGTTCAACTTTACGCCGGCACCGTCCGATACGGATTGCCCGCGAATGATGCGTTTGATGAGGTTGTTGCTCATATTGCCTCCACTAATAAAAGTGTTATTAAATAATCTAATCAATATGTTTTGTTCTAAGATTTTAGCAAATCAATGTTTGAAATTAAAAAATCTAATTTATTTTTTGTGCTTTCACTTAAGTGATATAACCAACTACCCTTGAATTCAAAAGGATCATTCTTGAAATGTGCTATCCATAAATTAAATAATAGTTTTTCTGAAGATGAAAGTGTATTAAGTGAATTTATTATTTTAGAATTTACACCAGTTATATAATCTTGTTCGTAATTGAAAATAAAAATATCATCAAAACACAATAATGGGGTGTTAAACAAGTAATTAAATAAGTTTCTAGTTGCTTGGATTTTCGTATAACATTTATACTTATTAGATAGATTCTTTATAAATATTTTTACAGTATCCTCAATTGTATTTATTGTATGAATAAGATATTCCCTGTTAATTAATAATTTGTTATTATTACTCTTTCTTTGATGAGGACCTGCGGTATTTTTATAAACATTATTTATAAAAAGATTATTATGAATTAGAATATTTCGTGTAGCCTTAATTTCTTTAATATCATTGATAGTATTTGAATTGATAAGATCATTACTTAATCCTGTTTTATTATAAAAATAATCTAGTATTTCATCAATATTTTTATATCCTAATGAATTAATTTTATCTTCAATTGAATATTCTAGCGCTTTTTCATCTAATAAAATTTCCTTGGGTATATTATTGGATTTAATATCTAATTTATGTGGAATATGAGTAAAAAGAATTTTGAGAGTATCAAGAATAGAATTTTCAAATGAGGTAACAGCTAATATAAACAATCCTTCGTATATAATTTCATCATGATTGGCAATTTTATTATTTTTAATATCATTAATTCTTTTTAAAGCCAATTCTAATGGTTTTATTAAATTGCTTTCTAATAATAATATTGGTTTTTTCATAAAATATATTCCATCATAATATATTTCTTCAATTAACTTAAAAATGCGTCGCCATGATCTTAACCGTAATGCATAACTCGTAACTCGTTTAGTGTCACAAGATGCAATATCTATTTAAAAAATTTATGCGTAAACTTTTGTCCATTATTATAGATATTTACAAGATAAATACCCCTTGCTAAATTTTTGATATTAATCTGTATCTCGCTGTTCTGGCTGTAATTATTTTGGTAAACTTTTCGTCCGGCTAAATTGTAAATGCTGACGAGTTTATTGCCCATCGCTTGATCTAATTTAATGTTGAGAAGATCATTACTTGGGTTAGGGAAGATAGAGATAGAGGGATGAGATTGTGTTTGAGCTATTGCTGAGTTTATATAGTTTAAATGATTGAGTGGATGTGCAAAGCCGTAACCTTCGCTGGGATTCCAATAACCTTTCGTCCAAATTCCTGATGAGGGAGCAGTTTTATCGCCTACCTGGCCACCGTAAAAGTCTTCTGAGCCGGTATCGTTTGGACGATAGTAACGTATCTCAAAATGCAGATGCGGACCTCCCATTGTACCTGAATATAAGTGTTTGGAAATTATATCTCCCTTTTGAACATATTGCCCCTCAAGATCTAAGCCGTCTGCTAAATCAAAATCTAAATCTACATGCCCATAAAGGGTCATTATCTTGCCAATAATATGTCCAAGAGAATCACTGACGTCTTTGGTGATGGCTATATAATGTCTGTATCTATCTGCATCATTGTCCGTACTAATTAAGCCATCATGTGCCGCATATAAATAGGTATTAGTGGCATTTTCTGCAGGATAGTAATCATATGCCGGGTGGTGGGTACCGAAAGCAGCTGTACCAATAATATCACCAAAACCTCGATTAATGTTATAAGAGGGTATTGAGCCCAATGAATCTTTAAAAGGATGCTGAAAGGGAATTTGCCGAGCAAAATGTACGAATTTATTAAGCTCAAGTCGAAAATCACTCGCTTGCGCTGAATTGTAATACTCTGGCGTGAGCATGTCTTGATATTGACCATCCTCATTATTTGGATAAGTTTGGGCAATAGCAAGAATGCTAAAAAGTAAGAGCAATGGAAGTGATTTTAATAAAAATTTCATTATCTCGTATTGATTATGGTTGATTGTTTATTAGCGAGTCTATTAGAGTCGTCCACACATGATAACCTTCAGCAGTCAAATGCGTTCCATCGTTTGTCAGCTCGGGCTTGATCAGTCCGCTTGTATCTGCAAAGGCCGCGTAAAGGTCGATGACTTGATAATGGCCTTTCGATTCGTGCGACTTGATCATTTTATTGACCGTTAAGATTGCCTCTTTCACCGGCTCGAAATCGGTGGGGAGGACCGTTTGAACATATATTTTTGTTCGGGGACTTCCTTTATGGATCGCTTCAGCGATCTTGGGAATGTTTTGACCTACATATTCGGGTGAGGGGATGCCCCATTCATTGTACCAGTTGTAAATATCGTTGATCCCGATCATCAGGAAAACGGCTTTGGGTTTGGCGTGACAGATCTCACCGAGCCGAGCCAGAACGCCATCCGTCACATCGCCGCTGATCCCGCGGTTTTTCACATCGCTACGTTCGAACTTAGCACTCCAGTCACCGCCGTTTTGTGTAATACTATTCCCCAGGAAAACAATATCACCGCGTTGCAATGGATCTTCTTTGAATGCTTTGATCCGTTTGGGATAGGTGATCTTGGTCCATTTGGAGTGATACTGAATAACCTGATCTTCGGAGGGATAGAGGTTATCAAGCGTTGGTGGGTTTGTTGCGCATCCCGTTAACACAATCACAATGAGAAAGAAATAAAAGAGGAAAATTTTACGTGCTGTCATAATTCGTACCTATTCATGTTTAATGGACTGTTTGCTTTCTAAGATACGATAGTGAATAATTTTTTACAATTCATTTTCTTGCTCTTCAAACCGATTCCCGAATTTCTAGTTCTGACCTCTAACTTCTGGCTTCTGGCTTCTGTTTTTCATATATTCATTCATGATCAAACGTAAACAAACAAGAAAAATCAAAATCGGCAATATCTACATCGGTGGTGATGCTTCCGTGAGCATTCAAAGCATGATCAATACAAGTTCTACCGATGTGGAGGCCTGTATCGATCAAATATGGCAACTAGAAACAGCGGGTTGTGAAATCGTTCGCATGGCGGTACCAAATAAAGAATCCGTTTCGGCCTTTGCCGCAATAAAGAAGCGCATCAGTATACCTCTTGTAGCAGATATACATTTTGACCATTCACTGGCCTTAGGTGCCTTAGATGCCGGCGCGGATAAGATTCGGATTAATCCCGGAAATATCGGTTCCGAAGAAAAAGTTAAGACTATTCTTGATGCCTGCAGTAAAAAAAATGTTCCAATTCGGATCGGCGTAAATGCCGGATCGCTTGAAAAATCACTTCTCAAGAAGTATGGGCATCCCACACCTCAGGCTTTGCTTGAATCTGCTATGAAGCATATCAAGATATGTGAACGGCATGGTTTTGATAATTTATTGGTTTCCATTAAAGCATCAGATGTGATGACGATGATAGAAGCTAATCGATTGTTCTCAAAAACATATGATTATCCTCTTCATCTAGGTGTTACCGAATCGGGTACCGAAAAAAGCGGCTCACTTCGCTCTGCGATTGGGATTGGCACGCTACTGGCAGAGGGCATAGGTGATACGATTAGAGTTTCACTTTCGACAGATCCTGTTAAAGAGATATCTGTAGCAAAAGGCATATTGCAAGCATTGGGTTTACGTAAAGATGCGGTGAGGGTGATCTCTTGCCCCACTTGTGGAAGAACTGTATTCGATCTTGAGACGATAGCCCGAGATGTTGAAGAGCGACTTGAAGGCATAGATAAAGATATGACGGTAGCCGTTATGGGCTGTGTTGTAAATGGTCCCGGTGAAGCCCGTGAAGCAGATATTGGAATTGCGGGCGCGGGTGAAGGGAAGGTTTTGCTTTTCGAAAAAGGGAACAAAAAGGGATTATATCCAATAGAAGGCATTGTTGATATATTGGTGGAAATGGTTAAGAAATTTTGAATTTGAGTAAGAAACGGTCGCAGCTTTTCCCTATGGCTTGATTTAATTATTTCCGCTTGCTCTACAATCCACAATATCGTATTTTACGCACGAAAGAAATAAGGAATATAACATGACCACAAACGAATTTTTTCAATCACTTGGCTTGACTAAAACGAATCTTTACATATTCTTGGCTGCTATTGTTACAATTATTGTCGGCTATATATTTATGGCTGTTGGTGGTGTATATGATGCAATTTCACTTTACGTATCACCCATAATTCTAACAATTGGTTATGTTGTTGTATTGCCAATGTCTATTTTGTATAAGAAAAAATCATGAGATAAATTGCAGCACTGCTACAATTAGGTTATTTTTAATAATTGAACCCCGGAAATATTGATATAAGTTCATAATAAGGTCGGGGTTTTTACTTTTCCTTAATATTTTTTCCTTTAATCTTTCTTCTTATTTTTGAAAAAACTATATTCTTCAATACAAAATAGAAGGATAGAATGGAAAAGAAATACGGATTGTTACTTGACTTTGATGGTGTGGTTGTGGATTCGGAACCCCTGTATGAAAAAGCCATGCGGGTCCAATTTGACAAATATGGAATTAAAGTATCTGACGATGATTGGATTTTTTTTAAAGGTAAAGATGTCAAGGCGGTTTTTGAATATATCAATAAGAAATATGGCTCAAGTATGGATGTTGAGAAAGTGAAAAAAGAATATCGTATTGATCTTTTCAATGAATTTAAAGCCAATATGCGATATGTACCCGGTTTTTTGGATTTTTATTACGCCTGTGTTAATGATGAATTTAAAGATCTGATCGTGACATCTACTGGACGAGATGTTATGGAATGGACATTTGATAATGTACCGGTAGATTATATTTTTTCGGGTATGATCACGGCCTCGGAAGTTGAGAATACCAAACCGCACCCCGAACCCTATCTAAAAGGAGCTGAGGTAATAGGTATTCCTATTGAAAAATGTATTGTTGTTGAGGATTCTTTAAATGGAATTCGTGCAGGAAAAGCATCAGGGGCAAAAGTTATCGGCATCGCGACCACCTTTCCAAAAGAAGTAATACAAGAGGCCGATTTAATAATAGAATCATACGATGAAATAAATCCACAGACCTTGAAAAATCTATTGAACTCATAATTTTGATAATATAATGGATGTATACGATCGTCCAATATAAATATAAGAATGAAAATTACGCTTAAAAATATTGATAAACGTCTCTATCCCTTGATGTTGGGTTGGCTCATCAATTCACTGGGATTTGGTGCGGTGGTTCCCTTTATGACGGTATATTTTAATACTATCAGGGATATACCGATGACTTATATCTCATTTTTTTTCCTTGCGGCAGCCATAGGCCGTACGCTTGCACAAACTGTGGGCGGGGCCGCATCGGATTTTATCGGTCGCAAGGGATTAATGATATGGTCACAACTTTCAAGAGCCGTTGTATTTCTTATTGCCGGCATAGCTATAAGCAAAGGCTGGAATGTGTGGCTATTGGCGGGAATCATATTGAGTCAGTATTTGATCTCATCGTTTTTCCAACCTGTGGCATCAGCCATGATCGCAGATATTTTAAAACCGGAGGAGCGCAGTAACGGCTATGCCTTGATGCGTATGGCCGGCAATATCGGATGGGGAACCGGCCCCGCGATCGGCGGTTTTCTTTTTGATATTTCCTATCAATCTTTGTTTTATTTTACAGCTGTAACATTTCTTATATCAGGTTTGTTTGTCATCTTTTCCATTAAAGAAACCGCCGAGAAAAGCGTACGGCCTGCTCGTGCCGAGGTATCGGCACAAGGGCCGCGAGGTCTCGCGGCTATGGCTGCCGCGTTTAAGCGCGATAAGCTATTCTTTTTCTTTTGTGCTGTTACCTTGATGCTTTTCTTGACTTGGGGGCAATTTGTGTCAACATTGTCGGTATTCATGAATAAAAGTATCGGACTTACTTCCTCTCAGATTGGCTGGGTATATACCTTTAACGCAGCATTAGTCATCATTTTTCAGTATCTTGTAACCCAATGGACGAAAAAAGTCAATCATTTTGTACTCATAATGATAGGCTCAGTCCTATTTGTTGTATCATATTCGCTTATGGGGTGGGTTAATTCCTTTGGTATGCTACTGTTTATCATGGTTTTTATCACCTTCGGTGAAATGTTCGCCGGTCCCAGCGGTAATACCATTGCTTCCAATATGGCAAAAGGTAAGTTGTATGGAAAGTATCAGGGCATCTATTCCTCAATTTCAACCTTGGGATGGTCATTGGGGCCATTTATTGGAGGTATATTGATGGATCTTATACCGAATATGAAATTATTTTGGTTAACGATGTCCTCATTTGGAGTCATATCATTTTTTGGCTTTTTATATTTATATCTCAAAAAAGGAGAACATGCACGATGAAAGTATGGCATTCTAAACTGGTTGTTCGATCATATGAACTGGATTCATTTGGCCATGTAAATAATGGAACCTATGCAAAATATCTTGAAGCTGCTCGCGGGGATTATATGCTGGAAGCAGGTTTCGATTTTGAGATGCTAAAAGAATGGGAGACCTTTCCGGTTATTGCCAAAGTCACGATAGAATACAGATCTCCGGCATATCTTTTTGATACTTTGCATATTAATGCCAAAGTCGAGAAATTGGGGAGGTCATCCATTGTGTTTTCATATGAAATAGTCAAAGATGATAATACACTTGTTGCTACTGCAGAAACATTGATGGTTTTCGTCGATGCAAATGGCAAAGCGACTAAAATGCATGAAAAAGTCAGGGAGGCCTTTTCAGCGTAAGTCGTAAAGCGTTAGAAGTGAGATATTGTGTTTGCTGAATTGTGAACAGTCAAAATATTCGAGAAGTAAATAAAGATTAGAAAGTGTGATTTGCGTCACACTTTTTTTAATTAATAAATATACCGATCTTGGTGAGAGAGGGGAGAATAATATGAAAACATACCGTGATCTGGATGTATGGGAGACAAGCAGCCGATTCTGTTCCCTTAAATATTATTGAAGCTGCAACTAGATCAAGTGATATAGAAACTGCAAAATTTCATACTATTCTTTGGGCTAATTGTCAGAGATTAAGATCCAGTATATTGTTGGAGAAAGATTAGGGTTACTAAAACTTGAGCATATTGATAAACATTTAACCGAGTTAAAAGGTATGTTTCTTGGCCTTATAAGATTTAAAAAAAACGCTTGAATTAACTGTTGCTACCCATAAACGCTTTTTACTATGATTTACATCTTACGATTTACGTCTTACGTATTTTTGAAACGCCTTAAATTTATTTCGAACCCATATGTAATAAAAACATTGACAATTCGAGATTCATATTGTATTTTTGTCAGCTTTTTAATACGAGATAAAAGAGGAATACATGGCATATCCATTATCAACGAAGAAAAGAATTCGTCAGACAAAAACAAGAAATCTACGTAACCGTCAGTACAAATCACAGATGAAAACTGCGATCCGTCGCGTAGAAGAGGCTACAAACAAAGAAGAAGCATTGAAAGTGTATTCTGAAGCCGTTTCTGTTATTGACAAAGTTGCCCAAAAAGGCATTATTCACAAGAATGCAGCAGCCAACAAGAAATCACGTCTGGCCAAACGCGTCAACGCTTTATAATCCAAGTTTAAAGCACAAGTATTTCAACCTCGGCTTGCCGGGGTTTTTTTATTCATAATTTTATTATGAATACTGTTTATGATCATGTCTTTCAATTGACAAGTTATATTGAAAGTATTAGATTAATCCGTAATTCTGTACTAAGCATGTAATGTTACGTAATGTTTAATGACCGCCAATCAGTGCGAAAAAAAGGAGTATATCTATGAAACGTGTTGTAATTAGCCTTCTGATAGTGTCCTTATGTTTTGGGATGCAACCGAAAGTGAAATTGGGTATTGATGTATTGGAAGAACGGGGATTTGATATCCTCAAAGGAAAACGTGTCGGCTTAATCACCAATCAAACGGGAGTCAGTCAGGATCTAAGATCGACGGTAGATATCCTCTTTGAAGCACCCGAAGTAAACCTGGTGGCATTGTACGGTCCGGAACATGGCGTCAGAGGTGGTTATGATGCAGGTGAATCGGTCGGAAATACGATCGATCCCGCAACGGGCGTAACGGTCTATTCTCTTTATAACGGCACGACGGGCAAACCCTCGGAAGAATCGCTGAAAAACGTTGATGTTCTCGTTTTTGATATTCAGGATATTGGGATCCGTTCGTATACCTATATCAGCACTCTGGGCTATTGTATGGAAGCTGCCGCGGAGTACGGTAAAGAATTCGTGGTTCTGGACCGCCCCAATCCGCTGACAGGTAATATCGTGGAAGGCGTACCGGCCAAAGAAGGTTTTTATTCGCCTGTGAGCGCTTATAAGATCCCTTATGTCCATGGATTGACCATCGGTGAACTTGCCAGGGTCTACAATGAAGAAGGCCTTTTGGAAAACAAGGTAAAATGTGATCTGACCGTTGTCCCTATGAAAGGCTGGAAACGGAAGATGGCCTTTGAAGATACGGGATTGGAATGGTTGCCATCTTCTCCTCATATCCCGGAGGGAGATACACCACCACATTGTACTGCTACCGGTATATTGGGCGAACTGTATATGGTCAACATCGGGATCGGGTATACGGTGCCGTTCAAGTGTTTTGCCGCCGAATGGATGGAATCGCAGGAACTGTGCGATGCCATGAACGGATTGGGATTGGAAGGCGTCATCTTCACGCCGATAGCCTATAAGCCTTTTTACGGAGCGCATCAGGGCAAGTACCTGAAAGGGGTTCAGATATTTATTACGGATTTTAGAAAAGTGGAATTAACCTACCTTCAATTCTATTTTATGCAAGTAGCTCATGAACTCTATCCGGAACATGATATCTTTGCCGAAAGCAAAAACAGATGGAGTATGTTCGATAAGGTGTGCGGAACCGATGAGATCCGTAAGACCTTTATGAAAAACTACCGCTTTGAAGATATCAGGCCCATCTTTGAGGAAGGGGTTCAGGAATTTAAAGCCATGTCCAAAAAATATCATCTATACAGATAAGATCAATAGAGTAGATATTTTTCCCTTACATTGATAAAATTGTCCAGTTCATCCTTGTAGCTGGCAATGATCTCTTCGGCCGTCTTGTGTTCAGAGAACATCTTGGCGGCCTTTTTGTTTCCCCAAAGATTTCCAAGGAATTCAGGTCGATCAATGATAAAATCGTCGGGATAAAGCTCAATGAGAACACTGATCAAATGGACGCCAAATTCCAATGATTTGAAATGAACCGGGTCCGTAACAGTCAGGGACAAACCATGGCATTCGATATCTTTATATGCAGGATTCAATGCTGTTCCGGGGATATCAATCGGTGTAAAGGTAACGGGCTCCATTTCAACGCCTTTAATATTTCTTTTTGTCAATTCTGCGATAACCTTTTCCGGTTCTACATAAGGGGCGCCGACCCATTCGAAGGGATGTACGGTGCCGCGGCCTTCTGAAAAGTTTGTTCCCTCAAACAGGCAGGTACCTGGATAGACAAGCGCTTCATTGACGTTCTTGATATTCGGGGAAGGGGCGATCCAGGGCAATTTGTAATCTGCATAGGGCTTTTCGGGGTTCCAATTAGCCATTTTGACTATGTTCAGTTCAAGCTGATCGGCGGCATTGATAAACCCCATGTCTTTGTATATCAGGGCCAATTCCCCAATGGTCATGCCATGGCGCAGGATAATGGGATACTGACCCACAAAGGAAACGAACTCAGGCTGCATGAGCGGGCCTTCCGCCAGACGGCCGATGGGATTGGGACGGTCGAAAATATAGACGGCGACGCCATTTTCAGCCGCAGCCTCCATGACCTTGCCCAATGTTGAAATATAAGTATAGAACCTAGATCCCACATCCTGGATATCGAAGACCAACACATCAAGGCCTGCCAGCATCTCAGGCGAGGGTTTCCGGTTGTTGCCATAGATACTGAATATCTCGGCGCCGGTGGCGGGATCGATATTCGACCCTTCAATGACCACGCCGCGCTCGATATTGCCTCTAAATCCGTGTTCCGGGGCCAGGATCGCTTTGATGTTGACACCGCGTTCATGCATCAGATCAACGATATGTTCGCCTTTGACGCTGATGGCGGTATGATTGGTGACGACGCCGACTTTTTTATCTTTCAACATTGAAAAATCCTTTTTCGCCGCAACGTCCAATCCGGTCTGAAATGAACAACTGAGAAAAATAGTGCTTATAATAATTCCATTAATAATAGTTTTAATCCGTTTCATAACATCCTTTCATAGTTAGTATTGAATCTTGTTCCATCCTATCTGTAGATCAACTGGAACAATTGGTGTAAAATATTACAAAGTGGAAAAATTAAAACCAATAAAAAAACAAATGATTTAAGGATAAATATGGGATTGATTTCATCCACCAGAGCCATTCTATGCCGGATACGCTGTCACTGAACAATTTAACCTATCCCTTAAAAAATATCTTGCATTCGAACACGTCCATCAATATAATTTAAAGAAAATTTAACTATGATACTTTTGATATAGACTGGGAGTTGGGGATAATGAAAAATTATGTATCCATTTTTAGGGTCCTTGCCATATGTCTCTTTACACTTGTACATGCGGCAGAAAACAATTTACCAAAGATCGGGTTGGTGCTAAGCGGCGGGGGAGCTAAAGGTTTTGCTCATATCGGTGTTTTGAAAGCGCTGGAAGAAGAAGGCATTGTTCCTGATTATATTACCGGTGTGAGCATGGGTAGTATTGTTGCCGGTTTATATGCTATGGGGTATTCCGCTGATAGTTTGGAATATATCGTTAGACATACTGATTGGAAAGCGATCCTGTCCAGTGATATTTCCGAAAGAGACGTCATATTTGAAGAGAAAAAGAATTTCAGACAGGAATTGTTCAATATGCCCGTTGAGAATTGGAAAATCTCCGCTCCCAACAGCCTGATTCAGGGACAGCAGGTATCTGCAATGCTTCAGTATTATACTTTTCCCGTCGCCATGATCAATGATTTTGATTCTTTGCAGATCCCTTTTAGAACTGTTGCCGTTGATATAGAAAAGTGCGAACCAGTAATATTTGATTCCGGGAATCTTGCTGACGCAATCAGGGCAAGCATGGCTATCCCCTCAGCATTTTCTGCGATAGAGATAGATGGTGCTTTATATGTAGATGGTGGTCTGATGCATAATTTTCCTGTTCAAGAAGCCTTGGATATGGGAGCAGATTTTATCATAGGTTCGTATACCGGGGGAGTCCTTTATAAAAAAGAAGAATTGAACAGTATGACGGCCATTATGGGGCAGATCAGTACCTTTAGTGGTATTAAAGATTCTGAAAGGGAGAAAAAGAAAGTTGACATTTTAATTGAACATGAATTTGGTAATATCAATTTAATGGATTTTAATATGGCGGATTCTCTTATCAACTTAGGTTATAAGACAGCACAACAGCAAATTGATAAGATTAGAAAAGTAAAAACTCAAAATACAAAAAGAGAAAATAATCTCACAAAGAAGAAAATAGTCATTGATCATATTGTAATTGAAAATAATAAAATTGCAGATGATGAATTGCTTATGAAATATCTGGAGCTCAAAGAAGGTGATATTATTGATCAGGAGTTAATTAAAAGAAAGATCGAAAAACTATATGGAACCTCTCTTTTTAATAAGATCGATTATGGAATTTCACATGAAGGTAATAAAAACACACTTCATATACGATGTTCCGAAAAAACAGCGACAAACATAAATACATCCCTTTATTTTAGTAATACACATTCATTTGGTATTAATCTGACTTATTTACATAGAGATCTTTGGCTAAAACATTCCCGATTAACCTTATCAGCTTATTTGTCAAGATACTATCGCATAAATGGTGAATATGGAGTTTATCTTGGAAAAAATAATAAATTGTGGGCAAATTTGGGATTTGAAACTTCAAAGGAAAAAAGGTCTGTTTCATATTTTGATGAAGAAATAGACTATGAATATTATAATACGGATGTTTATACCGGTATTGCTTACTTTCCGTTGGAAAATAATAAAGTTGGTTTGAATATTTCAGATAATACCACTTATTTAAATCCGGTAAATCGTGAAAATGATTCTCTTAAGTATATTTTCTTTAATGATCTTGCACTTAATTTTATATATGAATTTAATACGCTCGATGATTATTATTTCCCCAATAGAGGAGCTGAATTTTATCTTAGGCAAAGTTTTGTGAGTCCAATGTATACTTATTTGTCTTCCGTAGTGTATGATATTGGTGAGTTGGATGAATTTCAGCGATATATTCAGACTTTTTTTCGTTATAGGCACTATTTTGAGCTCGGTAAAAGTATTATGTGTTTACGAGCCAATACACTTATCACTTATGGTAGCAGTAAAGATATTGCTCGCTATGCGCCCATTGGAGGTGAAAGAAGTAATAATAAATACTCTCTGCCATTTTGGGGGTTTAAATCCAATGAATTTATTAGCAGGAAGGCCTTTGGTGCGGGAGTATCATTCTATAGAAAATTTGAGAATAAATTAAGATTTGGCTTTCATGTTGACTCTTATCTTATTCAAGATTTGATAGATCCCAGTCAAACAAACGAACATTATGGATTTGGTTTTGACTTTGGTTATCAAACGATCATTGGTCCATTAAGGTTTGGATTTATGAACGGTATTTCACCGGATAGGGATATTGTTTTTAAACCGAGCTTATTTTTTAGTATTGGATACCTTATTTGATTTAAAGTTAAGAATGAAATAAAAAAAGGACTGCTTAGGGAGTCCTTTTTATTTGGGTTTCATTTTCATGATGATTCATTACTGCCCTTACAAGTTACAAGTTTTAAGGGCGAATATGAAATATTTATTACTATAAGCAATCACTATTTTACAATACAATACCCTTTTGCTTTTAGGCTTACTTTCCCTTCACCCACAACCTTTGATGATCCGTCACTAAATACGGTGTTTTTCGCATCAATATTGTATGTAATATCATGATCACTGTAGTTCATAAGAATAAACCAGGTTTCGTTTCTGTAACGACGAGAGAAACCTGCGATAGATTCAGTCGTGGCGATCTGTTTGAAATCACCCCTGGTAAGAATAGGAGAATCTTTACGAAGTTTTGATAGCTTTTCAATCAGCCTATAGGTTGGCCAGTAGATACGATACCAGACAACATCTTTTTTCTCTGTTAAAGAAAATGTTGGGGGATCTCTTAGTTCTTCACCAGCTTGGATCATGGGGATACCGGGTGCCGTAAAAATGGTAAAGAGTGCAAGATGATGGTCTGGAACACCTAAAGCATCCCAAGCTCTTTCTGTATCCAATGTTTCTGTATAGTGAATGATCTTTGTTCCGGCAGGATAGGATTTAATTTCTTTATTTAATGTCTCACCAATCAGGCCCGCTTTTGCACGCTTTTCTTTGATGGCCAAAAAGGTTTTATAAAGCTCTTTTCCATCGACAGTATTGAAACCATAGAGCATATGTTCAGCTTTAATACCGTCAGCTGAAAGAAAAACATTTTTACCTTTTTTGATAAAGTGATCGCGTAAGTCAGAATAAAATTCTTTATCCAAGTTTTCACTGTTATCAATTCTGAAGGCATCAACACCTTGATCCAACCAGAAATCAAAGTATGAATATAATCTTGAACGAAGCTTCGTATCGTTTAGGTCAAACAATGCCGTATTATTATGAGTTTTATCGCTAAGCGGAGTGCCTTCAGCATTCGTGATATAATAATTTTTATAGTCTCTTACCCACGAATGATCTTTGGCGGAGAAAGTGATGGGGGAGTCTATCATTAATTTGATGTTATTTCGGTGCAATAAAGCCCGTAGGGAGGAGAATTGTGTCATACTGCCTAGTTCTGCGGCAGTAGAAAAATAATCTCTTACAGCGTAAGGATCGGGATACGATGTTTTGCTTACACGAGTAGCCGGATGTATGGGAAGGAGTCGCACCATATTAACACCCAGTTGTTGAAGTCTTGAGCTCATATTAATGAGATTAGAGAATTTGCCATCCTCAATTTGTCTTACATAAGCCTCATAAATGATCATATCGTGTGAAAATGAAGGCATATCGTTGTATAAGGGCATGGCATGATAATCATATTTTTTATTATCATAGCAAGAAGAACCACTGTTTTTAACAATGTCAAGATGATGGATACCAAAAGAATTCTCTTTATACTCATTGCGGATGATGATCTCATTATAGTCATTCTCTATTAATTCTTTGTCTATAGGGATTGTATAATTTTCCGAGTATTCAAGCACATTAAGAAGTTTGCCATTCAGCCAGATCAATGATGGGGAAGCTATGGTGGAACAGTTTAAATAATAGCAGGATGTACTGTCTAGGGTACCAACCTTGAATCGTTGTTTGTGCCAGCGATAGCGAGCGGTGGGAGTCTGCCAGTCTTCCCAGGTTGAACCCGTGAAGTTAGAGTTTGGGAATTCATTGATCCAGTTTTTAGAAATACCCTCGGAATCAATATCGTAAACCGTGATCCATTTGTCACTCAAAACGGGTGGATCCAATGCAGGTGCTTCCGAGCAGGCGCTAAAAGCAAGAAGGGTGATAAGAGTAAAAATAAAATATTTAATGTTTTTCATAATAGTTTTGAGCCTAGTGTTTAGAGCTTATTGCGTTTTGAGCGAGAAATAACGAGTTCACCTTATGACTCACAACTTACGCTTTTACTTGTAAAAATAAAGAAAAATCCCGAAATTAAAAAAACAAAATGGAATATTATGACAAGCAAACGAAATAGATTATTCATTATTGACGGTATGGCTATTGCCTATCGTGCACACTTTGCGCTAATACGAAACCCTTTAGTGACCTTCGATGGGCGTCATATCTCTGCTACCTATGGCTTTTTAAATGCGCTTTTTAAGATTATAAAGGATGAAGATCCCGATTATCTGGTCGTAGCATTTGATGCTAAAGAAAAGACGTTTCGGCATGAGCGCTATCCCGAATATAAGGCGACACGTGAAAAAATGCCCTTTGAAATGCGGCCTCAGATCCAATGGATCAAAGATCTGCTAGCAGCAATGAATATTCCTATGATCGAAATGCCCGGATACGAGGCAGATGATATTATCGGTACTTTGGCTAAAAAGGCTGAGGAAGAAGGCATGGATACTTATATGGTATCGGGTGATAAGGATTTTATGCAATTGGTTACCGAGCACGTTTATCTGTATGCGCCGGCAACCGGAAAGCGTCCACTGACCATTTATGATCCTGATGGTGTAAAAGAAAAGTGGGGCGTGTCACCCGAAAGTATTATTGATCTGTTGGGGCTTATGGGTGATAGTTCGGATAATATTCCCGGTGTAAAAGGTGTTGGTGAAAAAACTGCGGTCAAATTTTTGAATTCGTTTGGGTCCCTTGATAACTTGCTGGCTTCAATTGATGATATCAAGAATGAAAAAACTCGTCAAAAATTGATTGATGAAGCTGATATGGCACGCTTAAGTCGCGAGTTGGCAACTATAGATACATCCGTTCCGGTTTCAATTGAGTGGAAGGATATGGAAACTGATGGTAATTTTAAGCGTCAGGAACTATTAAAACAGTTGAAGGATCTTGAACTGTATAAGTTTATTAAGGATTTATCTCTCGAAAATGAAATTTCCGATAACTCCGGCCCGGGTGAATCTAAGAGTGAGAATGAGACTGTAAAGTTAAGCAGTGGTGATAAAACACAAGACTATGTGCTTTGTGATTCCATAGATAAAGTAACTGAGCTTGTAAAGCAATTGAAAAAGCAAAAGGTATTTGCCTTTGATACGGAGACGGATGGTATTGATCCCATGACCGCCCCGTTGGTGGGGATGTCATTTGCCTTTAAACCTTGGAGTGGGTATTACATTCCTTATAAGCCTGAGCTGCTTGATATCTTAAAAGTTGTGTTTTGTGATGAAAATATATTGAAGGTTGCGCAACATGCAAAATTTGATATGTTAGTTTTGAGGCAACATGGAGCAGATGTTAAAGGTCCTGTCTTTGATACTATGTTGGCCGCTTATTTGATTAATCCGGGTATGAATTCTTATAAACTGGATTTATTGTCAGAGCAATATTTACATTATCATATGCAGCCAATTACCGAGCTGATCGGTGAAAAGAAAAGTGAGCAGATCCCAATGTCACAAGTTGATATAAATAAAGTGATCTTTTATGCTGCTGAAGATGCCGATATTACTTATCAGTTATATACAATTTTTGATAAAAAGTTAAAAGAAAGTGATTTGGAAGATGTCGCACGTGATATTGAAATGCCTTTAGTTCCCGTTTTAGAGGCTATGCAGCAGGATGGTGTTTATATTGATGTGAAATATTTGAAAAAGATGAGTCGTGAGTTGGGAGCTAAAATGACCGCTACCATGGTTGAGATTCATGATCTTGCCGGCGGTGTTTTTAATATTAATTCCCCTAAACAGTTGGCAAACATCTTGTTTGATAAGCTGGGCTTGAAGCCGGTTAAGAAAACAAAGACCGGATTTTCTACCGATGTGACGGTGTTGGAAAAACTTAAGCATGAGCATCCGCTTCCGGAAAAGATTTTGGAATTTAGAATGTTAACTAAATTGCGTTCTACCTATGTAGATGCATTGCCGCAATTGGTAAACCAAAATACCGGAAGGATACATGGATCTTTTAATCAAACTGTTGCATCAACGGGTCGTTTGTCTTCAACCAATCCTAATTTTCAAAATATTCCCATTCGAACGGAGATGGGACGTGAGATTCGTCACGCTTTTACATCTCAAAATGATGGTTGGAGCATTTTAGCTGCAGATTATTCCCAGGTGGAGTTGAGGGTTGCTGCCCATATCTCTAAAGATCCAAATTTACTGGAAGCTTTTAATGAAGATGCGGATATCCATACGCATACAGCATCTACGGTTTTTAATGTAAGTCAGGAAGAGGTCACTCCCGATATGCGCCGGACGGCTAAGGTAATTAATTTTGGTATTATGTATGGTGCCGGTTCGCATAGAATTTCTCAGGAATTGAATATCGGCTATGCCGATGCCGGTGCCATTATTAAGTCATATTTTTCACGTTATACTGGTGTTCAAGATTATATCGATAACACGGTAAGTGATTGTAAAGAAAAGGGTTATGTCTCTACGATCTATGGTCGTAAGCTATTCATTGGAGATATCAATTCCGAAAATCGAAATTTAGCCGAAGCCGCAAAGCGTGTTGCTATTAATATGCCTATTCAGGGAACAGCTGCCGATATCATTAAGATCGCGATGATCAAAATACATGATTGGATGAAGAAAGAAAAGCTAAGGTCAAAGATGATCTTACAAGTACATGATGAATTGGTTTTTGAAGTACATCCGGATGAATTGGAATTGCTTGAAAATAATGTCCGTCGTCTTATGGAAGGTGCTGCGTCATTGGATGTACCCTTGAAGGTTGATATTGGAGTAGGTAAAGATTGGTTTGAAGCACATTAGGGGAGTGAGTAGTGAGCAGTAAGTAGTGAGTGGTGAGTAGTAAGTTGTGAATCAAGAGTTTAGGTTGTGAGTTTGAAATGTTTATACTCTTTTACTCCACACTCTTAGTGCTGAGCCAAGTATTCAAGTCTTAAGTAGAAAGCACACAAATATATTTCCTTTACTAATACCTAAATATTCTCTAAATTTCAAATCGTTAAACAAAAGAAAAACGAGTAAAAATTGTCTCAAATAAAATCAGATTATCTAGTCATTGGTTCGGGTGTCGCCGGATTGAGTTTCGCTTTGGATGTTGCCGAATTCGGAGAAGTATCGCTGATCACTAAGTCAACATTATGCGAGACTAATACGACCTTGGCTCAAGGTGGTATTTCCGCCGTGACCGATCCCGATGATGATCCGGAATCTCATGCAAAGGATACACATATTGCCGGTGCGGATATCTGCCATGATGATGCTGTTGAAGTGCTTGTAAAGGATGCCTCTGGACGTATAGAAGATCTTGTTCGTTGGGGTGTGAACTTCGATAAAGAGAAAGATGGCAGTTTTGATCTTGCTCGCGAGGGTGGTCACTCACATCATCGTATTTTACATGTCGCAGATCAAACGGGTAAAAGTATACAAAGTACTTTGGTCGAAAGAGTTAAAGAACATCCCAATATCCAAGTTTACGAAAATCATATGGCTGTGGAATTGATCACAGATCACCATGTTTTATCAAATTTACAATCTGCATTCAATATTTGTTTTGGTGCTTATGTTCTGGATGAAAAATCCGGTGATGTAAACATATTTAAGGCTGATTTTACTCTCCTTGCCACTGGTGGTGCCTCCAGAGTATATCTTCATACAACGAATCCGCAAGTCGCAACAGGCGATGGTATTGCGATGGCCTATCGCGCCGGAGTCAGGATTGCTAACATGGAATTTATTCAATTCCATCCGACAGCTTTATATGAACCCGGTGCTGAACCCTTCTTGATTACTGAAGCTTGCAGAGGTTTTGGTGGTATACTGCGTAATGCTGCCGGTGAACGCTTTATGGAGAACTATGATCAACGTTTGGAACTGGCACCCCGTGATATTGTCGCACGTGCAATAGATGCGGAATGTAAGAAAAGAGGGGAGAGTTGCGCTTATCTTGATATGACTCATTTGCCTGAAAATAGGGTACTTGCACATTTTCCGAATATCGCAAAATACTGTAAAGATAATCTTAAGATTGATATATCTAAAGAATGGATTCCGGTTGTGCCGGCTGCTCATTATGTTTGTGGTGGCGTTATGACTAACTTGAATGGTCAAACATCTATGCATAACTTATTTGCTGCGGGTGAAACCGCTCATACGGGTGTGCATGGAGCCAATCGCCTTGCATCGAATTCTTTACTTGAGGGTTTAGTATTCGCACATCGTGCAGCGAAAAGAGTAATTGAAAAGAGACAAAATAAATATAATAATGTATTTATTCCCGAATGGGATGACACGGATGTAACCAATGAGCAGGAATGGAGTTTGATTCGGAATAACCGTATGGAATTGCAGACCATTATGTGGGATTATGTCGGTATCGTACGTTCAAAGGTTCAGTTGAATCGTGCCATTACCCGTATGACCACTCTATATGAAGAGATTGAAGAATATTATAAGCGAACTAAAGTATCGCTTGACCTTTTGGAACTTCGAAATCTCTCCGCCGTTGCCTATTTAATTGTACGTTCAGCATTAAGACGAAATGAAAGTAGGGGATTACACTATATGAGTGATTATCCCGAGAAGGATAATAAATATCTTAAAGATACTATAATTTAAGGGGAGAAAATGAAACGAATATTGATTAGCATGGGGATTGTGTTGATAGCACTTTCTTCTTGTGCAAAAAGGGATATATGCAATTGTTCCTTAACTCAAAAAACAAGTGTACTTGATTCTAAAGCTGAAGATGTGATTGAAGGATTGAATGATTTTGCTTTTGAAATGTTCAATACTATGAATGATGGTGATCTTAGTAATGAATTTTATTCTCCATTAAGTATTTCTGCAGCCTTTGCCATGACCTATGCAGGTGCAGAGCATTCAACGGCCACCGAGATGATGGAAACTATGAATTATGGTATGCAAAATGATTGTTTTCATACACTTTATGGGAAAATATTAGATAGTCTGGCAAGTGATAATTCTCAAGATTTTGAAATGAACATTGCGAACGCTATATGGGTACAAAATAAGTTTAAACTTTTAAAAGAATATAGAGAGACCATAACAAAAGATTATCATAGTGAATCACGTTTGTTAGATTTTATCAAAGGAGCTGATGCTGCAAGAAAAGTGATCAATAACTGGGTTGAAAATAAAACAAATGATCGCATTAAAGATCTTATCCCCGAAGGTACATTGGATGCCGACACCCGTATGGTATTAACCAATGCAGTTTATTTTAATGCTGAGTGGGCGGATATGTTTAATGAGGACATGACCCAAAAAGATGTGTTTTATTTATTGGATGGTTCACAAACTTCGTGTGAAATGATGTATCAACGGCATCATTTTTTATATTCCAATTCCATGTCAAACGAGATCATAGAATTACCGTATAAGGGTTATGATTATTCTATGCTAATTGTTTTGCCAAGAACTATTACCGGCTTAAAACAACTGGTTGAAAATATTGATTCCGGTATACTTGAAAACCACGATAAGAAGAAAAAAAGAGAAGATATTCTTCTTTATATGCCGAAATTCAAGTTGGAAACCGACTATGAATTAGTTCCTATGCTTAAAGAGATGGGGATAAAGCAAGCATTTACAGACCATGCTGATTTCTCGGGTATAACCGGCGGTAAAGATCTGTTTATATCTAATGCCATTCATAAGGCCTTTATTGAAGTGGATGAAAAGAAAACCGAAGCAGCTGCAGCTACGGCGATTGTAATGAAATCGACCGCTATGGCGCCGGTACAAAAAGCACCTATTGAATTCAGAGCGGATCATCCTTTTACTTTTATGATCAGGCATAATGAATCAAAAGCCATTGTATTTATGGGACAATTAACCTTACCGGAATCCGAATGAAATATATACTAGCTGGAATTCGTATCGCATTATTTTTTGTATTTACACTTGTAATGTTGGTTTTAGTTTACATCTCATATTATGTACTTAGTTTATTTGGGAAAAATTTCTCAATAAGAATTAATTATAAAATGACCATGGTAATTGGTTGGTTATTAAGATTTGTACTGGGGATCAGAGTAAACATTAAGGGAAAAGAAAACCTGCCAAAGGATTCAGGTTCTTTAATGGTTAGCAATCATTTTGGTTACGTGGAATTAGCTGCTTTGTTAAAGGCAAAGCCGGTTGCATTTGTTGCTAAAGAAGAAATCGGAAAGTGGCCATTTTTAGGTGCTGTAGCAAAGGCTTGTGGCACCGTTTTTGTTAATCGTGAAAAAGGCGGTATGTCGGAGACTTATATTAATTCGACTGAAAAAGTACTGAATAATCATATTAATGTATGGTTTTCACCGGAAAAAACCACGACAGACGGGACATGGTTGCGACCTTTTTCCTCGGCCTTATTTGTAGCTGCAAATAGAACAAAACGTCCTGTTGTACCAATTGTTTTTACGCTTAATAATATTAACGGAAAACCAATTAAAAAAGAACAACGCACTCAGATCGCCTGGGCATTAAAAGATAATGGTGAATCAACACCGTTCTTTAAGCACTTTACCCATTTCATGACCTTTGGCAAAGTTGTTCTTGATATGCATATCTTGGAAGCGCAGATCCCGGATTACGATGATAGTGATATTGAGCAACGCCGTGAATTCTCCAATATGATTCATGATAAAATGGCAGATGAGTTGGAAAAGTGCGAGCCGGAATTTGATAGAGAGCGCAAAGAGTTGTAATTTGATCTGCCGTATTAAGCCGGATTACTCACCTGGATTAATATTCTGGTAGTCAGGCAAGATTAACTTGATGGATGTTAGTGCGCTCTAGTCTAAAGCAATTGAGATTTATGAGTTCATGAATGAGTTATAAGGGTGATTACTTTTTTCATTAGCCCATTTTATGTATTATAAGAATAATTCCCTATAATATTACTATACAGGGAAAATAACCAATATGTTTAATAAATTGAAATTGTTAAATCTGGTAAATATTAAGAAAAAGTGCAGTTTGCCGGGAATACATTTTTTATATGATTAACTTAAAGCAATATTGCCACTAACCCTACGACAATCCCGTACACAAGCATGGCACGAACCGTGCGCTTTAGGATATAACCTTCTACTTTTACCAATCCAAGCACTGAGGCAACGGCAACAATGTTGTTAATGCAGATCATGTTGCCCATGGCGCCACCAACGGACTGCATAGCGAGTATGGTTGTACGATTAAGCCCCAGATCGCGGGCAATAGCGTCTTGAATACCGCCAAAGGTCAGGTTGGAAATGGTATTGGAGCCTGAGAAAAAGGTCCCGATGGCACCCAGGAATTGCGCAGTATAGGTCCACATGCTTCCCGTTAGATGTGCCAGGTGGTCTCCGATGAGTTTAACGGCAGAGTGATCACCACCCATCATCATCAGATTAACAAAGACCAATGCTCCGCTTAGGGCAAAAACAGGTCCTTGCATTTGCGTTGCCGTTATCTTGAAAACGGTTTTGGCTTTTTTCATATCCCCATAAAGGAGCAGAGTGATTACCGAGATCAGCAAGAATGGCAGGAGGGAAGGGACATACAACAGTGCATGTGACCAGCTGACATTTGTCTCAAAAATATTATCCAAACCCAAAACCAACGCGGGAGATAGATTAAAGGTGCCCAGTGAGCCCAATTTCAGGTGCAGAGCAGGGTCTGTAAGCGTCAGTAAGCCTTTAAGTCCGAATTGTGGTATACGAGTTAGCACCAACAATAAAATCGTGCCCCAGAGTGGAAACGTTGCCAAAAGAAGATTAGATCCTCTGGGATGAAGCGTATGGGTATTTCTATATGTGATGCTCGAAAAATGCGGATCTTTATCGGTGTTTTGCAATTCGACTTCATCGTTTGAAAGTCCGATCCCCTTTTGAGCAAGAAATACGGAAACGATCAAACCAACTGCGCCACCCACCAGAGAAGGGAATTCATAGGAGAACTTTGATAAGATCAAATAGGGGATAAGTGTTGCAAGAATGCTTAATAGAATGAATAACCAATTTTTAAGGATCTTTATCGGCTTTACCACGAACATTAGTGCAATGGGAACGATAAAGAAGGCTGCGGATGAATTCAATAGAGCCGATTTAAAACCAATGGCCATGGTTTCTGCTTCTGTTAATGAAATAGCAGAGAATCCAAACCAGGTAGGAGTACCAACGGCACCAAAGGAAACGGGGACGGAATTGGTGATTAAAGCAAAAATAGCTACTCTCAATGGTGGAAAACCCAATCCGATAAGTACCGGTGCGGCAATGGCAGCAGGGGTTCCAAAACCACTGGCCCCTTCTATAAGAAAAGGAAAAGCCCACCCAACAATCATTAATTGGGCGATTCTGTTGGTTGAAACCGAGTTTAGCCAGTCTTTAATATTATTTAAACTTCCTGTTGCTTCCATAGTTCTAAACAGGAAAATGGCACCCGCTATGATTAGGATGGGAGTCCATGCAACCAATAAACCTTTTAAAGCGGTAGCATGGATCAAATTAGGATCCTGTTCGAAAATGAAAAACATCAGCAAGTACGTAACCAGCGCTGTTAAGGGCAAGGCTTTGGCTGAAGGCATGTTGTTCTTTTTCACCATCAGGAAGATGAGTAGAATGATGGGAAAGTATGAAAAGATAAGTTTTATCATTGTTCACCATTTTTCAATGCTAAATATAATAAAAATTGATGTTTATGCTATGAAAATCATAAGTCGTGAGTTGTGAGACTTGAGAAGATTGTCGGGATTATTTGTTAAAAAAAACGAAAAATTTGTTAGGAGCTCTATATTTTTGGGTCATTCACATATTTTAAAAAGTGCTTATAAAAACCTCGTGTCTTTTCATTTACAAAGTCACCGCTTATAGAGTCATCTTTAATAATCTTTTTGATATTGTAGCCACCTTTGAGAACGACAGATTTTAATATTCCCGGTTTAATAGCATTTTGAGGACATTCGTATATACAGCGCATACACCAAATGCATTTATCTGAGAAACTAAGTTTATCATTCTCTAGGATGATATTGTTAACCGGGCAATTTCTTGCGCATTTACCACAAAGTATGCAATCATCGCTGACTTTCAATTTCTTGCCAAAACGCTTGGCTGCAAAGGTTTCACCTTTATAACCAAGATAGGCAAAAGCTTTCAAGAAAGGGTTTGTTCGACGAATACGCTGAACACCATTGATAATCTCTTCACTCATATGTTTGGTTTTGAGCTTTGCAGTTTCATATAGCTGCTTGACCAAAGTATCGGGATATTCGAGAAAATAATTAGACCCCATTGCAATGGTACGTTCATAAAAAACGTGATAATATTTTGCTTCTAAACGTTTTATGATCCGTTTTGATGCATTGTTATTGCTCCCGGAATAATCCGCAGCTGTGTTTAAGATAAATAGATCAATAGCATCTCCTGCCGGGAGTCTATCAACAAACTCATAGATATTATGAGGGGTATCTCCGCCATAAATCGGGTAGGCAAGACCGATCATGGCATTATTCTGCTCGGGGAAATCAACTTTATTTTTGTTGATATCTTCAATGTTAAATAATTGGCAGTCATGATCCGTATCCAAGTGACTTTTTAAAAGATTTACCACCGTTTTGGTATTTCCGGTGCCTGAAAAGTAATAAATGATGATTTTCATATTATCTAAACCCATAGTTGAAAATTTTGATGTCCTTTTCATATGCCTTTGCGACAATATCGATCATTTCTTGATCATAATATTCATAATACGGCTTATGAGAAGACTTGTTCTTATGTTCAAGTGTTTTGAATGGTATACCCAAATATTCGGAAGCGTAACCGAGTTCGGTTCCCAAGGCTTCAAAATGTCCCACATAGTCGGCGAGAACACTATCATCGTAATCACAGATCCATTGATGCTGCGGGATCATATGCAATTGTTTGAGTATCTTTCCCTGAGAAACACCCTCTTTAACAAAATGCTCAAAATTACCCTCGTACTTTGCAAGAAAGTGTTTGTTGTCCAGTTTATCACATATATTTCTCCCTCCTTTGTTGAGGTAAAAAAAAGCGGATACTAGCCGATCCCAAGGATTGCGAACAAAAGTAAAGATCTTTGTATTATACATAGGATGCGATTTAAGATAATCACGTAGAAAAAGATAAAAAGGATTCTGTATAAAGTGCCCTTTGATTTTTACATTCGGGTGCTTAATCGCCCGATATAATGAAATTCCACCGGTCTTGGGAATATGCATAAATAGTGCGCGAGGTTTAGCCATTAGTTTTCGAATTTCCTTATACTTTTTTGAATAAGATCTTCGGATAAATAGGTGATCTTACAAATATCATCTATACTTAAACCTTCTCGGAATAAACGCCATGCAGTATGTTCCATGCTTTCACCGATCTCTAAAATGTTTTTATCATAATCATAAACCCGCATGACCTTTTGTCGCCAGGGTTGTTCCATGATCTCATGAATGAATTCCAGTTCTTCCTGCTTGAGTTTTTCTTCAATAGCTTCAAGATCATTTTCTTCAAAATACAGTTCAGATGAATTGGAAGCTTTTAATATTTCTTTGTTATTGATCAGAGTAGAAAAATGTGATTTTAAATGAATAGAAAAGGGACCTTCGAAAGTCAGGTTTTCACCAAAATCGGCAATTACTTTCAGTTTCAGTATTTTTTCATATAAATGCCGTGAACGCTCAATATTATCTACAACGATCAAAGGGCAAACAAATTTCATTTAGACCTCAATGTTTTGTTTGAATACAATATAAGCATGTAAAGAGTGCACACTAATAAAGATAAGAGAGATAATAATATAAAAGAGTGAAAAACCGGGTATTTTAAGAAAGTTCTCTTGCCCTATCAAAGCAATGCCATTAAGCCAAATAATAGGTGTAAAAGCCGGAGCCATCATACCAAGAAGGCTTTTGCTCCATGGGGAATCGGGTCTGTACATTTGGAGTAACCATGCTAAAAAGTAGATAATAAGTCCAATAATGTAAATGATAAGTCCAATAGTAGTTCTGTCATTATTTATGTTAAGTATCATCAAAACAGGTGAGAGAAAAACGATGGTTCTGAACGTGTTTTCTATTGCTGCCAATGCTTTAGGGATATCATTCCATTTTCCCTTATCGGTATATTTTTGTGGAAGTTTATTTGCAAAGACCATATTCCACGCAAAAATCGGGAGCAAGAGAAGAAAGCAATTTAGGATATACTGTTTCATATAAGCATTTATTTGATTTTTTCCGCGATTTCTTCCACGGTCATGTGAATGTCTTTAAATAGTTCTTCACGTTCACCGTGTGTAACAAATGCATCCGGTAATGTGAAAGATTGTATTGCAGGTGAGGATTCGCTATTTTGAAAATGTTCCAAGACCGTATCTTTTAATCCACCTTTTGGGCATGCTTCTTCTATCGTAACTATACGAGCATAATCTTTGCCAAGTTGATTCAACATATTTTTGTCGTAAGGTTTGATAAAGCGGGCATTGATCAAAGCCGGGGAGAGACCTTTTGCTTTGAGTAGATCACAGATCTGTTCTGCCGGTTCTACCATCGCACCGTATGCAAGAATGGCAAGCTCTTTACCATCTTGAAGTTTTTCCCATGAACCGGGTTTGATCTTTGTAATCTTACGATCCATATCAAAGTGACAGGTATTGGCGCGAGGGTAACGGATAAAAATGGCTTTATCTTTAACCTCATAGGCCATATTCATCATATCACGGAGTTCATTACCATCTTTGGGTGCGCAAACGATCACGTTGGGTAGCATACTGGTAAAGGCAAGATCAAAAACGCCGTGGTGAGTTGCACCGTCTTTACCAACCAGTCCCGCTCTGTCCATGCAAAAGATCACGGGAAGGCCTTGAAGAACAACATCATGCATTACCGAATCAACGGCACGTTGCATAAAGGACGAATATATAGCCACGATCGGTCGTTGCCCACCAATAGTCAATCCGGAAGCAAAGGTAACGGCATGACCTTCGGCAATGCCGACATCAAAGAATCTATCTTTAAATTTTTCTGAAAATTCGGTTAATCCCGTACCGTCTGTCATTGCAGCGGTAATAGCAACTACATCTTCATGTTTCTCAGCCAGCTCTACAATACATTTACCAAAAGCATGGGTATAAGAGACCATTTTGCTACTGCATTTTTTTGAATTGCCGTTTCCGGAAATACCGTGATATTTGGTTGGATTATCTTCGGCTACTTTAAGTCCCTTGCCTTTTTTAGTGATAACATGTAAAAGAATGGGTTCTTTTCTGTTTTTTACACGTCGCAATTGATGGATCAAATCTTCAATACAGTGCCCGTTGACGGGACCAATATAGCGAATACCCAATTCATCGAACATGACATTTTTCTGGAAGAGAGCTTTCAAAGATTCTTTTAAGGTTCTAAAACCTTTACGTAGAAGTTCATGATTTTCGGTAAATCCCCAAATGTCATCTTTCATTTTATTGTAAAAAGGTGTGGTAACAATACGGTTGAGATAATTTGGGATCGCACCGACATTCTTTGAAATAGACATTTCATTATCATTGAGAATAATGAGCATGGGTTTTTTCAATGTTCCGACATTATTCATGCCTTCCCAGGCAAGTCCGCCTGTTAAAGCACCGTCCCCAATAATAGTTACGATTCTGCTGTTCAATTTTCTCAGTGACTCAGCGACGGAAACACCCAAAGCTGCGGAGATTGAGGTAGAAGCATGACCGACTCCCACGACATCATACTGACTTTCGCTTCGCTTCGGAAAACCGCTGATACCTTTATAGCAGCGAATATTCTTTAGTTCTTCGCGACGTCCGGTAAGAACCTTAAAAGGATAGGCTTGATGTCCCACATCCCAAATGATCTTATCCTGAGGCAGGTCGTAGATATGAAGCAGTGCAATGGTCAGTTCAACTGTTCCTAAGGAGGGAGCTAAGTGTCCACCGGTTTCAGAGACAACATCAATAATATATTGTCTTAACTCATTGGCCAACTGTTTAAGTTCACTCATGTTTAGGGACTTAATATCAGAAGGTGATGCAATGGTTTCTAAAATTCGTTTTTGTATGTTTTTTTGCATAAGCACTATAATAAAAAACCTTTCCCCCATTGTAAAGAATAATAAGCTGAAATGTTGTTTAAATTTGTATGTTTTTTTGAAAAATGTGTTTGAATATTTACACGTAAATACTAACTTCACCTTGTCAAAATTAAATAGTTGTATTTGAGCTGAATAACAGCCCCGAAAAGGCAGTTAGCGGCTTGGAATTTAATCAAAACGAGGCGCGTATGAGAAAACGAGAAAGCGCTATTCGTGCTGCTGTACAGAAGCACGGTAAAGAGCGCAAAAATTTGCTTCCCGTTTTACATGAAGTGAAGCAAATCAATAATTACTTATCACGAAGCGATATTTCTGAGATCGCAGCGGAAATGGGCTTGTCCTCCGCACATGTTTACGGTGTGGCATCCTTTTATCACTTTCTGGATTTGGAAGCCCGCGGTCAGAATATCATCTGGGTTTGCAAAACGATTTCCTGTTATATGAAGGGATCAAATGATATTATGCTTGCTCTTGAAGATGCTTTGAAGATAAAACTGGGTGAAACTACTTCGGATGGTAAGTTTACTTTGTTGCAAACCAACTGTATCGGTTGGTGTCACAAAGGGCCGGCAATGTTGATTAATGACCACCCTTATACGGATTTAACTCCCGAAAAGGTTCAGAACATTATTGACGAATATTATAAAAAATAAAAAAGGTTTTATCATAATGGCTAAGCAAAAATTAAAAAGAGTTGACCTTATTTTTAGTAAGGATTGCACTTGTAAGGATATTCTGGCTGTTGCTCTTAAAAGACCTAAAGAAGAGATCGTTAAAGATTTGATCGATTCCGGTCTTAAAGGCCGCGGCGGTGCCGGTTTTCCAACCGGACTGAAGTGGAAAATGGCTATGGAAGAAAAGAGTAATAAAAAATATGTGATCTGTAACGCCGATGAAGGCGAGCCCGGTACATTTAAAGATCGTGAGATCCTTGACCGTGTCGGCTTGAAAGTTCTTGGTGGTATGGCATTGGCATCTTATGTAACAGGAGCTAGGGAAGGTTTTATTTATCTTCGTAGCGAATATAAATTCCTTATCCCTAAATTGGAAAATCTCTTGGAGAAATTTCATGTATGGATGGATGAATTCGATCTTGATTTCAAAGTAAATCTTTTTATCGGTGGCGGTGCATACGTCTGCGGTGAAGAAACTTCTTTGATCGAATCTATGGAAGGTAAGCGCGGTGAACCTCGTAATAAACCTCCTTATCCTACAAACCAAGGTTACCTCGGTAAACCAACAGTTGTCAACAATGTTGAAACATTGGTTTATGCCTTGATGATCATGTACATTGGTTCAGAAAAATTCAAATCTATGGGATTTGAAGGTTCAACCGGTTCAAAATTGTTCTCTGTATCGGGCGATACTCCCAAAGCCGGTATTTATGAGCTTGAATTAGGTATGACTTTGGAACAATTCGTTAAAGAATTCGGTGATGGCGATGCTAAGGCCGTTCAGGTCGGTGGTGCTTCCGGTTTTTGTGTTCCACGCAAACGTTTTAAAGAAACACATATCGGTTATCAGGGTGGTTTGGAAGGCTTTTCTCTACCTACCGGTGGTTCAATGATGATCTTCAACTCATCTCGTTCGATGTACAATGTTTTACATAACTACCTTGATTTCTTCGAAGAAGAATCATGCGGACAGTGTACACCTTGTCGTGTAGGTTGTCAGCAGTTGTTGAAGGGTGTCGAAGCGGTAAAACGCGGTGAAAAATCACAGAAATATCTTGATGATCTCCTGCGCTTATCGGATACAATGAAATTGACGGCAAAATGTGGTCTTGGCCAATCTGTCGCTAATTCATTCTCTTCGATCGTTGAGAACTTTAGAGAAGAAATGATCTACTAAAAGAGGTAAAAAATGGCTGAAAAAATGATCAAATTAACTATAGACGGAAAAGTGATCTCGGTTCCCGAGGGGACGACGCTCTTCGAAGCGGCTAAGTTGGAAAAGGTGAAGATTCCTACTTTGTGTTATCATCAGGATCTTTGTGTTGCCGGTAACTGCCGTGTTTGTGTTGTCGAGGTCGAAGGATGGCGTGTACTACCCGCCGCTTGTGCTACTCCCGCCATGGAAGGTATGGTTGTATTTACCAACTCACCAAAAGTGCGCCGTGCACGTAAAGATGTTCTTGCTTTATTAGTATCAGAACACTCAACACAATGTACAACATGTTATCGTTCAACAAATTGTGAACTTCAGGAATTAGCTGCTGAATATAATATCGATAACGAAATTTACTTGAATCTTTTAAAAGATAAAACATTTACCGTTGATGACTCATCATGGGCTATTGAAAAAGATGAAACCAAATGTATCCGCTGTCAGCGTTGTGTACGTACTTGTGCCGAGCTACAGAAAGTGAATGCTTTGGATGTTATCAAGAAGGGTGCCGACATGAAGATCGCCACGTTCTTTGATACGGTGATGAGCGATGTGGTTTGTACCAATTGCGGACAGTGTATCAATCGTTGCCCAACAGGTGCTTTGACCGAACGTCGTTATATCGATGAAATTTGGGAAGCTATCGGTGATCCCAATAAGCATGTCGCTGTACAAACAGCTCCTGCTGTTCGTGTTGCCCTTGGTGAAATGTTGGGTTATGAACCCGGTGTTCGTGTAACAGGTAAAATGGCTGCTGCATTGAAACATCTCGGTTTTGATTCAGTGCTGGATACTGATTTCTCAGCTGACTTGACCATTATGGAAGAAGGTCATGAGTTGATCGATCGTCTTAAACGAAAACTGGTGGATGGTGAAGATGTGGCTCTGCCAATGTTTACCTCATGTTCACCCGGTTGGATTAAGTTTATTGAACATGCATATCCAGATTACCTGGATCACCTATCTACTTGTAAATCACCTCAGCAGATGTTTGGTGCTTTATTGAAAACATATTATGCTGATAAGAAAAAGATCGACCCTAAAAGTATCGTATCGGTTTCTGTCATGCCTTGTTCAGCAAAGAAATACGAAGCAAAGCGTATTGAAATGAATGATAGTGGTATGCAGGATGTTGATTATGTTATGACAACTCGTGAATTGGGTCATATGATCCGTCAGTCCGGTGTAAACTTTAAAGAACTAAAAGATGGTAATTTTGATAAGTTCATGGGCGATTCTACCGGTGCTGCTGTGATATTCGGTGCTACCGGTGGTGTAATGGAAGCTGCATTGCGTACGGCATACGAAGTATTGACCGGTCGCGAAGTACCCTTTGACGGTTTAAAGATCACCCCGGTTCGAGGTATGGAAGGTATTCGTGAAGCAAGTATAAAGCTTGAAAACGTCTTGCCTGATTTCTCTTTCCTCGAAGGTATTGAAGTTAAAGTTGCTATTGCTCACGGTTTGACAAATGCCGCTCAGATTATGGATAATCTGGTTATCGGTGAATCGCCATATCACTTTGTAGAGGTGATGGCTTGTCCAGGTGGCTGTATCGGTGGTGGAGGTCAGCCCATTCCGACCAATGCAGAGATCCGTAAAGCTCGTGCAGCTGCTATTTATGATGAAGACGAAAAGAAAGTCTTACGTAAATCTCATGAAAACCCTGATGTTCAAAGAATCTATAAAGATTTTCTTGGTAAACCTTTGGGTCATAAATCTCATGAATTACTGCATACGAAATATACGCGTAGAGAACGTGTGTAAAAATAAATGATTATAATGCAAGGGTCAGATATTTCTGGCCCTTTTTTTATTTAAAATAGAATTGTATGGACGCAAGGTATTGCGTCATGCTTAATACTTAATGGCAACAACAATGTCAGCAACATTTGTCCCCGTATACCCGCACTCTATCAAAGCATTGCATTCTTTGAAAATGCCATAAGAATCGTGTCGATCAAGATATTCTTGAATAGATAGATCTTTTTCTTGGATGATTTGATATGTTTCGGAGCAGATTACAGCTCCAGCGGCTCCACCCATACCATCCATACCATCTGAACCGGCAGCCAAGAGCGAATATTTACATTCATCTTTTAACTCATTGAGCACAGAAAGTGCCAGTTCTTGGGTTCTTCCGCCTTTCCCGGGTGAATCATTTAAAGTAACAGTGTTTTCACCACCGAATATAAAGGCGACAGGTGTGCCTGAATTGTATTTTTTGATCATGTCAGCGATCATTTTTCCACTTTCCCGGGCTTCACCTCTAAGGCTTTCGGGGAAAGTTATGGGTTTTATGTTATGGTCAAAGCAGGCTGTTTCTGCCGCTTGCAATAATTCCATATTTGTACCAATCAAGAAATGTGATACTGACCGTGAATTCGCGTGAGTTTCAGCATTCTTGAGATGGTAAAGTGTATTGGTATTTATTGATGAGTCCAGGTTATATTTTATGATGATATCGTTAATATTATGTAGATGCCCGGCCGTATAAAAGGGGCCTGAACCAATGATGGAAAGATCATTTCCCATCACATCCGATAGAACGAAAATATAGATAGTAGCTTTGCATAAATTGGTAAGTTTTCCGCCTTTAACAAGAGAAAGCGAAGAGCGTAGAGTGTTGATCTCATGTATATCTGCACCCGATGCAAGGCAGGTGGCCGTCAACTCACGCATGTCATTTAAGTCTATACCTTTAATTGGCAATTCGAACATAGCGGATGAACCACCGGAAAGAAAATATAAAAGTGTATCATTTTTAGTTAATGATGTCAGAAATCGTTTCATGTTTATTCCGGCTTCTAAGCTATTATTGCCGGGTATGGGATGATCGCCCATTATTGTATTGAACGGGCTCTCAGGAGCTTCTTTGGGGGTAATAAAGAGTGAATCATAGACCTCAGCGGGTAGATATTCCAAAACAGCTTCTGCCATTCCTAAGGAAGCTTTCCCGGAACCGGCGAGAAATACCTTCTTGCCTTGAATCTCTAAGGGAGTATTGCGATAAAATAAAGTATCTTCCCAGCGATGCAGGTATTTTTTATACAGTGCGGGAGCTTTAACTTCTTCGATAATATCGAAATAGATCTGTTTTAGGAGTTTTTGTCCCTGAGAAAGCATATAACCCTCGTAACAAACAGGAGTATTGTTCCGGTAACAATAATGATCGGACCCGTGGGGAGGTTCGTGTAATAGGCAATAAAAAAGCCGCTAATGAAAATGAAAAGGGAGATTAGGACAGACCACAGCATGATTATTGGCATTCGCTTTAAAAAGGGGAGAGCGATAAGTGGTGGGATTGTTAATAAAGCCAATACCAGAATGATACCTACAGATCTGATCATAAGAACAATAGCAATAGCAATGAAGAGGTAGAAAAAGTATCTAAACAATTTCACAGGAATACCATGTAGGGCTGCGAATTCTTTATCAAAAAGGTATACGATCAAAGGTTTATAGAACAAAAATAAAACAGTTAACAAAACAATATTATAAAGAGCGATACTTATGATATCGGGTCTTGAAACCGTAAGGATATCACCAAAAAGATAGGTTAGTAAGTTTGGTGCGTAACCTGGAGTGATGGTGATAAAAATAATACCCAAAGACATACCGAATGCCCAGAGTACGCCAATAATGGCATTATGTGTGTGTAATTGTTTCTCATTACTCAGGCCAATAACCGAACCGGAAGCTAAGGCTACGGTAAAAGCACCAAGGATAGGATCTAAACCAAGAAAATAAAATAGTCCAAGTCCACCAAAAGAAGCATGTGAAATACCACCTACAAGAAAAGTATCGCGTTTAATCACGATTAATGATCCGATAATACCTGCCGTAATACTTAACAGAATTCCGGCAAGAAGGGCGTTTTGAACGAATTCATATTGCAAGATATTCATTTATGCTCCTTTAGGACTCGATGGGGTAATCCATGTCCTATTAGTTCAATGGGACAGCCATAAACTTTTTCTAGTGATTCTTCCATATGTTCATCGCGCCCGTGGTAATACAGTGTTTTATTTACACAGGCAATATTTTTTACTTGATCATCTATGGTTGAGGTGTCGTGTGTGATCATAACGATAGCCATTTTTTCATTTAAGCGCTTTAGTATTTCCGAAAGATTTCCTCTTGATTCGGAATCAATAAAGGTTGTAGGTTCATCCAAAAATAGGATTTTTGGATTTTGGATCAGAGCTCTGGCCAGCAATGCCCGCTGTAATTGACCGCCTGAGATCTCCGAGATAGATGAACACGCGATGTCTTTAATGTCGAACTCTTCCAACTGAGCTTCTATAACGGATTTATCTACCGGATTACGCTTTTTAAATGCGTGATATTGACCGATTAATCCGGTTTCTATAAACTCATGAACTCGAATGGGCATATGCTTGTCAAAGGTTGTGAACTGAGGCACATAACCAAAATCATTTTTCTTAATTCCATTGTAATCTATATAACCGGAATTTGGCTTGAGTAAACCTAACATGCATTTTAATAAAGTTGTTTTACCTCCACCATTTGGTCCCATAATAACGAGATAATCTTTTTCATAGACCGGAAGATCAATCTCCGAGAGAACTTCAATTTTTTTATCGAAAGAGAAGTTAAGATGGTTGACTTTGATCAGTTCTTTTGAGTGCATATTTTTCATCCTTGAAAAAAAGCCCGGACTCTGCCGGGCTCTTTTTTATATCCGGTATTCCGGCAGGATAATTCCTGTCGACGGATTATTTTTTCTTTTTCTTGTCGTCGTTTTCTTTAAAACGATGTTCCCATGCAATAAGAACGGGAGCGGCAACGAACATTGAAGAGTAAGTACCGACAATGACACCGACTACCATCGCGATTGAAAAACCGAATAATACCTGGCCACCAAAGATAGCAAGAATAAGTACAACAAGGAAAGTTGTCAATGATGTGATGATCGTACGACCCAATGACTGGTTAACCGAAAGATTGATAACATCTTTGAGAGGTTTACCTTTGTGGATCTTGATATTTTCACGGATACGGTCATAAACAACGATAGTATCATTTAGAGAATAACCAACGATTGTCAAGAAGGCAGCAAGCACCGGCAGAGAGAATTCCCATTGGAAGAATGAGAAAAAAGCCAAGGTTACAAGCACATCATGCAATAAAGCAATAACCGCACCGATAGCGAATTTGAATTCGAAACGAACGGTAATGTAGATAAGGATCAATAATAGAGCGATAGCTACAGCTGAAACCGAATTTGAACGCATTTCAGCACCCATTTTCGGACCAACTTTATCAATCTGAAGTATCTCATAATCAACATTCTGAAGAGCTTCTTCTAGAAGCTTGTCTGAATTTTCAGCTTCATTGGCAGAAATAGTGATCATGTATTCATTTGCACCTGAGCTTTTGATCTCGGGATTACCGAGTCCTTTTTCAGTAAAAAGACTTCGTAATTCTTCCGCGGAAATGCTTTTCTTGAATTCGATTTGCATTTTTGCACCACCGGCGAAATCAACACCGTAGTTCAAACCTTGCAAAAAGAGTGATGCAATACCTGCTATAATAACAACAAGTGATACGATCAAGGCAACACGTCGTTTACCGACTATATTAAAATTAGGATTTTTAAAAAATTGAAACACGGCTGCCTCCTATATACTGAGTTTGTTTAACGGTTTCTTACCATGTGTGAACGATGTAAAAATTGTTCTTGAGATGAAGTAACCGGATACAAAGTTAAAGATGATACCCCAGAATAGAGTGACGGCAAAACCACGAATGGGACCGGAACCATATTGCCATAGAACAAGCGCTGTAATAAGAGTAGTCAAGTTGGCATCAAGAATCGTAATGAAAGCTCTTGAGTAACCATTGTCAACAGCAGAGCGTATTGTTTTACCTTTAAGGTATTCTTCTCGAATCCTTTCAAAGATAAGTACATTGGCATCAACAGCCATACCCATGGTTAGCACTAAACCGGCGATACCGGGTAAGGTGAGGGTTGCACGCAATGAAGCGAGAATTGACAACACAAAGAAAATATTCAATACTAGCGTTGTGATGGCGATAGCACCTGCACCACGATAATATACAATAATGAATAGGGCAACCAGAGCAAGACCGATCAACATGGAACGAATTCCGCGTTCGATCGAGTCAGCACCCAAAGATGCACCGACTGTACGTTCTTCAATAATGTCAATAGGAGCAGGAAGAGCACCGGCTTTAAGTACGATCTCAATGTCCTGAGCTTCAGCTAAAGAAGCAAACCCTTCAACAACCGTACGTCCGTTTGGGATCTTATTTTGAATTCTTGGAGCCATTTGAACTTTATTGTCAAGAACGATTGCCAAACGTTTGTCTACATTGGCACCGGTTAAGCGTGCCCATGTGCGAGTACCTTCAGCATTCATTCTAACGTTTACAATGGGTTGTCCCATATGTTCACTTGAAACACTACCGAGCTCTGCCTGAGCTTCTTTAACAGCTTCACCGGTCATACCGGCTTCACGGTTTACAAAGTACAGGGTATAGAAGTCAACTTTTCCACCTTCTTGTGAATCATATGCTTTGGTGTGACCTGAGAATAGAATGCGAAGATCATTGGGAAGAACGCGCTTTACTTCAGGATCATTCAAAATCTTATTTACTGCATAGTAGTTTCCTTTAGGAACACCGATATCCCAGCCAAGATTTCTCAATAAGGCAGAGAAAGGCTTTTCGGCAGCTAGATTTTGGTCAACCAGAACAGAAGAATCTGAAGTGGTGTTTGCATCGTCTTCATCGATACCTAACAATTCGGAAACTGAAATTTCAGTATCATCTGAAGTGGTGTTTGCAACAACAGCTGTATCGGCTTGAACGATATCTTCAGGGTTCATTCGTTTTACGGCAGCATCGATACGATTGATAATATCTTGGGTATAATCTGCGTCTTTTAGTAAAACGAATTCCAACAATGCGGTATTGTGGATAATATCTTTAGCTCGTTGAGGATCATCAATACCGGCCAATTCAACGATGATACGTTTATTGCCAACTAGTTGTATAACCGGTTCAGCAACACCAAATTGGTCAACACGGTTACGGATGATCTCTTCAGCGCGAATCACAGCGTGTTCGGCTTCTTTAGAGAGATTATCTACGACGGCTTTGTTATCTGTTTTACGATCAACGGTGGGGAAGTAACGACTGAGGCGAAGGCTATCTGCATCTGCTGTTTTCAGTAAGATATCAAGATAATCTACTTCGGGAGCCTCAGCATACTGAGCGTCCACTTTATCAATAAAATCGTAATAAGCTCGTGATTGGTGTTCAGCGATGTTTTTTACGAAATCGGGGACATTTACTTCAAGGACAAGATGCATACCACCCTGCAAATCAAGACCGCGTTTTATCATGCGGGATTCAAGGTTGATCAACTTTCCTTCTTCTTTAAGTTCTGTTTTTTGAGCGTCTGTTAAACGTTCGAACTGTAGGGTGGGAACCAGTGAGTAAACTGCCCATGCTATCAGAACGACGATCAAGAGATAGCGCCACATCAGCTTTTTAGACATACGGGATTGAACCTCCATATTCTGTTAAATCCACTCCTTGCTTTGTTCCGGAGTGATATGATACATATATAAAGAGCAAAGCTTCCAAATTTAACGGATGAATATAATAAAACAAAGGAAAAATCTTACTAGTTGTGAGTTATTAACGAGGCGAGATGAATGCAATTTTAAATCGAAAATACGAATTCAATTTGCGTAGAATACTTAATGATATAAATGGTCAATTACTAAGAATGATGTAAATAGAATTTTGACGATAGTTTGCTTTTTATATCTTACTTCTCTTCTTTTGTATTAACCTTAATGGAAACCATTTCTTTTATCATTCACTATAATTTCTTACATTATGCACCATTAAATACAGGAAGGTAAAATGTCTAAAAAGATTAAAACGATTGTTATTGATGCCATGGGAGGAGATTTTGCTCCTGCTGTTACAGTTGATGGTACATGTCAAATGGCGGCAGAATCTGAAGCTAAATTTATTCTTGTAGGAGATGAAGCAAAAATAAAAGCCGAATTGCTAAAACATACTTATAACAAAGATCAGATCATCATTGAGCATACGCCCGATGAGATAACCATGGAAGATTCTCCTAAAACCGCTATAAAGGATAAACCCAATGCTTCTGTGCTTCTGGCGGCAAGAATGTTATCTGAAAATAAAGCCGATGCCATGGTTTCTGCCGGTAGTACGGGTGCGGTTGTGTTATCTGTGGGTACACATATTAAAAGAATACCGGGAGTAAAAAGGACAGCTTTGGGTACATTGTATCCTACAATGAAAGAAAGAAAAGATGTTCCTATTTTTTCATTTATGATGGATATTGGCGCTAATGTTTCAAACTCACCGGAAGATCTTGTCCATTATGCTTATATGGGAATGGCTTATGTTAAAGAGGTGTTGGATATCAAAAACCCAACGGTCGGTTTGCTGAATATAGGGGCTGAAGAACATAAAGGTAATGAAACGATGAAAAAGGCATATAAGCTTCTCTCAGCAAGAAATGATATCAACTTTATAGGAAATATTGAAGGCAACGATCTTTTGTTAGGTAAAGCCGATATTGTTGTTACAGAGGGAATGACGGGTAATATTGCGATGAAAACCATGGAAGGCACCAGTGAAGCGGTAAAGAAACTGGCAAAGATAGCTTCAAAAGGTAAATTCATTTGGAAACTTGGATTGCTCTTTTTGTTAGGGGGTATTAATAAACTAACAAAAATTGCTTCTTATGAAGAGTATGGCGGTTCACCTCTTTTCGGTTATGATAAACTGGTTGTTAAAAGTCATGGTCGCTCTGATGCCTATGCTTTTAAGAATGGCATTCGTGTTGCCCTTGAAGCGGCTGAACATGATATGATTGGTATGATGCGAACAACAATTGCCGAATTTGAAAAAGATATTAAGATGTAAAAATACAGCTAGAGGTTCAAGGTGTTGAAACCTGTATAATTGTTTTGTATTTGTAAGGAACGGTTGTGACCGTTCCTTACTTTTTATGGTATTGATTATTTATTTTCAAATTTGTTTTAACCAAAATATTTATAGGAAAACATTACAAATTATCACTGGTAATAATGTATTAGCAATGCTTTGTTGCTCCTTTTAAGAAAGAGGCTTGAAATAGATAATTATATTTTTCTAAAAACCCCATAAAATAAAAGTAAAAAAGACAAAACTAGGGTTTACTTTTACGTTAAAATATCTTTAAATTACGCGGAATTTGATAGTTCTCTTGTACTAAACAAGATGGGTCGTGATCCCGGAGTAAGGAAGAGAGCGGGGTCGTACTTTTAAAGCGGGGTCATGTGGACCTCGTAAGCTTTGCTTGTGTTCTATGGAGGAAAAAATTAATGAGCAAAAGTAGTTTTTTAGAATCTGTCGCTGCACGAAACCCACATCAACCTGAGTTTTTGCAAGCCGTAGAAGAAGTGGTTGAATCAATTTGGGATATTTATGAGGATAATCCCATATTTAAGGATGCCAACATTCTTGATCGTATTGTTGAGCCTGAACGTGTTATTACATTTCGTGTTCCCTGGGTTGATGATCAGGGCGCTGTAAGGGTTAACCGTGGATTTCGAGTTGAATTTAACTCTGCAATCGGTCCTTACAAGGGTGGTTTGAGATTTCACCAAAGTGTGAACCTTTCTATCTTAAAATTTCTGGGTTTTGAACAGATCTTTAAGAATGCCCTTACTACTTTGCCCATGGGGGGTGGTAAAGGGGGTTCAGACTTTAACTTCCGTGGTCGTTCCGACGGTGAAGTTATGCGTTTCTGCCAAAGTTTTATGATGGAACTGCAACGACATATCGGTTCCAGAACCGATGTTCCTGCCGGTGATATTGGTGTTGGCGCCCGTGAAATCGGTTATCTCTTCGGTCAGTACAAGAGAATAAGAAATGAATTTACAGGTGTTTTAACCGGTAAGGGTTTGAATTGGGGAGGTTCATTGGTACGTCCCGAAGCTACGGGTTTTGGTGTTGTTTATTTTGCAAATGAAATGCTTAAAACACGCGGTGAAAGCTTTGAAGGCAAAAAAGTGGCGATCTCAGGTTTTGGAAATGTTGCCTGGGGTGCTGCAACAAAAGTAAATGATCTGGGCGGTAAAGTCGTTACACTCTCCGGTCCTGACGGATACATTTATGATCCTGATGGTATCTGCGATGAAAAGATCAATTATATGCTTATGCTTCGTGCTTCCAATAACGATATTGTTGCTCCTTATGCAAAAGAATTTCCGAATGCTACATTCTATCCAGGTAAAAGACCATGGGAACAAGCAGTTGATATCGCATTACCTTGTGCTACTCAAAATGAACTGGGTAAAGAGGATGCTGAATTATTAGTTAAAAATGGCTGTTTCTGTGTCTCTGAAGGTGCCAATATGCCATCAACACCCGATGCCGTTAAAGTATTTGAAGCTGCAAAAATTTTGTATGCACCGGGGAAAGCCGCTAACGCAGGTGGCGTGGCGACCTCAGGTTTGGAAATGAGTCAAAATTATATGGGTCGCTCTTGGACGCGTGAAGAAGTGGATAAAGAACTACATCATATTATGGTTCGTATTCATGAACAATGTGTTGAGAATGGTCAGATCGATCCAAAATATATTGATTATGTTCGCGGAGCGAATGTTGCCGGTTTCCTTAAGGTTGCCAATGCAATGGTAGAGCAAGGAATCGTATAGAAACTTAGCCTCTAATAAGTATTGTGGTACACGCCTTGATATCTTTGATGTCAAGGTGTGTCATATTTATTAAAAAAATAATTCATTTTTGCTAAAGTTACTCTATATTTAAAACAAGGACTTAAATCGAAATAATTTAGAGGAGTTTACATGACTAAAAGTGAATTTATGAATCACGTTGTCGCTCATAATCCTAGTCAACCTGAATTTATTCAAGCGGTTAAAGAAGTGGTAGATTCAGTATGGGAAGTATACGAAGCGAATCCTGTTTTTCAAGCTGCGAACATAATGGAACGTATTGTTATTCCGGAACGCATTGTTGTTTTTAGAGTCCCTTGGGTAAACGATGCCGGAGAAGTGAAAGTAAATAGGGGATACCGCGTTGAATTTAATAACGCGATCGGACCCTTTAAAGGAGGTCTTAGATTTCACCCGAGTGTGAATTTGTCGATCTTAAAATTTCTTGGATTTGAACAGATCTTTAAAAATTCACTCACAACATTACCTATGGGTGGTGCAAAGGGTGGTTCAGATTTTGATCCCAAAGGTAAAACCGATAATGAAGTAATGCACTTTTGTCAAAGTTTTATGTCAGAGTTGTATCGGCATATTGGTCATCATACGGATGTTCCTGCCGGTGATATCGGTGTTGGAGGTCGTGAGATTGGTTATTTATATGGTCAATATAAACGTCTTAAAAATGAACATACAAGCGCCTTGACAGGCAAGGGCGTTCAATGGGGTGGAAGTTTGATCCGTCCCGAAGCTACCGGTTATGGTGCGATCTATTTAGCCGAAGATATGTTGGCAACTCGCAATGATAATTTTGAAGGTAAAATTGTTACTGTTTCAGGTTCTGGAAATGTGGCACAGTATGCAACACAAAAAGTTAATGAACTCGGAGGTAAGGTCGTTACGCTTTCAGATTCAGGTGGTTATATCTATGATCCTGATGGTATTAGCGGTGAAAAATGGGATTATGTAATGGATCTCAAGAATGTGCGCCGTGGCCGTATTAAAGAATATGCCAAGGAATTTGGTTGTAAATATGTAGAAGGTAAGCGTCCTTGGGAAGTTCCTTGTGATGTGGCTGTGCCTTCTGCAACTCAAAATGAGATCAATGAAGATGATGCTAAAACCTTGGTTAAAAATGGCTGTTTTCTTGTCACAGAAGGAGCCAACATGCCATCTACACCCGAAGCGGTAGATGTATTCCAAAATGCAAAAATTCTTTTTGCACCTGGCAAGGCCGCAAATGCCGGAGGTGTTGCAACTTCCGGACTTGAAATGACCCAGAATTTTATGGGATTATCATGGTCTCGTGAAGAAGTCAATGACCATCTAAGAAAGATCATGAAAAGTGTGCATAGTCAATGTGTTGAACATGGTCGCTTAAATGCAAACTATGTTGATTATGTAAAAGGTGCCAATATTGCTGGTTTTATGAAAGTAGCGATTGCAATGGTAGACCTTGGTGTAGTTTAATTTTAAAAATGAAGTTTTGAAAAGCAAAAGCCTTGGATTTAAATCCAAGGCTTTTATTATTGATTTAAATAAATTTTATTTAGTATAAATACTTAATTCCCGATCCTCATTGATCTCTACTAGCAACAATGATAGATTTTCATCTTTCAAAATATCACCATCAATTACAAAGCGTGTGTCGTTTGCATGATAAAAGATGGTTCGTCCGGGTTTATTAAGCTCAAGCAAAGTAGGAGTATCCTTTAAAATATAGTTTTCTATATTCTTTAATCCTTTGAGTTCCTGACGATAGGATATATCTTGTTTGGGAAATACTTTTATTTTAACCGGGAAACTGATGCTCTTTGTCTTTTTGATGGTCATTGTTGAAATAATATCAACATCAACGGCTTCCTTTTTGACTTGAGGAAGAAAGGGTTTAAATGAACCGGTATCTTTTTCAGATTCAATAGGTGTATCAAGAGCATTAACCTGTTCTTCAGTCATTTCAAATACATCAGAATTTATATTAAAGGCAATTGCTAATCGATTAAGTATAATGATGGTGACAATACATGCAACGATAATGGCTACGTAAATAAGTCCTTTTTTAGGTTCTTTTTTTCGACCGCGGTATGTTCGTGTCTTTTTGATCTTTACATTTTCACCGAGCGGTTCGGCAATTGTCTCTACTTTAGGTATGTTAAAACCGGCTAATTCGCTAATAGTTTCATAATCAATATCTAGGATACGTGCATAATTTTTAAGCTGGAGTTTAGTGATAATAGGATCGGCTTCTGAAAAATCTCCGGCTTCGAGGTATTCAATGCGTTCAACGGGAAGTCGCATTTTTTCACTTAAAGAATCTAAACTAACGCCTTTTTGCTCTCTAAGCGACTTAATATTTGACCATGTTTCTAAAATGAGCTCTTCTGTCATGGATGAAATTTAGGGTTTAATCTCTAAAGTCAAAAGAGAAAATAAGAAAGATTATACTTTTAGGAAAAAATAAATTATAAGCGCTATCTTTTTACTTTGTTCTTTTATCTTCCCAATTTCATTTATATAATTCGGTGAATCTTTTGATAGATTATATATAGGAGTTAATAATGCGAAAAGTGGCTAAATATCTTATGCTAATTGCAGGCATTCTTCTAATGTCCTGTGGAACTCAAGAAGCTAAATATGTTTTCTTTTTTATCGGTGATGGAATGGGACCCGTACAAGTTAATGCGGCAGAGCGCTATCTTGCTTCGGTTCAAGGAAAAAGCGGTATTGTTAAACTTAATATGAATACAGCTGAATATACTGGGTCTGCAACTACATTTTCAAAAAATCATTATATTACTGATTCCGGTGCAGCCGTAACAGCTTTAGCTACCGGTAATAAAACCAATAATTCAACCTTATCTATGGATGCTGAGCATACTAAAGCATTCAAATCGATTGCTGAATCTGCAAAAGAAAGTGGAAAAAAAATCGGGATAATTTCTACTGTGGATATCGATCATGCCACACCGGCAGGTTTTTATGCTCATCAACCAAATCGAGGAAATTATTATCAAATTGGAAAAGAATTGGCGACCTCCGGATTTGATTATTTTGCTGGAGGTGGACTAAGATATTTTACAGATCCCAAAGGCCTGGATTCAACTAATGTGATCGATTTGGCGAAAGAAAATGGGTATCTTTATGTGAATAATAAAACAGCTTTTTCTTTTCTTGAACCCGGAGCGGGGAAAGTTTTATTTATCTATCCCGAATTGGCAGAAGGTTATTCTATGCCATATAGTATAGATAACGATGACAATGGTATTTCTCTTTCTGATATCACAGCTAAAGCGATTGACATGTTAGATAGTGAAGAAGGCTTTTTTATTATGGTTGAAGGTGGTAAAATAGACTGGGCGTGTCACCGAAATGATGCGGCGGCAACAGTTAAGGATGTTATTGCTTTTGATGAGGCGATAGAGGTAGCATTAGAATTTTATAAAAAAAATCCCGATAATACTTTAATTCTAATTACAGCTGATCATGAATGTGGTGGTATGACCCTGGGAACAGCTTCTGCGGATTATGATCTCGAATTGGGGAAGCTGCAATGGCAAGAAAAATCTTTTGCTGTAATTAATGCAGAATATGCTGAGATGAAAAAAGAAAAAGAAGAGTTGATGGGTAAGGATTCCTTGATGTTTGAAGCTGATTGGGCTCTTGAATATATGTTCGGAGTAACAGGACTCGGTGATGATATAAAGGGACTTGCTCTTGATTCAAATGAGGTCAAAGAACTTACTCAAGCCTATACCCGTTCATTTGAAGAACGTGATAAATATGTTCCGAGCGAATATATTTTGTATGGACCATATGATCCATTTGTAATTAAAGTTACGCATATTTTATCAAGAAAAGCCGGTATTGGGTGGTCAACGTTTTCACACACAGCTATTCCGGTTCCGGTAAGAGCCTTTGGTGTGGGTGCGGAAGCATTTAATGGTTCTTTTGATAATACGGATATCTATCAAAAGCTGATGGATATAATGGATATGTAATATATTCATAGAAATTTATAGTATAGAAAAATTAATAGACGGAACATGGCTCCGTCTATTTTTTATTTATAACATTCTCTCGCATATGATCAATAATTACAGGTTACTTATCACAAGTATTCACTGTATTAGGTCAATCTGGACAGATAGCTCGGCTCCATCACGATTTATAAGGGCAGAAATACTGTCACCGATCTTTAAATAAGAATTATTGATAATATTGACAACATCCTGATTATGTGTAACTATTTGATTATTAATTGAAAGGATAATGTCACCGACCTGTAATCCGGCTTTTGCACCGGCTTTCCCCTCTTGGATATCAATGATGATAATACCATGATCGGTATCAAGGTTATAGTAGTCGATAATTGATTGAGTTAAAGGTTGTCCTGAAATACCAAAATCCCAATTTCTTGCAATTTCACCATGGGTTTTTAAATGCTCAACAATTTCTTTTACACGATTTATAGGAATTGCAAAACCAATTCCTATAGAACCTCCATTCCCATTGGTACTGCCACCATTAAAGATAAAAGTATTAATACCGATAAGTTCTCCGACCATATTTATCAAAGCACCACCGCTGTTTCCACTGTTAATACTGGCATCTGTTTGGATCATATTCTGATAAACATGGCCGCTTTCGGTTTCACCGAAATTCATATTTAAGGATGAAATGATCCCCGATGTTGCGATCGGTTTATTGCTGACATCAAAGAGTCCAAACGGATTTCCCAAGGCGATGACCCATTCACCAATGATAATTTCATCACTATTTCCCAATTTTACATATGGTAAAGGTATTTCGGATTCTATTTTTATAAGCGCAATATCAGTTAGGGCATCTGTACCGATTACTTCAGCTAAATAACGTTTTCCTCCACTCATGGTAACGTATACTTCTACTGCATTTTCTCCCAGCACATGCGCATTGGTAACAATATAGCCATCTTCAGAAATAAGTACACCTGACCCTAAACTCTGAATCTTTTTCTTTTGAATATTGTTTGGGAAAAATCGAGAGAAAAACGGGTCAGTGAAAAAGGGATTATTTGAAACCTTTTTAATTCGAGTAACATGAATACCCGTAATGGCATTTGAGGTTTGTTCTATTGCCCTGGTTATAGCAGTATTTCTTTGGTCTTCCAGAGTTTTATTTAATGAAAGCCTGGTTTCTGGATCCTGATCTTGTATTCTTAGTGTATCTGAATTTCTTTGTTCAATTTGTTCAAAGAGTAGATGTCTTCGCGTATCTAAATAAAATTGTAAAGATAAAATTAGCATTAGTGTACAAATAATTAATGCTACGATACTCATGATCCCTTTTCTCATTATACTTCCCACTCAATATTTTTATTATATAATACCTCAGCTAAAACTAGTCCCTGTGAGGGGGCTGTGACAGCCTCACCGTTTCTTAGGCGGTTCTCAAGAATGTTTTTGATATCTTCACTTGTTATACGACCTTTGCCGGCTTCAACCATGGTGCCAACTAAGGATCGAACCATTGAATGTAAGAAACGGTTGCCGCTTATATGGTAAATTAGCTTGTTATCATTAATTTTCCATTCTGATCTATAGATAATACAACGCTTATGATCCACTTCGGCTTGAGCCGAGCAAAAAGCGGTAAAATCATGTTCACCGATAAATAGTTCTGCGCTTTTTTGCATTTCTTGAACATCAAGTTTTTGATAGTTTTGCCAAACGCGATCACGATCCAAAGCGGTTGTTCCCTGTAAAATACTGTACTCGTAGCGGCGTTCAATGGCATCAAATCGCGCATGTAAATTGTCTACATTGTATGCATAATTTATCACTCTAATATCTTTAGGTAAAAGTGAATTAAGAGCCGCTTTAAGATTAAGCTTTTTAAGCTCTTTGGGTGGATCAAAATGAACGATTTGAAAGCGTGCATGTACACCGGCATCGGTCCTACCGCTGGCATGGACGCGAATGTTTTGTTTATAAAGCTTTGAAAGTGCCACTTCTAAACATGCTTGAATACTTGGTTGATCAGGCTGCAATTGATATCCGCAGTATGCGGTACCGTCATATTCTACCTGTAAGATTGCTCGTTTCATACTTTATTATATCCTCTGGAGGTCATAGCTATGGATAGATGCTCGGCCCTTTCTATAGAGGAAATGATGGTTGGCAAAATCAGGGATGTGTAATACTTTACCTGAGCGATCACATGTTTTGGTTTTTGTATTCCAAGAATGCGGTGAACTTGCTGAATTGATTTAAATTCTTCAGCGATCAAACCCGTATAGCGTGAAGCGAGACTGAGTGGCTGGAAAAACTTCGACGGTTTCCTGTTTTCTAAAAAAGCTGTGACAGTTTCCATATTTAGGTTATCTCTGCTTTTTATGATATAGCTCATGATAAGTAAAATATTAGCATTCCTGAATGTGTAGTATAGGGTTTTACTCCAAACTTCTACGGAAAAAAATCCCTGCCAGTAATTTAGGTCTCCAAATCTGAAAAAGAGGTGAACCACTAAGGTAAATACAAGGAGAATGGAAAAATGTATGAACATTTTTAAAATATCTTTTCGTTGTGAGGACATGAGTGCTAAAAACAAAAAAATACCAAACACGGAAATTTGCATCCATAATAGATCGAATATGAAAACAAAAATAAATGCAAGCAGACTTAATATTATCTGCATGATGTTGATAAAACGTTTCATCTAAAAATCAAGAAATACCTGTAAGTTGGCACCTCTGTTAACAGGATATGAAACTGCAGATAATTTCATATCTTTCGATTTAAGATATCTGACGTTCACGACTGAGGCGATTCTATTGACGATCATACCTGTGATCATGAAATTTGATGTCATATATGTAAGCTCTTTTCTTCTGTTAAGAGCGTCGTATTCAAGTAAGCTTGCCTGTGAATCCCATTCCCAATTATACTTGATATCCCAGATTTTGTCGGGAGTTCTGCCGTCAAGCATGCTTTCCTTATGATCTTCGTAAGAGATGTGGTTTCCCATGTCTGCCCAAAACTGGAGATCTCCCGGGTGATCATTCAAAGCTGCATGTAAGCGCGTATATGAAACGAGATCTTCCCCTTGTACGCCATAAGAATATCGTAATCCACCAAAACCAAGCCAAAGCGCAGCTTCGGCTGCCAAAAAGATATAACCGGAATTGGAATTTTGGCTAAGTTCGCCCCATCCGGGCAGAACAATACTTTTTAGAGTGGATAGATCCTTTCTTTCCTGGGCGCTAAGGCTCATTGCCAGTGCTAGTATCAGTATAATGTGTAATATTCGTTTCATAATATTCCTTTATTTATGTGGATCTGGTGAAAAATAATATCGCCGTTACAGCATTTAAAATCAACATCCAAATAGAAAATTTTAATACGCTGTTTCTTACGTTATTACCTGATTCAGGTTCCATATTAAATGAATCTAGTACAAAAGATGGAGCATCTCCTTTACTTAACTCCAATTCGCAACGAATAGAGTCATTATCTGCTGCATAAAACATCAGATTACCTTGATATTCCGCTTTTAGCGAATCACTTTGTAGCAGGTAATCGTGTTTTTCGAGAATCTTTTCAATTTTTAGCAAGTAGGGAGTATCCGGAGCTATCCATACAGAGCCTGCTTCTGTCTCGGCAAAAACTAACAATGCAATGATGAGACATAATATTATAAAGAAGATTTTCTTTTTAGCCATAATGAATAAACCAGTGAGATAGCTGAGATAATACACATCAGCCATCCAAATAAATTACCTGTTTTTACATAAGTCGAAACATAGTCAGAGGCATATAGCTTCGCATCTAAAGTTCCGGTGGTGTATAGGGGAAGGGTGTCTAATACTCTTCCTTTTTCATCTATGAACATGGATATGCCCGCATTGGCAGAACGTACCATGGATTTTCTTGTTTCTACAGAGCGTACTATGGCTAAAGCAGCATGCTGATGTGGTCCCATTGAGCGACCAAACCAGACATCGTTGGTAATTAAAATATTATACTGACTTCCTTTGGCAGAAAAAGACCGTAGAGTGTGGGGAAATACCGAATCGTAACAGATCATGGGTGAAAAAGGAATATTCGCTTTGGTCATATGTAGATTTTCTCTGTAATTACGATGCACAAAATCACTCTGACCATATTCCATATTGTTCATCCAGTCAAAAAAATCACCGCCCGGGGTAAATTCACCAAAAGGTACAAGGTGGATCTTATCGTAAAATTTGGGTCTCATGGATTTTTGTCCGGGCTCAAATACCATCATGGTATTTGTTGACGCATAGCAATTGTCTTCGGGATAATAATAGTCCAGAGCGCCTGTGATAAGTGTAGCATTCATTGAGTCGGAACATTCTTGTAATAAGTGTTTGTAATGGACAGATGAGCGAAGATAGTAGGGAACGGCTGTTTCGGGCCAGACGATGACATCCGGTTTAAGTTCATGTTCGCTGTGTGAAAGTGAATCTAACTTATAAATAATGGGCAGCCGGTTTTGCGGTAACCATTTTTCTTTTGCGGGAATATTGGGCTGAACAATACGAAAGTTTAGTTCTTCGCTACCGGCAATATTCGCATTTAGCATAAATGCGCCGTAAATAAATGGAATGATAATGACAAGAATGAGTGCAAAAAAACGTTTTTTTGAATAATTCTTTAACAAGAAAAATAAAAATAAATTTGTCAGTACAAGAAATAAGGAGACAGTATAAACGCCTCCAATGTCAGCAAGTTGGATATAAGCCGTATTATGAGCCTGTGAATGGCCAAGAGCCAACCATGGGAATCCGAACGTACCAAAGGAACGTAGAAATTCAATCGCGACCCACAAGAATGGCAGACTGAAGAATGCCAAGGTTTCATTTTTGTTTTGAATGATCCTGAACAACCATGCAATGAAAGCATAATTTAAAGCAAGAAATAAAGAGGCTAGTAACATTGAAAAAGTTGCTAACCACCAATAAGTCCCTGTATTTAATGCCAACCAATTAATAGAAAATACACTATAAATAAAACCCCAAATTAATCCGGCTAGGAATGCTTTATTAGTATTTTGAAGTACATAGAAAAAGGGGATTAGTGCAAAAAAAGCAAAATAACATTGATTAAAGGGCGCAAATGATAATTCCATTAACAAAGCGGAGAGTAGAAGTAGCAGTATATGTTTGAGTGATAATTTCATGTTAATAGCTATCCAAATATTCTTGCAGCATAATGCGTGCAGAAAGCTGATCGACCATTTCTTTATTGTCTTTGGTTTTTATACCTTGTTCCTGCATTAAAGCTTTAGCATGCACTGAGGTATAGCGTTCGTCCCAAGGAATGATGTTGGTATTAACTTCTTTTCTAAGATCATCCATAAGTTTATCAACGATGAGTGTTTGCTCTGTTTTATTTCCGGATGTTCCGATAGGATATCCCATGATGATTTTTTCCAGATCATATTCTTTAAAGAGATCCAAAAGTTTTGTTACTCCTTCCTTATAATTATTGATCTTAATTGTATCCAAAGGGGTGGCAATGATCTTAAGCGGATCGGAAAGTGCCAGCCCGATTCGGCGTAGACCGAAATCGATTGCAAGGATACGTTTCATGTTATTCCTCTATTTCGCGAGGTTTCGAAAGGAATTCTTTGAGTTTTTTTCCGGCCTTGAAATGGACTTTTTTACGTGCCGGCACGTAGATGATCTCGTTCGTTTTCGGATTTCTTGCTTGAGGTTTTGCTTTAGAATTCTTTACTTCAAAAACGCCGAAATTTCTTATTTCTATACGTACTTTTTCAGCTTCCTCATCCATTAATAAGTCCAATATCGCTGAAAATATTTCATCCATGTACTTTTCACATTCATAAATACGCATTTTGCATCCGCCTTTAGTTCTCATGCGAATGTGTTTTGCGATATCTTTTTTTGTGAATGTCTTTTTATCCATATTGGCCTCCTGACTAAGTTCTGTCAATCGTTAATACTCCGGGGATGTTTTTTAATTTTTGTATAATACGTTCGGCATGTTTTAGACTTTCAACCATGACGGCTACTTGTCCGCGGGCCAGCTTACCTTCGACTGAAAAATTAATACTTAACATGTTTGTATGAAGATCATGAATGATCTGCGAAACATCAAAGATAAGGTTAGGCCTGTCTTCACCAATGACATTAATGCGCGTAACAAATGTTCTACCCGCTTTAACATGCCATTTTACATCGATAAAACGATCTTTTTCTTCTTCAAGATTTGGAATGTTACGGCAATCATGACGATGCACGGTAATGCCGCGACCACGGGTAATAAAACCAATGATCTCGTCACCGGGAATGGGGTTACAGCATTTAGCCAATTGAACAAGCATATTTTCATAACCGCTGACCGAAATCCCATTAGTGGAGCGGAATTGTTTTAATTCGGGCAGCAGGTTTTTCTTTTTCTTCTCTTCATCTTCGGTGTAGAGTTCTTTGATGATGTGTTTTATCGTCAATTCACCCTTACCAATAGCCTGATAAAATAATTGTTCGGTATCAAAGCCCATATCGGAAAAGCGTGTTTTGGCATCTTTGATCTTGGATGCCAGTTTCGCTTTTCTTAGGCCTTTCTCAAGAATTTCTTCACCTAAGCGAACTGATTGTTCGAATTCATGACGTTGTAACCATTTACGAATACGATGTTTTGCCCTGTTAGTTGTAACAAAACGTAACCAGTTATAACTTACATTATGATTGTTCGCTGTGATCACTTCGATGCGGTCACCACTTGATAGTCTGGTATTCAGTGAAACGATCTTACCGTTGACTTTAGCACCAATACAGCGGAAACCCACTTCGGTATGTACCGCAAAAGCAAAATCTAATGCAGTTGAATTAAGCGGCAATTTAATCAAATCACCTTTTGGTGTAAAAACAAAGATCTCATCGTTAAATAAATCGATCTTTAAGGTTTCCAGGAACTCTTCATCGTCTTTAGTATCGTTTTTGAGCATTTCTACCAGATCACGTAGCCATTTTATATGACGATCGAGTTCATCACTTTCACCGGATTCTTTGTATTTCCAGTGTGCGGCAATTCCAACTTCGGCAGTTTTATCCATTTCTTCCGTTCTGATCTGAATTTCAATAGGAATGCCTTTTGGGCCTATAACCGTAGTATGTACGGATTGATAGCCATTAGACTTCGGCGTGGCAAGAAAATCTCTGAAACGTTCTGTGATAGGTGTAAAATTCTGATGAACAATACCCAAAACCGAATAACAGTGGGTGATAGAATCAACAACAACGCGTATGGCCAAAATATCAAAGATCTCTTCAAGTGGCCGGTTTTGGCGGACCATTTTATTGTAAATAGAATTAAAATTTTTAATTCGACCAAAAACACGGGCTTTAATCTTTTCTTCCGCAAGATAACCATTGATCATTTCAATAAAGTCTTCAATATCTTTTTGAGATCGTTTTTTCTGTGCGGTAATACGTTCGTTTAATTCTTTGTAAACTTCGGGATCTAAGTATTTAAGTGAAAGATCCTCCATTTCCATTTTGATACGATACATACCGAGACGATGGGCGAGAGGGGCATAGACATCACGAGTTTCCAAGGCTATTCGACGCTGTTTTTTTGCCGGTAAATAATCCAAAGTCCGCATATTGTGGAGCCGATCGGCAAATTTAATAATAATCACACGAATATCATCGGCTACGCTAAGCAACATTTTGCGGAAGTTTTGCGCTTGCTGTTGTTGCTCACTTTGAAACTTAATGCCACCGATCTTTGTGACACCTTTTACAAATTGAACGATCTGTGGCGTAAATTCATTGGTCATGATCTCTTCTGAAATATTGGTGTCTTCCAATACATCATGAAGAAAACCCGCACAGATAGTCGGGGTATCCATGTTTAATTCCGCCAGAATAAGAGCCGTATTATATAAGTGAACAAAATACGGTTCGCCCGATTTTCTAAATTGAGTTTTATGAGCATCTTTAGAAAAATTATATGCTTTCCAAAGAAGTGCGGTATCGGCTTCAACATTAGAGTTGTAGCTTTTAACCGTATCAAGAAGAATTTGAAAATCTTCAGGAAATTTTTTTGGTAGATCTTTCGTCATAAGTTTTAAAATGCCGCTGCTTCTTCAATATCAGATGAATAGTTTTCGAAAGGTGCATCCATAAATCGTACAATATGATCTTTAAATGTCATGGGAACGGTTCCTGTGGGACCATTACGATGTTTTGCAATGATCATTTCCGCCTTACCTTCATCTGCAGGGTCTTTGGAATAGTAATATTGACGATGTACAAACATAACAAGATCAGCATCCTGTTCAATAGCACCGGAGTCACGAAGATCTGATAGCTTTGGTCGACTGTCTCCCTTTCCGCGTTGTTCGGGAGCACGGGAAAGCTGGGAAAGAGCCACAACGGGGATCTTTAATTCTTTAGCGAGTGCTTTTAATTGCTGAGAGATCATAGCAACCTCTTGAACACGCGAATCATTTGCACGAACCGTTGCGCGGGCGATCTGAAGATAATCGACAAAGATAATATCCAGTTTTCCGATCTTGCTTTTTAAACGACGTGCACGGGATCTCATATCCATAACATTCAAGTTGGCCGTAAAGTCAAAGTGAATATCGGCATCATTGATCTCAGATGCTGCCTGAGTTAAGAATTCCCATTGGTTTTTTTGTAGTTTGCCTGCACGTAATTTTTGGTGGTCGATACCGCTCTGCATACTTAAAAGTCGCATGGCAATACCTTCTTGGGACATTTCAAGAGAGAAAAAACCGACACTAATGCCATGGTCTATGGCCATGTTGCGCATCATGGAAAGTGCCAAAGCTGTTTTTCCCATAGAAGGGCGAGCGGCTATAATTATTAAATCCGATTTCTGAAAACCGGTAGTCATATTATCAAAAAGTTTAAATCCACTTGGGATACCAACCATATCACCTTTATGTGCATACATTTTTTCAACATGCTCAATGGTAGGATGAGTGATGGTATTGACTTTAACAAAATCTTGTGAGCTTGCACTTTCACGTAATTGAAAGATTTTTTGTTGAGCACTATCCAATATCATTTCCGTATTTTCATCTTCGGAAAATGCGGAGTCGATCATGGTATTTGATGTTTTAATGATAGTTCGTAAAGTATATTTATCCCTTACGATCTTGGCATAGTATTCAATATTGGCAGCAGTCGGTACGCGGTTAATTAAATCGGCAATTACAGCAGGTCCACCAATATCATCTATAAGTTTCATTTGTCGTAACTGTTCAACAACCGTTAATTGATCAATTGGCTTATGCTCTGAATTCAAATCTTTCATTGCGCGAAAAATATATCGATGCGCATCCATATAAAAAGCCTCTTCAGGCAAGATCTCCATAGCGCGGGAAGCTGCCATTTCTTCTTGCATCATCGAACCGAGTACAGCTTTTTCTGAGTCGATTGATTGCGGGGGAATTCGAGTAATATCTTGTTTTTCTGCCATGATAATCCTTAATAATTTTCAGTGAAATAAATTAATTGAGAAAAAAGAATAATAAAAGGGAAATTGTTAAAAAATAAAGGTTTATGGGTTTCATAAACAATGTAAGAAAGGGTCGTGGTCGTTCCCAATATTTCTGAATTAATTAATAATAAATTGTATTACGATTTGTATTTATCCGTTAAATCCAATAAGCGCTCTTTCTCATTTTCGCTTAATGATGCGTAACCATCCGTATTGATACGATTGAGAAGTGATTTAAGCTCTTCATTTTCGTTGCGATAAACTTTTGGTTTATCTTTTTTCTTGTTGACGTCTTTGTTTTTTGAATTCCATATGATTTTGATCTTTTTTGCCGGACCCTTTTTTCTTCGGCGGTCGCGCCAGAGAAGGTAAAGATAACCAAAGATCATACCGGATAGGTGAGTGAAGTGTGCCACACCATCACCACTTTGACCAATGGTGGCAAAAAGTTCAATTGCTGTAAATATCATAACGAAATATTTAACTTTGATGGGGATGAGGAAGTTTAAATAAACGACACGATTTGGGTACATAAGGGCAAATGCCAGCAATAGTCCGTAAATAGCACCGGATGCTCCAATGATGGGGATCATCGAATTTGGTTGTACTATAGCGGAAAGAATACCTGCGGCAATACCGGTGATAAAATAGTATTTGAGGAAGAATTTAGTCCCCCAAACTTGCTCCAATTCAGTACCAAACATCCATAAAGCAAACATATTAAAGAGTACATGAGTAAAACTACCATGCAAGAACATGTAGGTAAACGGTTGCCATAAAAAGAAATTTTGGGTGAATAATTTTGGTACCAATCCACCGTAGATCGCCATGTACTTATTCAATTCAGGCAGAAGCCATCCTAATAAAAATATAATGGCATTAGCAATGATCAAGACCTGTATGCCTGGAGTTAATCTACGTCTCATATTGAATCTATATTGGTTCATTCATTTGTCCTTATTCTTGCCCAATTTTTGATTGTCCCTTACCCCTAAAGGACTTTTCGAAGTACTTCTACCGATTTTAGTGTTCGGCAATGATCAAATCTTGTTGCCAATGTATTCCATAAAACGCGATTGACCAGTTCTTTGTCGATATCTTTGTCAATTGTTTTAGGCAGGTCATTGGCTGACCGCAAACTCAAGTCCTGTAATATAGTAAGATGTTTCTCATCTAGTTCCCAATTTAATGCAAAATCTTCGCGGCACTTCTCACAGAGATTGTAGCCTTTTCTGGGGAAAAAATAGGCTTTTTTCATATTTTCTCCGCAATGGTAACAATGCTTAGTGTTTAAGTTTAACCCCTCGATCTCAAGATGTTTTATAATAAAATACCAGTGGGCGGCCTGCGCCGAATGTCCTTGCTCGATGGCATTCATGACCGAGTGTAAAAGATTGTAGATCAGCTCATTAGGGTGGCTATCATGTTCTTTGTAAAGTATCTCAAGAATGATGGAGCCAAAGAGCACACCTTCGGGATGGGTTTTGACTCTGGTATAGGGTTCAATGTATTCAGCTTGGGATAAAAATTGATAGGGTCTGTCCTTTTTTTCATTGAAATGAACATTGATCAATGAAAAGGGTTCTATCAGACCTTTATAGGGTGATTTGCTTGATCGTGCTCCTTTTGCTATCAGGATGATCTTACCCATATCCTTGGAATAACAATGCAAAATAGCCGAGCTTTCCCCTTTGGGGTTGACTTTAAGGATGAAGGCTTGAGTGTTTTGGAGCATATTTTAATTGTTAAGGTTAAGATTGAGTCCGCAATACGACAGGAATTTAAAGATAAAAAAGTAAAGTAAAAAGATTAAAGTAGAGGCATTGGGTCATCGCGAGCGTAGTCAAGAGGTTTTAAACGAGAGAGTCTTTTGCCTGAGATTTCTCCACTCGTTCGTTCCTCTCTCGGTCGAAATGACAGCCATATTCTGACTACTGGCTACTGTCTTCTGTCTACTACAAGAAAAGGCGCAATTTCTCACGCCTTCATTATTCTATATTCTGCCTTCTGACTTATAGCTTCAGGCTTCTGTTAATACGATTTAGCTAAAATAACCTGTTTTGTAGTTTTTTCACCGGTATAAAAACAAACACCTTCGGTACCGGGTTGTTCAAATGGGATACAGCGTATAGTGGCTTTAGTTTCTTCCTGAATACGTTTTTCATCATCATTCGAGCCTGCCCAGAAAGCACGTGCGAAACCGCCATCTTTGGTTGCATCTTTTAATTCATCGTAAGAAGTAATATCTGTTGTGTTTTCTTCGCGGAAGGCTTTTTTGCTTTCAAGCATGCTTGTTTGGATCTCATCCAATATGCTTTTAACACTTTCGGTGAATTCTTCTTTTGTGATGATGGCTTTGTCGCCGGTGAGGCGTTTGGCACAGACCAGTTTGCCGCCGTCTACATCACGAGGACCGACTTCAACGCGTAGCGGTACGCCTTTCATTTCCCAGTCGTTGAATTTAAAACCGGGTGATAAGGTTTCGCGATCATCAATATGATAACGGATACCTTGAGCATCCATGGAATCAGTTAGTTCTTTAACATAAGGCATAACCTTGGCTTTGGCTTCGTCATCACGATAAATAGGAACAATCACAACTTGATAAGGAGCCAGCATAGGGGGTAGGATAAGTCCTTTGTCGTCACCGTGGGTCATGATCAAAGCACCGACCAAGCGGGTTGAAACACCCCAGGATGAGGCAAAAACGTATTCTTGCTCATTGTCTTTATTTTGGAAAGTTACATCAAAAGCCTTGGCAAAGTTTTGACCAAGGTAATGTGATGTTCCGGACTGTAAGGCACGTTTGTCGCCCATCATGGCCTCGATGGTAAAGGTATCAACGGCACCGGCGAACTTTTCATTTTCGGTCTTTGTACCGACGATCACAGGCATTGCCATGTAATTTTCGGCAAAATCGCTGTATACACCAATCATTTTATGAGATTCCTCTATCGCTTCTTCTGCAGTTGCGTGAGCGGTATGACCTTCTTGCCATAGGAATTCTGTGGTACGCAAGAAAAGTCGCGTACGCATTTCCCAGCGAACAACATTGGCCCATTGATTGATCAGAAGTGGTAGATCGCGATAGGATTTGATCCATTTTTTGTACATCGACCAGATAATGGTTTCGGAAGTAGGACGAATAACGAGCGGTTCTTCTAATTTTTTGCCGCCACCATGAGTGACAACAGCCAATTCCGGAGCAAAACCTTCCACATGATCGGCTTCTTTTTTTAGAAAACTTTCAGGAATGAGCATGGGGAAATAGGCATTAACGTGACCGGTTTCTTTGAACATGCGATCAAGGTTGGATTTAATGTTTTCCCACAGAGCGTAACCGTAGGGACGGATGACCATGGAACCCTTAACAGGGGAGTAATCGGCCAGTTCGGCCTTTTGGACCACATCCGTGTACCATCTTGCGTAATCTTGCGATTGAGGTGTAACGCCTTTGCTCATAATTGTCCTTTCAATTCTATATATAATTCATATTTCTAACAGCTTGTAATTTAAGTTGAATGCGAGGGGGATGCAAGCTAAAGAATGATGCGAAATGAATGTGATCGTAGGGACAACTCTCGAGTTGTCTGTATAGAGGGAGATTCTAGAATTTTATGTACCTCCGCAGGAAAGATGTGAAGGGAGATGAGATAAGGGGGAGAGGGAGCAATTAACAGTTCGCAGCTTAGTAATTACAGCTCATTGTGTGTCAAATCGAGATAAAGTTGTTCTACTTTTTTTCTAGCCCATGGGGTTTTTCTTAGGAATTTGAGAGAAGATTTTATAGAAGGATCATGTTTGAAGCAGTTAACATTGATCATCATTGCTAATTGATCCCATGTGAAATAGTTGACAAGAGTTTCAAGCATGTTGACCAATTTTACCCCATGCAGGGGATTGTTCGGATTTTTGGGGCTTATCGTGCTTTTATTGTCCATTGAATTGCCGATACCAATAGTTTATTTATTAACATGCCTCTGTGGGAATATTAGTTTTGACTTTAGAAAAAAGCTCCCAGAATTTTTGGGTTTAACCACAAGGAAAAAATTTCCTTATTTCTCACGGCTTATGCTTTCTCCGTCAATCTTTTCTGCAATCCATTCAAAAACCCTCTCAAATACTGATCTAAACAGGGTCGATAGGAGCGATGTCCTGGCTTGCGGAAGAATGAGCTGAGCTCGGCTTTACCGATAGGTTTTTCGCCGAGTTTGAATATCTCAAGCATATCTTCTGCCTGTAAATTCAAGGCGATCTTTATTTTTCTAAGAATGATATTATTGTTTATAATTTCTTCGGCAATGGGCAGTGGACCGTCTTTTCGTCCGCGTTTTTCAATGATCAAGGCATTCAAGAATGTAGCCAATTGTTTATCTGTCATTTCTAGCAGTAGTGGATCATCGCTTTTCCTGTGCCAGGCTCTTAGAATGGCCTTATCGACGTCGTATTCCGCAAGTTTAAACACGGAGATCATTTTTTCATCGTTGTAATTAAATAAATAGCGGACTCGTCTTAGTATATCATTGTTGTTCATTGGCATGTGTTTATCCTTTATTTAGCGGATGCTTTATTATTCCAACGCTCTTTGGCCCAGCTTATTTGTTCTTTTTCCGAAAGAAAGGTCCAGGCTACGATTCGTGTTGTTTTGTTACCGGTGCCCATATCGATAGTTTCTGTTCTACTGACACCGACTTTTTCCAAGGTTCTGTTTATGTCATCCAAATTGGATTGTTTCGAAACCATCGTGGTAAACCAAAGGCAGTTTTTTGCATAGTCTTTAGATTCACTGATCATATTGGAGATAAAGTTTATTTCTCCACCTTCATAGATCAATTCATTGCTGATCCCTGCAAAATTACGTGGTGGCTTTTTAGCATTGAAACCGGAGAGGTTTTTGACCTTGCGATATGAGCTTTTGCGAGCTTCTTCTGCCGAGGCATGAAAAGGTGGATTGCAAATGCTTACATCAATCAATTCGTCACTTTTTATAATTCCCTTGAAAATATGTGTTGAATTTTTCTGGTGACGGCATCGGATTTTGTTGTTTAGGCTGGAATTGAATTTAGCAATGGTATTGGCAGATTTGATCGAATTGCTGTCAGTATCGGAGGCGATGAATTTCCATTGATATTCTACGACACCGATGATCGGATAGATGCAACTTGCCCCGACACCTATATCATAGCATGTGATGCTTTTACCTTTTGGAATAACACCTTTGTTACTTTTACTTAGTAAATCGGCAACATAGTGGATGTAATCGGCGCGTCCGGGTATAGCCGGGCATAGGTTATTTTGAGGGAAATCCCAATTCTCTATACCATAATAATGATGTAGAATGGCTTTATTGAGGAGTCTGACAGCTTTAGGATTGGAAAAATTAAGTGATTTTAGGCCCAATTTATTTTTAATGATGAATTTTTCCAATTTTGGATAGTGTTGGACAAGGGCGTTTAAATCATATTGTTCACGATTTCTATTGCGTGGATGTAGACGCTGATCGATGTCTTGCTTTTTATCTAGGGTCATTTAAATTTTTAGAATACTTGCTTATTTGATTTACAGTCATATGACCTCAAATAAACGTAATTCTTACCTTTTTCTTTTTAAGTCGGCTATTATTGGTTTTACTTATGAGCTTTTCGGCAATTTCAGTATGAACGGCTGCGTATGCGCACGTTTGTTTTACTTCAATGAGTCCAAGTTGATGCTTTTTGATCTCACCTTGCTTAAAGAAAAGTCCGGCAATATCACCTTTGGATATTTTATCTCGTCTTCCACCGCTTATGTACAGCGTTTTCCATTCTTGGGGAAGAGGAAGGGGAGAGGGAGCTTGGTCTTCGACTTGTATGCTTTCGGGCTCGAGCTCTTGAATAAAATCGGGGAGCTTGTCTTCCTGCCAATGCAAGACATAGGCAATACCGTCGCGATCCATTCTGGCGGTTCGTCCGTTTCTGTGGGTAAATTCCTTCTTGTGAAGAGGAAGATGATAATGTAGGATGAATTTGATCTCAGGTATATCCAATCCTCTGGCCGCAAGGTCGGTTGCCAAGAGTAAGCGCGAAGAGCCGTTCCTGAATTTTAATAACGCACGCTCTCGATCGACCTGTTCCATGCCACCGTGAAAGCATTCATGCTCAATGCTATTTTCTTGCAAGAAGCCGCTGATGCGCTTTAAGGCATCTTTATGATTCGAAAAAATGATCCCGGGTTGTGGACCTATGTATGCCAGCGCTTTTTGAAGTGATTTTAACTTATCTTTATCTGTCGAAAGAAGTGTTTTAACCTTTAGCTTTGACTTATCCTCATTTAAATAATTTATTACAATAGGATCATCAAAGCCGACAAAGTCCGGAACTTTTACATAGCTTGTTGCCGAAGTGAGTATTCGTTGGTCAACAAAGGGAAGTTCCTCTATGATCTCTTTCATTTCCTTTTCAAAACCTACTTCCAAAGATTTATCGAATTCATCCAAAACTACAGTGTTGATACTGCCTAAAGGAAAGTCATCACGTCTTAACCTATCGGCAAAACGTCCGGGCGTTGCAATTAGAATAGCAGGTCTGTGCTTTAGGTCTAGTTTATCTAAAGAAGGCGAACGACCGCCAAAAACTGCATTGACTTTTAAACCTGAACCGATATTTCTGCAAACTTGTTCAATTTGCAAGGCAAGCTCACGCGATGGCACAAGTATTAATAATTGTATTTCATGATAATCTTTTTCAAGAGAGTCAATAAGAGGCAATAGAAATGCCAGGGTTTTCCCTGTGCCCGTGGGAGAAAGTAACATCACATCAGAACCAGTACGAATGGCTGTATCAGCTTCTATTTGCATGGGATTAAGTGAGTCAATACCAAACTTGTCTAATATATGTATTTTAGTTTCTGTAGTGGAGATATTTGATGGTGTTTTAGTCTTCATGTTATGTTTAAAAATTTCCCTTATATATATAGCTGTTCATAATCATGCAAGCTAAAGCAAGAAGTATGTGTTTGCAAGCTGTTTTTGTTATCATTTATTAGAATGTTTGAAATTGATCAATGATTTTCACTCTATTGATGTTTGTAATTTTTATTTGTTTGGGATGGATGCCGCCCTTTCTTCCACATAATAAGATAGTTAGAGAAATATCCAATTTTTCTTACGATTTATTTAAAAAAAATAAAAAATGAATTGAAAAAGCCACGAAATTGTTGCAAATTAAAACAATTGGTAAACCTCTTTACTAAGCAGTTTTGGACAAACATAAAACGAAAAGGAGCGAGCATGAAATTTTTGCGCCGCACAGGAAAAGACGTGAAAACCACCGATGAACTAAAAGGTTTATTCCCTGATTGGAAAGAGAAAGAAACCTGGTTGTTTATTGGACCGCACGATGATGATATCGTATTGGGTTCGGGTATAACAATGCGTTCAGCCATTGAAGCCGGTGTAGACGTCTACGCCCTTGTTACGACCGACGGCGGTATGGGCTATTGTCATATGGAACAGGAAAAAACTATCGGTAAGGTCCGTCAAAAAGAAACAGTGGATTCTTTCAAGATCATGGGTCTTGATGACGATCATATTTTCTTTGCCGATTTCCCTGATTGTGATACGACATCTTATGTAGGCCGACGCGCAGCTAACCCCGGTGATCCTGCTATTGAAGGTTACACAGGGCTGCAGAACGCTTTTACATATTATTTACGTAAAGTTAAACCTACACGTATTTTCTTACCAACAGGTGAAGATCTTCATCCGGATCATAAGATCGTCTATCAGGAAGTAATTATTTCAATGTTCCATGCCGGTGGTAATATCTGGCCGGAATTAGGTGGACCTCACGAACCTCCCATGGCTTATGAATTTGGTGTATACTGTGACTTTGCAGACGCACCAAACCTAAAGATCGAAGCCGATGAAGATATATTCCAGAAAAAACTGGATGCTATTCTCGCATATAAATCTCAGGAACAGATTGCATCTCTTGTTGAGAACGTAAAAGAGGGTGGTCCTTTTGAGTATCTCCGCGAAATCGAATTTAGATTTTATTCGGTGAACAATTATAAGGATCTATTCTAAGACTATTAGGTAAAGATGTCTGTCTTAGCCTTGGCGAAGGCAGACATCTTCTTTGGAGAAACATTGAATCCCCTCGAATTAAGAAAATATATTCAAGGATCTGATAAAAAGATCCTGTTTTGCGGTGATGATGACTTAGATTTAGCCGCAATTTATCTTGGAAGCATTATCCACGAAGAAGGCTATGATTTTGATTATATTCCATCGCCTCTTACTTTCCCCGAAAATATTAAAATTCAGGACTATGATCTGATTATTTTGTCAGATTATCCCCGAGAACAGATCGGTGACGATCGATTGCAGGAGATAGCAGACTATATTAAATATGGTGGTGCACTGCTGATGATCGGTGGCTGGGAATCTTTTACCGGTCTCAATATTGAATATAAAAATTCACCTATAGAAGATATATTGCCTGTGATGATCTCCATTAAAGATGATCGTCGAAATTATGATCAGGGCATTGCCGTGATTCCGTGTGAAAAATTTCACCCCGTTTGCAATGACCTGGAATGGGAAAGACCCGGTGTTATCGGTGGATATAATGAGTTTATTCCAAAAGAAAACGCACAATTGGTCTTATGCGGACAAAAAGTTATTCTTTCGGTGGATAAGGGTGCGACTCAAGCAAAAATGGATCATGAAAAAATCCCTTTATTGGTTTACGGACAAGCAGGTAAAGGTAAAACAGCTGCTTTAGCCTTTGATTTGGCCCCGCACTGGGTCGGTGGTTTTGTCGACTGGGGGCATGAACGCAAGCATGTTGAGTTTGGTGATGGATTTATCGAAGTCGGTGACCAATACTATAAATTTGTAGCGAATTTGTTGAAATCGATGTTGTGATATAATTTGATTGTATAGACAGACCTATCTGTTTGTACATTTAAAATATGAAGGACAGGAAAGAATATCATGTTTATCCTTTGATCCTGTCAAAGTAAAATAAATTCTGTGGTCTTATCAAAAGGTCATCATGTCTAAGTATAAGGAGCAAACATATATGAAAGGAATCGCAGTTGTAGCGCAAACCGGTGGACCCACTTCGGTGATTAATTCCAGTCTGGCCGGTATTATTTCACAATGCCTCAAAGAGGAAAACGTTGAACAAGTATGGGGTTGTCATTTCGGTATGAAAGGGCTTCTAGAAGAAGATTTTATTGATCTGAGTGATGCGCCTGTAGAGCTATTGCAGAAAACTCCCGGTTCTGCACTTGGATCTTCTCGCATAAAGCTGAAATCAGAGAATATGCCTCGTGTTCTTGAAGTGTTTAAAAAATATAATATTCGTTATTTCTTTGGGATTGGTGGTGATGATACACAATTGAATGTATATGAAGTTGAAAAATATTGTCGTGAACAAGGTTATGAATTGGGCGGTATGGGTTGCCCCAAAACGGTGGATAATGATCTTCCTCTCACCGATCACACACCCGGTTTTCCTTCAGCGGCACGTTATACGGCTTTATCGGTATTTCAGGGTGGTCGCTTGACTCAGGATATGCAAAAAGTCGATCAGTTTGTAATATATCAGACCATTGGTCGTTCAGCCGGTTGGTTAGCAGCTTCACCTTATGGTTTTAAAGAAAAAGAATCAGACCCACCTCATATTGTTTTGATGCCCGAGCGTTCTTTCAATGAAGATAAATTTGTAGAATTTTTTAAAGAATGTTATGATAAATACGGCTTTGTTTCAATTATTTGTGGAGAAGGTGTTACCGATGAAGATGGTAATGCCGTGTCTGCAACCAAAATTAAAGATGAATTTGGAAATCGCGAATTTGGTGCTATGGGCGGTGTGTCGGTTGGAATGGAAATCCATAAGATCATTTCAAAACATTTTCCTGATATGCGCGGTGAATTTCAGGTAACAGAATCCTTACCTATGTGTGCTGATGATCGTGTGGTTGATGTGGACAGAAAAGAAGCATTCGAGTTGGGTGAAGCGGCTGTTAAATTAGCTGCCGGAGGCGAAACGGGTTACATGACCGTGATCAAGCGTCAGTCCGGAGTCGAATATAAAACAAGTATCGGTAAAGTTCCTCTATGCGATGTAGGCGGAAAACAAAAACCCATTCCAGATGAATATATCGCAGAAAATGGTATGAATATGACACCGGCATTTAAAGATTATATTTGTCCTTTATTAGGCAAAAAACCGGAGTATGCTGATCTTGAAGTATTAAAAAAAGTCGAAAAGAAATAAGTAAGGAAAATAGAATGAAATTATCAGAACAAAAATATGCTCAATTTGCGCTATGTAAAGAAATGCTTGAAACTGTAGACGTTGTTCGCAATTTTAAAACCAAAGACCTTTCAAAAGCCGTTGCTTCATTGAAAGAAACAAAAAAACTTTTCATGACAGGTGAAGGTTCTTCGAGAATCTTTCCTGCTAAACATACCATCAATTTAATTCAAAAGAACGGTTTTGATATCACCGCTTACACCGAAGGTTCACGTCAGGCTGCGGAATTAAAGTTGGATGAATTTACCGTGTTCGGGGCTTCAAACTCAGGTAAAACAAAAGAAGTTATTTCTCTATTTAAGACGAAAGAATCGAAGGGTAAATTTGCTTTGATTGCTCACGAAGAAACGCCTCTGGGAGCTATTTCCGATGACGAATTTGTATTGAATTGTGGTAATGAAGATGCGGTAGCTGCTACAAAATCAGTGATTGAGCAAGCACTGTTTTATCATCAATTAATGAAAACATATATTGGCGCAGCGGCAGATAAATGTGCGGCAACCGTTGAAGAACTGGCTGACAAGTCAAAAGAAGTGCTTGAAATGGAAATTGATCCTGAATTGATCGCAACTATTGCAAAAGCAGATGTCATTTACTTTGCCGGTCGTAATGTTGGTGTTGCCGAAGAAGCAGCACTAAAGACCAATGAGATCACTCGTAAAAAGTCCGGATATCTTGAAGGCACATATGCCGTTCATGGTATTGAAGAAGTAATGACCGAAAATGAAGTTGTGATCGTGGTAGATCCATACAAAGAAGAAGAAGAAAAGTTCAAAGAAGTATTGGTTGATGGTGTTGGTATGAAAGTGATCGCTATTTCAGATCATGATACCATGTTCCCCACTATCAAGATCCCAAGTATGGGTTGCCATGATGCCTATTTACAGCTACAGGCTTGCTGGAATATTCTTGTTGAAGTTGGCATTGCTTGCGGTGTTGATTTGGATCATCCAACACGTGCACGTAAAGTTGGTAACGAATTTGTAGGTTAACCTTTCGGTTGAACCGATTGATCGGAAACGTTATATAAGCATGAAAACAAACACAAAGGAAGATACATGAAGTATTATGTAGGTATTGATTTCGGTGGAACCGGTATAAAGGTCGGTATCATTGATGAAGAAGGTAAGATCGTTCTAAAGGATTCATTTGTAACCGATCCGAGCAAAAGCGGTGATGAAATTGTAAAGCATATTGCCGAATGTGCACAAAAGGTTATGGATGATTCTAAATTGCCTCAAGAAGATATTCTTGGTGTAGGTATCGGTTCACCCGGTTTATTGAATCCTGAAACAGGCCAGCTGAAGATTGTGACCAATGTGCCAAATTTGAATGAAACATATTTAGCACCCGGTATTTCAAAGCATTTGGGCAAACCGGCTTTTTTAGATAATGATGTGAATGCTATGTCATTAGGTGAATTTCACTTTGGTGCGGGTAAAGGTTTAAAAGATGTTATCGCTTTGACTGTTGGAACCGGTGTTGGTGGTGGTATTATCTTAAATGGTGAATTGTATCGTGGTACTTCATTTACAGCCGGTGAGATCGGTCATATGAGCATTGCACGTGACGGTAAATACTGCGGATGCGGAAACTACGGCTGTTTGGAACGCTATGTAGGTAAAGATGGTATTGTTGAACGCATGGAAATGTACATGAGCAAAGGTTTGGATACCATTATTGATAAATATTTGGAAGATGGTAAAGTCACACCTAAAGCCATTGCTATGGCCGCTGGTGAAGGCGATAAGATGGCTATCGAAGTTCTCAAAGAAACAGGTGAGATACTTGGTCATGCCATTGCAAGCCTTGTAAACATCCTTAATCCTCAAATGGTGGTTATCGGTGGTGGTATCTCTAATGCCGGTGAACTCTTAATGGAACCTATCCGGATGGGCATGCTTAAACATGCATATACCATTCCTGCTGCAGCTGTTAAAGTCGTTCGTGCCAAATTAGGTAATGATGCCGGTTTAGTCGGTTCTGCCTCATTGGCGGTTGCAAACCTAAAATAGTAATTCCTGTAACTTGTAACCAGTTACTGGTTGTGATATAAAAGGGCTGATGTTTTTCTGAATTAATATCAGGATCTCAGCCCTTTTCAATTGTAGATTGAATATTGTAAATTAAAAAAATATTATTATCATTCTTAAATCTTAAATCATTATTCAGTATTTTTATTCGCTTTAAATCCTATTCCTTACGCATTTCATATGTGATATTGGTCACACTTTTTCTTTAATGAAATATTTTACTTCAAAACCGCATGTTATCGTGTTAAATTAGGGTTAATAAAATACTGAGAAAGGATACTCAATGGCTGAAGACAATAAGATAAAAGCTTTAGAAGTTGCAATTGCGCAAATTGACAGACAATTTGGAAAAGGTTCCGTTATGTATATGGGAGACGATTCAAAACCTTTATCGGTTGATGCTATTTCTACCGGTTCACTTTCGTTAGATGCTGCTTTGGGTATTGGTGGGATTCCTCGTGGCCGAATTTCCGAGATATATGGCCCCGAATCATCAGGTAAAACCACATTGGCGCTTCATTGTATCGCCGAAGCGCAAAAAGTCGGTGGTAATGCAGCATTTATCGATGCTGAACATGCTCTTGATATCGGTTATGCCAAGAATTTGGGAATTGATACGAACAGACTGCTCGTTTCTCAACCTGATTTTGGTGAACAGGCATTGGAGATCACGGAAACGCTTGTGCGTTCAAATGCACTTGATATTATTGTTATCGATTCTGTTGCCGCTCTGGTACCAAAAGCTGAGATCGAAGGAGATATGGGTGATTCACATATGGGCTTGCAAGCTCGTTTAATGAGCCAGGCTCTTAGAAAACTAACCGGTTTAGTTTCTAAATCACGCGTTGCGGTTATTTTTATTAATCAGATCCGTGAAAAGATTGGTGTTATGTTTGGAAATCCCGAAACCACTACAGGTGGACGTGCGCTAAAATTCTATACTTCTGTTAGGCTTGAAGTCCGAAAATCCACCGCAATTAAAGACGGTACGGATTTTACAGGAAATAGAACCACCGTTAAAGTTGTAAAAAACAAAGTTGCACCTCCCTTCAAGAAAACAGAATTTGATATCATGTACGGTAAAGGTATTTCATATACCGGTGATGTTCTTGATTTAGCGGTTGCCTATAATATTGTTGATAAATCGGGTTCTTGGTATTCTTATGAAAAAGAGAAGATCGGACAGGGAAGAGAGAACTCAAAACAGTTCCTTGAAGATAATCCGGCTGTTCTTGAAAAAGTTGCCAAAGAGGTTAAGAATGCTCTTGGTATCGGAGATCAGCAGGTCGAAGAAAGCGAATAATTATTATGCCGCGCATTCTTAAGATCACTGCGCAAAAACGACATTCAAACAGGTTTAATTTGTTTTTAGATAACGAAGAAAGGATCAGCGTCACCGACGATTTGATCCTTGATTTTTCTTTGTCATCTAATATAGAATTGGATGACGAGACTTTAGATGAATTACGCAAAGCTGCCGACTTCGCTTTTACGCGTGAAAAGGCCCTGGAGCTGCTTTCCCTGCGTGATCATGCTTCGGGGGAACTCCGCACTAAACTATTTCAAAAAGGCTATCAGAAGGACGCTATTGCAGCCGCAATAGATTATCTTCGGGAAAAGAATTATGTAAATGATACCCGTTTTGCAGAGCTGTTCTCTCAGGAATTGATCCAACGAAAACAATTGGGTCCCATGAAAGTGAAAGAGAAGCTATTTCAACGGGGTGTCTCAACTGACATAATTAATGATATCCTTTCAAATTACGATCATGAAAAACAACTTGAGAATTGCCGGTATCATTTCCAAAAGAAATTCAAATCAAAGAGATTACTGGAAAGCAAAGAAGAAAGATCAAAGGCAATTAGATATTTGCAAGGCAAGGGTTTTGGGTGGGATGTGATTGGCATATCAATAAAACTTGAGAATTGAATTATCAATGAAAATGAAACGATTATTAATTATTCCGGCTATTATAATCATAGCAATATTTATAATATCATGTACTCATCCTGAAGATCATATAGTCTCAAATGGTGGTATTGTTATTACTTTTGATGATCATCATTTTACCCAATGGCTTAAGGCCGATTCTCTGTTGGAGCAATATGAATGGAAAGCCACATTTTGTGTTTGCCTAATTGGGACAAGAAGCGAATCGGATATTGAAAGAATGCATAAGTTAAAGGATGCCGGACATGAAATTGCCGGTCACGGTTATATTCATACACATGCAACATTGTACACGGCAATCCATGGGATAGAAAAATATATTGAAGATGAAATAACTCCTATGATAGATTCCATGGAAGATGAATTGATAGATCTCAGAACCTTTGCATATCCATATGGATACCGTAACAAACATATAGATAACAACCTTCTGGATTATTTTGATTTATTACGAGGGATAAGTTTTAGTAAATCTTCTCCGGATAAACAAAAATGTTTTTTTGATAATACACGTATTATATATGGTGTTGATATCGATTCGGAATCTGAGGAGACAAGCAATGAATATATATTGGATTTGTTAACCTATGCCCATGAAAACGGTAAAATACTTATTCTGTATGGTCACAGGCCTGTTGATACGGTGAACGGAATATGTCAGGTCAGTTTTAATACTTTAGATATGATCTGTAATTATGCCAATGAGAATGAGATGAGTTTTTATACTATGTCAGATCTCGCCGATATGATAGATGGATAAAAGCTATTTACTGCACAATAAATTTATTTTTTTTAATTAAAATTTGTTTTACCTTTAAGCCTAAATTAATTCATTTATAGAATAACTTAATATTGAATTGTGGTAAGATTTTGAACGGAGAAAAAATAATAAATTTAACTGCATCGATTGTAACATTAATAAATGCTTTGATTGCAATTCCAACTATTTTTTTTCCTGAATTCCATTTAATCAACTTTAAGCTATTTTCTGGTGCAAATATAATAACTAGATTAACAGTGTTGTTGTTATTAGAAACCAGTTTATCATATTTATTAGCTTTTCTACATATTATTATTGATAGAAAATTTAATGATGCCAGTTTAATGATTGGTATTTTGTTAACAATAATTTCGACTGCAATTACTTTTTATAATGTAGAATTGATAATTATTAGGAACTCATATCAGTTGATAGATATTATTGATTATTTGCCCTTGTTCTTTTTACTTTGGGCGATCAGTGAAGCGTTTTTGCTTAAGTATTATTTTGAAATCAAAAATATTAAATATTCACTTATTAGTATTTCTGTGGTATATATAGTATTTATGATTGCAGTCGGTATGGAATCCATATAAACAAAACCCATCGTACGATGGGTTTTGTTTGAAGTCGGGATGATAGGATTTGAACCTACGGCCTCTTCGTCCCGAACGAAGCGCGCTACCGAGCTGCGCTACACCCCGAGCATTGATATTAATCAAAAGCCTGCAAATATAAATAAATTAGGTTAGTATAAACAAGTATAAATTTTAATCATTCAAAATGATATTAATATATTGGAATTATTTCTGTTTTTTTCTCTCTTCTAAAAGGAAAAGGCGCAATAAATTGCGCCAAATTCTTAACTTCCAATTATCAATTATTAACTATTTAATGGTTGTCCCAAATTTCTTAGCCATATTCAAATAGCCTTTAGCCTTCGCTTCATCATATTTTTTATATGCCGTATAAGCCAGGTAATAGCCTTGTGCTATTCTTGCAGAATCTGCTTTTGAGAGTTCATATGAATCACCGTTTAATTCGGGAATAAGCAGTTCTCTTCCTAAAGGTAAAAAGTCCGGAGTGGGGAGGACTTCAATGTTTTTTCTGTATATATTAGGCCATAAGCTACTGCGTTTATAGTAATGATCTGACAATCCCCATAAAGTATTACCGGGTTGAACAATGTGGATTAAGACTTTTTCATCAGCTGGAGCCTGAGTAATTTGTGTGGCTTCGGTAATGTTTGTAACTTGTTTTTCATTTTCATCTTTGGGCTTAGCTGTATTTTCACCACGTTCTTTAAGCTTTAAGAAAATATTATTGAGCTTATTATCGCTTTCTTTATCCTTATCTTTGTTAAGAGTGGCTGAAATTTCTTTCTCTTTATCTAAATCGTTTGAAGTAGTAGACTGTTGATCTTTATCTTTTCTTTCAAACAGGGTGATTTTATTCCAGTTTTTCCAAAATGCAATATCTTCGATCTTGAGTGAATTATTTGGAACAAAGTAGATAACAGCAAGAATAAGTATGACCAATATAATTGGAAATAACCAACGCCATGGAGAGCGTCTCTGTTTTTTTTCTATAATGAAAGTAGGAGATATTTTAGCCCCTTCTTGATATTGTTCTTGTTCTTCTTCCTGAGATTTTATCCATGGTAGGTTTTGAGAAAGATCGGGTTCTTCCTCTTTGACAGGTTCGTCAATATTATCACCAAAAACTTGAGGTGCGGTATCACCTTCAAAAGTAATATTTACTTTTTCCCCTGGTTTTTCTTCCTCAACAGGCTTCTCTTCATTGCTCCCTTTTGTAATATTAATTAACTCATCAAGTGTTTGAGGACCATTGTTTTTTACATGTTGAATATGTTGTTCGATATCATCGTTTTCTTGCGTGTTGTCAAAAGCAGGGTTCTCTTTTTTTACATCATCATCACTTGGAAGATCATCACCACCAAATATCTTTCGAATATCTATACTGCCATCGGCATTGGTAATAGAAGAGGTGATGGGTTTATGATTAACCGGAGTAGCTTTCATCTCAGGTTCAGGTTTAAGCTCTGGTTTAGGAAAGGTTGGAATGCTTTCGCTATCACTTTTATTTTCATCTGCTGGCTTTATGTCTTCTTTTTTACCGATTACTTTTGCTTCCAGATCGGCATATTTGGCATTGACTTTTTCCCGTAACGCTTTTTCAGGTCGGTATACGATTTTTTTATGTGCTTCAATTAGAGCCGAGCGACCGGTTTTAGGGTTTAGAGTTTCCCGTTCGGCCACTTCCTGTAGTTTAAAAATTCCCAGACCTTTGATATTTACATTCTCGTCCTTACGCAATCCTTCTTGAATGCTGGTGAAAATATCTTTGATGAATCTGTCGGAAAAGGCTTTTGTTCTACCTGATTTTTCAGTGAATTCATCTATGAGTTGTTGATATGTTATCTTGTCAGTCATAGATGCTCCTTATCTGAGATCTTCTTTTAATTGTGCTGCCGGTGTAAAGGAGAGGAGTAGTTTTTTTGGCAATTGTACATATTCCTTGCTTGCCGGATTGTAGGATTTTCTGCTTTGTTTTTCTTTTATTCTAAACGTACCGAATTGCGGGATAACAATTCCGGTCTCTGATGAGAATTTCTCATGAATAATATCTGTGAGGATCTCATATAATTCTTTTGTGTCGGATTTTGATAATTCCGATTTTTCAGAGACACTCTGCATTAGATCGGCGGTGTTCATAACTGCTCCTTATAGAATTCCTTGAAAATTATTGGTTTAGGGTATAAAATGCAAGGAAAAGCTTTGCTTGTGAAATAAAGCCAAAGAACGCAAAAAGCTGTGTGTCATATATCCTATAACTCGAAAAATTGTATGAAAATATTCAATGATCAAATTTTAATTACTCTATTGCTTGGAATATGATTTCAGTCTATTGCATTAAGTATTTACTTGTATAATACTCATAAATTTCCAATCTTACACACATGATAAATACATTGAAAAACTACAGTTATGAAGAAATGCAAGCCTGGGCAGTTGAGAACGAACTAAAACCATTTGTAGGAAGACAGATATTTGAATGGTTGTTTGATAAAGGTGTTTCATCAAGTGTTGAGATGCTAAATATTTCAAAAAAGATTCGGGATAAAATTGATGAATTGGGTACTTTAAACATATTAGAGCTTTCCCAACGCAATATATCAGAAGAGGATGGGTCTGAAAAATATTTGTTTACATGTTATGATGGTCATTCTATCGAAACGGTACTATTACGGTCGGGAAATCATTTTACTCTATGTGTTAGCTCCGAAGTCGGATGTGCTATGGGCTGTGCTTTTTGTAAAACCGGTGAAATGGGATTGCTTCGTAAATTAGAGACGGCTGAGATAGTTGAACAATTTATTCAGGTAAAAAGATTATCGGAAAAGAAAATATCAAATATCGTATTCATGGGAATGGGGGAGCCTTTTAATAATTATGATTCAGTAATAAAAGCAGCCATTATACTGAATCATGAGAAAGGTCCCAATATCGGTGCGAGACATATTACTTTGTCTACATCGGGTTTAGTGCCAAAGATCAAGGAATTTGCTCATTTGCCTTATCAATTTAAATTGGCTGTATCTTTAAATGCTTCCGATAACAACCAACGTAATGAGATCATGCCTGTGAATCGTCGTTATCCTTTACATGAGTTGTTGGCGGCTGCATCTTATTACACTCATGTAACAAATAAATTACTGACTTTTGAATATGTATTGCTTAAAGGAGTGAATGACAGCTCTTCGGATGCATATAGATTAGTCGAAAAGCTCAGCCATATTCCTTGCAAACTAAATATTATTCCCTATAATGAAACCGATTCAAAGTTTAAAAGACCTGAGGAAAAGGATATTAAGAAATTTGTATCATTTTTTCATGATGTTCCCTTTCCGGTAACATTGAGGTATAGTGGGGGAAGAGGAATTAAGGCAGCATGCGGACAATTATATCATGAGAGTAAAAAATGATAGTATCTCATACTGACTTGAACGCGAAAAAATATGCTTTAGCGTGTTTAAGGGACGAAAATGTTTTCGTCTACCCAACAGACACTCTTTATGGGTTTGGGGCCGATGCGAGCTCAGAGAAGGCGTTGGAGAGACTCTACGATATAAAAATGCGTCCAGCATCCATGCCGCTTAGCATTCTTGTTGCAAATGTTGAGATGTTAGATAAATATGCGCAAATATCGCTTTTGAGCGAGAAATTGATCGAAGCATTTTTGCCCGGTGCTTTAACTTTGGTTTTACCCGCAAAAGATGTAAATCTGCCTAAACGTCTATTTAATCTTGAATCTTATCTTGGTTTTCGTCTACCGGACCATAAATTTTGTCTCGATCTTGCAAAAGAATTTAATAAACCTTACGTCACTACATCCGTGAATATATCAGGGCAAGCTCCTTTAAACAATATCAATGATATTCAAAAAGCTTTTTCAACTAAAGTCGAATTAATGATTAAAGATGAGAAGTTGGAGTCTTCTAGTCCGAATCAGGGTTCTACAGTGGTAATGATTGATAAGCAATCTAATCTTAAGATTTTAAGAGAAGGTGTAATCTCTGAAAGAGATATTTTTGCTATTCTGTAACGAATGGCATGGCTATTGAATTAAAATAATCTTCATTATTAGGTGAGAGTTTTCTAAATAGGGGCAGTAAACTGGTATCCTGATATATTTGAACAAAATAATCACTATCCTTGAAGTGTTGTTCAACAAAGAATTTTAAAAACTTATTTTGATTATCAAGTTCCAAGGATTCCCATAGATTGTTTAAAGCATCTTCAAGTAAATACCAAGCTTTGGTGCCATTGCCATCATCAATGGACCATAAGGCCTCATTATATTGGTTGCGGGCTTTTCTAAGTTTGAAATCACCGGTCAATTTATCAAAATCTTCTTTGCGTTTATCCCAACCTTTTTTCCATTTCGATGAGACACCTCTGGAATAGATCTCATTAGCTTGGTCAAACAAGGAGTTACCTCCCATATCTTCAATTCCATCCAACTCAGATGCCATGATCAAATAACCGTAATAATCAATAATGTCCCTTAAGGGATGATAGATCATATCTCTAAATAAGGCTTCTTGTTCAGTATATTCAAATGACCAGTTGTTATCAATATAACGCTGATCGTAACCATTTGAAAAAAATGCATTTGCTGTAATGCTGAGTTTGGATGAGCCTTGGATGATTGATGTTACGTACAGTTTGATCTTGAACGGGACTTGAAGGTTATAGACCTCATTGCTGAAGCTGTTTGATGAAATATATTGCTCAATGGTATTCTTTAATTCTTCAACAATGCGATCTTCTTTTGAAGTGAAATTATTCCCTTCGATCGTAACGACCGGATAAAAGGTCTGTCCAAATAGTAGAGTCCCGAGTGTAAGAAGAATTAATAAGCGTTTCATTAAATATCCTATTTTAGAAATTAATATTATTTACAGTTTACTTTCGTTTTGTAATATAGTATTATTCAGCGAAAATAACTTAATAATTTTTGGGAGTATACATGTCTTCATTATTAACAAAGCGAATTACCTTTATTTTGCTTGTATCCACGGCAATCTTATTCTCTGCAGTGAATATTGTTCCCGTCGATCATTCATATCTTTATAGCGATTCACTCTATTCGGCTATTTATATCAAGAATGCCGAAGTTGCGGAAAAACTGATTTCTTCTCCGGGAGCCGGTCGTTTATTTACACTTTCACCCGATGAAAAATATGTGGGATTTAAATATCGGGAAAATCCCGGTGGACTCGAAGCTCCCGCACTTCTTGAAATAGAAACAAAGAAAATCATCAAACTACATGAAGATACCTATTTGGCAGGGCAAATATCATTTTCCAATAATGGGATGATCGCATATACGATCGGGAATGACATCTATGTTAAAGATGGTGATAATACCAGGAAATACCATATTGGGGTTTACGCAAATATTGCTCCGATCTCACCTGATGGAAATAAAGTCGTTTATAATGATGAGCATGATCAATTATGGATTCTTGATCTTTATTCAGAAGAAAAGGTACAAATTACATCAGGTAAGTACGGTAATGCTTTTCCCCAGTGGTCAGTCGATTCGCGATATATTTCATTTCAGACTTTAGATGGCCATTTAATGATCTATGATCATCGAAATGCTAACTCACGCGATCTTGGTACTGCCTGTGATTTGCATTGGTCTAAACAAAATGCTGATTATACCTATACAAAAATAAATATAATTGATGAAACATCTATTGAAAGTCGGGAGCTCATTTCTTGCAAGGAAAATGGGGAGCAGGTATTTCAGCAGAGCTTGGGTATTAAGGATCAAGCTTTCTATAACAAGAATAGTGAACTTATCATTTATACCGATGGAAAGATAAAAAATACTCAAAGCGAAAATCGTCTTTTTAAGAATAATGAAACGCGAATTGAGCTACAGACCGAAGCGAAAACATTTGCTTATGAGGCTTCTGCGGCCGATACATTTTTAAGTGTTCCTTATGTGAACCAAGTGTATGATACCCCGGGTCAAAGAGGTTATTCATCTTGTGCTCCTACAACGGCTGCAATGGTTTTGGCTTATTATAAGCGTATTCCTGAATGGCCTTTTGTATCAGGTTTTGGGAATCTGAGTAACTACGGTGCTTATGTTCATGAACGTTATTATTATAATGGCTACTATTTCGATTCCTCATACAGAGATTGTAATAGCAGTCAATCCTATTGTTACACATGTTATGGGGGTATGGGATATATGTGGTCAGGAGGTTCACCTAATTCCAAAATGGCCAGCTACTATGAAAAACACGGTGTGCCCGCACATCAAACCTGGAGTACTAACTGGACTACGGTAAGAAACGAAATAGATAAGAAGCATCCATATTCTATATGTAACTATTTATCAGGAAGTGGTCACCTTATTGTAGGACTTGGTCGTGTATCAAGTGGTCAAAGAACAATTATTGCAAATGATCCTTATGGAGATAGAAATAGCTCTTCTTGGCCGAATTATTATGGTGATGCCGTTTATTATGATTGGCCCGGCTATAATCATGGTCACGCTAGTTTAAATTATGCTTATAGTGGTTATACAAGCATGCCCTGGTGTATTGCTACTTCTTATAATATGCCTGAATATCCTGATTCTGTTATTGATGATAAGCAGTTTAAGGATGGTTTTTATATGAAAGCCGAAGGAAATACGGTTCCTATGCGTCATTATCATAGTTCGCTAAGTGGATATGATGGTCATCATTGGTGGACCTATTCCGAGGCCGATGAAAGTGATCGGTGTTATGTAACCTGGACGCCGAATGTTGATTCTGCATCGTATTATGAAATATTTGCTTATATACCCGCTAATGCTGAAGCCACGGGTGCTCTTTATCGTATTCATCATGCTGCCGGTAAACGACATGTTATGATCGATCAATCCGCATATAATGACGAGTGGGTGTCCCTAGGTAAATATATGTTTAGAAACGATGGATCGGATTATGTATATTTGGGCGATTCTACCGGAGTAGGCAGTGAAAAACTGGCTTTTGATGCCATGAGGTGGGAACCGGTAGAAGTCCAGAATTTAGATTTTACTTCCGATTATACAAATGGTTACCCCGGATTTGAGGTAAAATTCTGGGTGGATTCTCCAATCAGTGAAGGTCATTATAATTATATATGGAATTTTGGGGACGGCACAAGCGCCGAAGGCGATAGCGCTGTTCATGTATTTAGTAACACCGATAATTATAGTATTACACTAATGGCAGAAACCGGTGGTATAAATCAAAATAAAGTTAAAAGTGATATGATCACGATTCATGAGAATACAGGTGATTTTGATATAAATAGTCCAAATTGTTTTGATATATTGAGAACCAATCGTCCTACGATTACATGGGAGATGGCGCCGATAAATGCGCAAGCTGAAGTGATGTTTGATATTACACCTGAATTTAGTGATCCCGACTCATTATATTTATTCCCTGCTTCCCCTACATATTGCACGCTAACAAGGGACTTGCCGGAAAATAAAAATGTATATTGTAAGGTGTTTTTGAATAGTTCTGATGGGACAATATCTTATGTTTCAAAAATCAGTACTTTTACGATCAATGCCTCAAATGTACCACCATTGGATTTTGAATTGATAGCACCCGAAAATGGTTTTATTTCCGATACCCTGAAGCCGATATTTTCTTGGGAAGAAGCCGTAGATAAGGATCCCGGTGATAGCTTGATTTATAAGTTGTATATTGGATCTTCATTGGACAGTGTTGAATGTGTCCATATAGGCATAGAGCCAGAATGTGAACTATCATATGATTTGATAGAGAACGCTGCTTATAAATGGTATGTCGATGTTATAGATATGTCCGGAGCTGTTAAAAGATCTTCGAGTATCAGAGATTTATATGTGAATACTTATAATGAAGCTCCTTCGGCTCCACGACAATTGAGTCCTAACCATAATTCATATCAAACAACCCGTTATCCATATTTTGAATGGACTGAAGCGGTAGATCCCGATCCGGGTGATGAAGTTTCGTATAAAATGAATTATTGGTATACCGGTTCATCCTATGATTATTCTTTGTCAACATCAAAAACATTTTCCGATGATCGAAGAATGGGGAATAGGAGAGAGTATTTTTGGAGTGTCTCTGCTATTGATAAAGCCGGATTGTTTACAAACTCGGATACACTCACTTATTATATTGATATTGAACTTGAATCCGTGGATATTCCTACCGAATTTGAACTATCCGGAAATTATCCAAATCCGTTTAACCCGATTACTCGGATCAATTATTCTATACCAAGTGCTGAAAATGTGACTATTTCATTGTTTGATATCAATGGAAAATTTGTAACAACGCTTGTTGATGGATTGCAAAATCCGGGTTATCATACTATCACATTTAATGCGGCGGCTTTTCCAAGTGGTGTTTATGTATATAAAATGATTGCCGGTGATTTTCAAGCTTCATCTAAGATGTTATTGTTGAAATAACTGATAACAATTTAATATAGATTTATAGAGACGCAAGATTTTGCGTCTCTTTTTACTTGTATCAAAAAAGATGAGTCAAAAGCCACTTGTATATTTTGGATATTTTTCAAAGGGTAATCCGGCATATAGTTCCAAACTATCCCCCTGATATCCTTGACCATAAGCGAACATTAACACTATACCGGCCATAGCACCCAAACTGATAATTTTAAGAATAGAATAACTTAGTTGCATGGCATTTCCCGGTTTAAAAGCCACATATATATCGCATTCAACAATGATTTATATGTTATTATTATGGCTAGAGTCAGCAAAAATAGGAAGTGAAAGGCGAAGTATTGTAATAGTCAGGATCAATATATTTTTTAATAATTTCGTTCTATTGATCTTCAATTATTTTTACAAAATATTGCCTGTTTCTGGGGCCGTCAAACTCACAAAAATAAACGGCCTGCCAAATCCCCAATAAAAGTTTACCCTTTTCATAGATCAAAGATAAGGATGGTGAAAAGAGAGATGACTTCATGTGACTGTCACTATTTCCTTCGGCGTGTCGATATGGTGTTTCATTTTTGGGAATCATATCGTTTAGCTTATATTTTAGGTCATGTTGTACATTTGGGTCCGCATTTTCATTGATGGTAATAGCGGCGGTTGTATGTGTTGTAAACACACACATGATCCCGCTATTGCAATTGTTTTTATCAAGAATGCTTTGAAGTTGACGAGTAATGTCCGTAAAGGAAGTTCTACTGTGGGTAGAAAGTGTGAATTTGAGTGTTTTCATGTTTATTCCATTTAATGTATAAAAATAATAAAATGACATGAAATTCGGAAATAATATTTCATGCAGTTAATAATATAGGCGTAATAGGGAAATTAATATTTAAATGAGTGAATGACAAATTGGATTAAAGCAATATTTACATTGAGATGATTTCAGCTAAATAGCATTAAGGTTGGAAATAAAAAACCCCGAATTTCTTCGAGGTTTTTATTTATTTGAATCATAAGTCGATTAATTGATTAATCACTTATTCGTCTATGACTAGACTTCTTCTTCAGGCTTTTTCTTTCTTGTGGTGAGAACGAGAACTACGATCATCAAGATAAGAATGATGGGCGTAGCGAATCCGTACTCTTTCCCTGAATAAAGGATAAGGTCATTAAAACGACCGATAAGCAATGAAATACGACCCATAACGGCAAAACCGAATGATGCACCAAAGTAGATCATCAGGAAGTAAATACCGATCCTGGATACAACTTTCAGCGCGCCTTTGTGTTCTACAGAGAAGAAGAAATAGAATAGTCCGGTCAATACACCTACGATCAAGATGATATTGTTGATACTTGAACCGAGATTACCTGTCCATAATGGCAACATCGTTGCGTGTACCTGACCGATAACATCCGAACTCATGTAACCATAAAGACGAAGACCGGCAGCCATACCAATAACGTATGCTAATGACCAGCGACTTAGCCAACCAATCTTAGGGATAAGGCGGAAAAGCATAAATACTCCCAAAACAAAAGCAAAAAGGTAGCTGAGGTTTTGAGGCTGATCACCAATACCACGATACAGAACTCCGTTTACAGTAGCTTCGGGAAATATCTTACCGAAAACAGCATGCAGACCGTGGTAAATACCATACCAAAACTTTTGGAAACCTTCAAGTGAAGCAACTTCCGCTTGTGGCCATAAACGACCAAATAGGTTAGGCTGTACCTGGTTCCAAAAAGCAATGGTTGCCCAGTGTGCAGCAGAAACACCAACAAAGATGTGCTCTGCCAGCTTATAGAAGACATTGTCTTCATAGAGATAACTCAAGATGGATAATGTCAAAAAGACGGCGATCCATGCACCTAAAATTCCTATATACATGAATTACCTCCTAGTATTTTTTCTGTTTTTTACGTTTAACAAGAAATGAAATATTACCCAGGATAATAAAAAGAACGATCACAAGGTGAGCAATGGATTGCGCATCCATGAACTTTGTTGCATTTCGTCTTTCTTTGAAGTTAGGTAATAGTGTTCTTGCGTGATCTGTAATAGGACCAATGTTCTCTTCGAGTTTACGAATGACCATAGTCTCATATTCTGCCGCACCCGGCATACCTGCAACAATACCTCTCATTTGCCCGGACTTCACATAAGGAAGTAACTGGTTGACCTGAATGGACGTATTACCACTGGATACGGGGACTTGCAGAGGATCACCGGCATATAGAACCCATTCGATGGCTCCGGGATAACCGGCAGACAATGAGAAGATGAAATCAACATCTTTAGCTGTCTGTACATCGTGCATAATGGGAATCTCTGTGATGTTGGTACCCTTTGAGTCGATAGAAAAGTTAGCTTTAAAACTCTTTGTAATACCTTTAATGATCGCTTCGTTGCCGGGACGGTAGCCGAGGTTCACATAATCAACACCATATTTAAGTCCAAATTCTTTATTAGCTACGAGATCTAGAGCTTCATTAGCCATAAATAACCCGTCAGGCCACAGGCACATTACTACAACTTTGTTACCTTTAGAGAAAAGGTGACGTAGTACGGAAATAGCCATAGGGTGAATCTCGGGTTTGGTCGAAGGACCGTATTCAAATGACACCAATACTTTGGCATCTGTAGGTAGTTCATCGATAGCGTAGAAAGCATCTTCGGTCAACTGTGTTGTTTCAATGGGTAAACCCAGTGGAACAAGGAGAGGGAAGAGCACTACAAGGCCAATAATCAAGAAGATGATTCGGCGATCAAGACCGTCCAATTTAGCAAGAAAGTTTACGAACTTTTCAAGAATGTCTTTAAAATTATTGCTTAAATTCGTATATGCTTTTGATCTGTTTTTAGCCATTTTAATCACCTCCCATGAATGATTTTTCAATACCGAGGATCACGCGAAGTGATGTACCAACGATACCAAGACCGATACCGATCATAATGGCACGGGCACCTGCGGCATTCGGGTACTGATATAACCATTCCTGTATTACCGGTAAATGGAACCAGGATAGCCATGGAATGTTTTGTGTCCATGCTGTTAGATATGCACCTAAAGGAACACGACCAAGCATGATAAGGATACCGGAAACCAGTAAAACCGTTGCTTCAGCATTACGTATTTTGAATGCACGGTAAGAAGCTGAGGCAACAAAGAAAGCTAATAAAGCAAACATCGTTGCTGATAGGGGAGTGAAGAATGAGTAGAATACCCAGCTGTAGTATGTTTTATTACCTTGAACATGAGAGCCCCATTTTAATTCACCCACCGAAGCTGTAGCACCTAGAGTATTTAATTCATCAACGACTTTTTGAGCCATTCTTTTAGAGACAACGGCCTTATGAAGAAGTACTTTTTCTCCATCGGGACCGGGGATTGCATACAAAGCGCGAACTTCGGCAACATCTTCTTCACTAACGTTTCCGTCTGTATCGATCACTTGAGCGATTTTTAGATATACGGCTTCGGGATTATCACCAACTGATGTTATGTTGGGATAAAATCCACCTTTAACAACAAAGCCAAAGGTTAATGTCATAAAGAAGGCAATGACGGCTGCTAAGGCATAAGGCCAACCTTTCTTTTGTTTAATGACTTTATTTCCTTGGAGTCTTAGCAAGTTTAAAGCTCCGAGGATCATCGCAAAACTTGCGATGATATCGTACCATTGTGTCGCATGGGTCTCAAGCGAACCAAAAGGTTCATGAGGGATGAACCATGACAGCAGCATGATCACACCGACTGCAGCAACAATGATAGCTGGAATTGTTCTTTTCCAAAACATGTTGTTTTCCTCTTATTTATGACCCTGCGAACAGGTTTTTAAAGAAATTTAAATTAAATGTTTCAAGAATTACACCCAAGCCGATTGCAGCTATAAGGATACCTTTTACAATATCCTGACCTTTGATCGAACCTAAAAGCTTAGGATCGTCGCCAAGATAAGCTGATGCGGCAAAAAATTCTTCACCGATAAGAGTGTAATCACAAGCTGTAACAAAAAATGGGATCTGAGAAGGTGATCCGGTACCGGCAATCTGTATAGCGCCGATAGAGTTACCGGTTTCAGCCATGATCAGTGATTCCGCATAAAACTTGCCCTGCAGAAATACTGCAGCAGGTTTTTCGCGAAGCATTACACCATCTACAGCCGCAGCAAAGGCGAACTGGTCATCGGTATAGTACTGAACCATGTTAGATGAATATAGATCCGGACGACCTTCGGAAATATAGGATGCTTGAACCGTTTCGCGTCCTGATTCCATTACCAAAGAACGAGATACAGGAACATTTAGATCCGCTTCATAACGTGCTGTCATTTTTGAAACGTGTCCAAGAATGATCAAACCGGAAATGGTTTCAACCTGATCAAGATCCATAATACCGGGTACGAATAGTACCGAACGCCCCATCTCTGTGGCACGACCAACGGCTTCTTCAAAAGCCTGCAGACCGGCAACGGGACGCATATAAATCTTTTTGTTCTTTCTTGCTCGTGAAATATAGAACAAGATGGTACCGCAAATCACGATTAGTGCGATAAAACGGTTCAAACGTAGATGGTTGAACCATTTTGCGTGAGTGGTTACGGCCTCGGATACTGCAGTCGCAAGAATTTTACGATCACTGTCCAATGCTGTTACCTTAAATGTTGTGGCAACTTCATTGTCAATATTCGTCTCAAACTCCATGTTGGCAGTTTCTAACACAGGCAACCACTTATGTGTACCCGTATTTTTTTCGACAATGTAAATACTGGCTTCTTCAATCGGGGTCAGGCTGATCTTTACGATGCTGCCTTCCGGTTCGCCTATCTCTGCCTCGGCATGGATTCCCAAGCCGGCAAATGCAAAGCTGAACACTCCCAATAGAAGGATCAGTAAACATGTTGTACGTTTTAACATCATTTAATCCTCCAATTGCAATGTATGATGTTTGTCTTTTTTATCTTTTTTTCTGTTTTTTTTATTCTTTTGGGGGGGGTGCGGTCTCTCATTCTCAAGTTCCTCAATACGCACAAGGATCTTTTCGATATTTTTTCTTTCTTCAAGGAAAGAAGTAAAATCATAATATCGATTTTCTTTCTTCATAAGAGATTCAATAATTGGGCCAAAAAAATTCAAAGTTTGGGCTCCAAAAAACGATAATGGCTTTAAAACTTCCATGAATAGGATAGCCGGCACAGATAAACGACGTCTGACTACTGTCGAAGCTATTTTTTCAATCATTTCTTGTTCGAATACTTTATCTTCCAAACCTTATAAACCCCAATAATGGTATAGTAACATTCAAAATCTATATTAAAGAGTACTATGATTTACTACAACGGAAAAATATAAGCATAAAAGGTTCGAAGAACAATATAATAAAGAGCTTAGATTTGCTTTGTTCCTAGTGATCTATGGTTTAAATAATTGTGTGTGTTTAGCTGCTTATTTGCTTGCATTTTTTCGTATGAAATTTCTATTTGTAGGTGTGGGTTATCGCTAAGATTACGATCTTTATGAAAAGCCTTTTATTAATACAGACTCCATGCTAAGCTAGTCTATATTCTAATCGATTTAAATATGCTATGGTAGTTAAACTAATTTGATCTTTAGTGCCCAATCTATCGCTTTTTCTGGAATGTGCGGAAATTGTAACTATGCAAATTTGATCACATAAACCTTTCGTCTCTCTTTAGATATATGCCTTATTGTTTCTTAAAATTACTTCTATCGATTTGTCAAGGCTCTCGTTTCTCATTTATTTTAAGCTTTTCTTCAACGATCTTTATCACTTTATCTTTATTTTGATGACAAATGATCAAAAACGAGCGATAATTGTCAAGGCGCGATTTTTTATTCATGGTATAAAGATTAACGGCATTCTTGCCAACCTCATAGCGATGGAATTCACTCCATTTACGTGTCTGCTTTGAGAATAACATTTTTTTTTCAACTCCTTCATCGCTTAAGATAAAGGTATTAGGTAAATAGTAGGGGAGAACCATCATTAATAGAACGAAAAACGAAACCAAGGTTAAAAATCCATCCTCAAGTGTAAGGTTAACAAAGTAAACACAAATCAAGATGAGAATCAGCGCTGAAATGGCTCGTGAGATATTGTGCTTAGCCATGTGGACTTTCCAAGAAAGAAGTACTTTATTATTTTTTATATCACTCATAGTTTTTCCTATTCGGTGAACCCGGTTAATACAACACCATTACCTTTTATTTTGGAATAAGATACGACACCTTTATTGATACGTACGCCGGTAGCAATATCTTTGGCAAGAAGAATTGGACCGTCCATGTCTACATAATCTAAAAGAGGAAGAAGTTGAGCGATCCCCGAAATACCTACGGTCGATTCTGTCATACAACCCACCATCACTTTCATACCTAATTCTCTGGCGCGCAAGGCCATTCGCTTTGCGGGAGTAAGACCACCGCATTTGACGACCTTAATATTGACACCATGGAATAAACCGTAGCATTTATCGACATCTTCTTCAGAAATACAGCTTTCGTCGGCGATAAGAGGTAATGCTGAATTCTCATAAACCTTTTTCATATCTTCTATACTTGCTTCGGCAGGCATGGCTTGTTCAATGAATTCTACGTTTAATTCCTTTAAACGATGAGAATATTCAATGGTTTGGTCGGCTGTCCAAGCACAGTTGGCATCAATCCGTAAAATGGCATCCGTATTTTCGCGTAATTCACTCATGATCTCCATATCATGATCTGTACCTAATTTTATTTTAAAGACAGGCCAATCGGCATATTCTTTCATCTTTTTGATCATGATGGGTGTTTCATCAATTCCAATTGTGTAATCAGTTACGGGATTGTTTTTCGGGTTTAATCCCCATAACTCATAGGTCGCTTTCCCCTGTTTTTTACCCCAAAGATCATATAAGGCCATATCTAAAGCACATTGAGCGAATGGATTGTGCTTAAGTTTATCATTGAGCATATCCCAAATTTCCGCGGGAGGAGTAGCAATAATATCGACCTTGTTAAGATCAGTTTCAACCGACGCCATATCATCTCTGATCATGTCGATAGTGAATTTATAATATTTATGATTTGCAACACATTCACCAAATCCGGAATAATCGCCGTCGATTACCTCGATAATGGCGGTTTTTTGGACGGTTCGTGTTTCGCGGGAGATACCGAATTTATACTTTAGCGGTAGGTCATATTCATGAACTTTGAGTTTCATTAAAGATCCTTAGTTGTAGATTTTCCATTAACGTGGGGAATTTAAGATTAAAGCGCATGGTTGACAATGAAAACTTTTTTACCATATACAAAGTGTTGTGTATCTGGCATTCTATTTTTTTTACGTATTAATTTTAATTTCGATAAATTATGCTATAGTTTTAAAGCATATTGCGAGGAGGTTTTCATTGAGCGAATGAATAGGTGAGTAAACGAATATGGAATAATTGATATATCTATTGTTCGAATGCTAAATTATTTGATAGAATCTTCTTTCATATTCAGAATGATTCTTGAGTCGCTCCTGCATCCATGTAAAAACAACGAATTATGTAAAATGTTCATTTTACCAATAATTCATTCCCCTATTGCGATATATTTTTATTATATTTTGTTAAAGAAAGGGATATAATGGCAAAATCATATAAAGAGATCAATGAGAAAATAGCAAAGGGAGAGGCAGTGGTCATGACCGCTGAAGAGGTTTCTGTATTGGCTGAAACGATGTCTTCAGAAGCAATAGCCGAAAAAGTGGATGTGGTTACTACTGCAACCTTTGGACCTATGTGTTCATCGGGTGCATTTGTTAATTTTGGACATTCTACACCCGCAATGCGAATGGAAAAGATCTTTCTGAATAACGTTGAAGTTTCGGGAGGTATTGCTGCCGTTGACACCTATATAGGTGCCACTCAGGAATCTGAAAACGATCCTACATTTGGAGGAGCGCATGTTATCGAAGCTTTGATAAGAGGTGATGAGGTAGACCTGCTCGCTACCGGCAAAGGAACAGATTGTTATCCACGCAAGGAGATAAAGGCGAAAATATCCAAAGAAACCGTTAATGAAATGATCTTGCATAATCCCCGTAATGCATATCAAAATTATCCTGCGGCTACAAACACTACCAAAGATAAAAAATTTACATATATGGGCATTTTGAAACCTGAGCTAGGCAATATAACTTACTCAACATCAGGTGAAATGAGTCCATTACTTAATGATCCTGAACTAAGGACAATTGGTTTGGGTACGCGTATTTTTCTTGGTGGTGCAGAAGGTTATGTTACTTGGAATGGAACCCAGTTTCGCAGTGATTCTGAGGTGAATGAACACGGAATTCCTTTGATACATTCACGTACCTTGACCGTTACAGGTAATATGAAAGATATGAGTCCCGACTTTATTCGTGCAGCTTATTATCAAAAATATGGCGTTAGTATGTTTGTTGGCATCGGTATTCCCATTCCGGTGCTTGACGCCGAGATGGCAAAGCGGCTATCCATAAGAAATGAGCAAATTGAAACCTATGTGCGTGATTATGGAACTCCGGGGAATCCCATACTGGGTAAAGTTAACTACAAGGAGTTGAGAAGCGGTAAAATCAAATTTAACGGTAAGCTAATACCTACAACTCCTATGTCGTCGCTTAAAAAAGCCAGAGAAATTGCTCTTATTTTAAAGGAAAAGATTGAAAAAGGTGAATTTCTTATCTCTGAACCGGTGCAATTATTTCCGAAAAATAAATCACTGAAAAACCTCAAAGCCATAGATTAACATGTACGAACCCCGTTGGTATCGCGATAACATGGGGGAACGATTTAGAACACTATCTTACTCGTATCTCGAAAGTGATATTTGGTTGGCATTCGATGTTAATAACACAACTCCCGAAAAAAATATTATTGATATTCTTGCGAAAAAGATCAGATCGTTAAGAAACATTTTTGAACAATATTTTATACTTAACCCTCAGTACAAAACAAGTTTGGAACCAATAAATACATCAGATTCCGCACCTTTATTGGTTTCGCGGCTCGCCGAATGCTCAAAGCTTACGAAGGTTGGTCCTATGGCGGGTATAGCCGGATTGTTTGCTCAGGAGATAGGTGAGGTGCTCAAGGAGAAGTTTTCCTTTAATGAAATTATTGTAGAAAATGGGGGTGATCTATATATTGATGTCATGGAAGAACTTACTGTGAAACTTTACGCAGGTGAACATCCATTATCTAATAAGTTAAATCTAAAAATATACCCTGAGAATACTCCACTGGGGCTTTGCGCGTCATCCGGGAAATTTGGTCATTCTACCAATTTTGGTCATGCCGATCTTGTAGCGGTAGCATGTCCAGATACGGTAATGGCAGATCAATTGGCAACAAAATTTGCAAATGAAGTCAAGCAAGCAGAAGATATTAAGAAAGTTATAGATAATTTTAAGGTCTACGAAGCTGTAAAACACATTTCAATATTTGCCTTTAATGCTTTTGCGATGGCAGGTGAACTGCAATTAGTTGATGAGTCGATGTGTTGATTTGCTCAGTAAGTGGCCTGATATAATATACTTTCAATTTTCAACCTCTATTATTAACTGCTAATTCTTAATTATTAGTCGGAACAATAATAAAAAATCTTACATTTTATTAATATAGCCTTTATATTATCATGGTAAAGAATAATAACAAAGTGAGGAGAAGAATATGAAAAGAACTGCTAGTGTTTTAATCATGCTTTTGCTTGTAGCAATGCCATTTATTGGACAAGCTGAAGAAGACACAGGATTATCTTCCATGTTCGAAACCGGTTTTGGTATCGGTGCAGTAACAATAGATGGTGAATTGTTCAATCAGATTGCATTCCGACCAACATTTTCAATTGGTAAATTGAGTTTGGGGTTGGATTTGGCAGTATATATCAATGCAGAAGGACAGATATCAACACATAATTGGGATGAATATGAAGATTATCTCAATATGCTTTACTATTTGAGCTGGGCAACAAAATACGATCCCTTTTATTTTCGTATCGGTGGTCTTGATGATGTGACGTTTGTTAATGGTATTTCCATTGACAGATACACCAACATGCTTGAATATCCGGTTAAAAAACGTTTTGGTACTGAAATTGCCATCTCTAACAAGAAAACGAAAGAAAAAGGGATTAAAACCAGCTTCTATGGTTTTATTGCAGATTGGACCGAAATGGGTGGTGTAAGTAGAGAACCCGGCCTTATGGGTGGTCGCTTTGCCCTTGGTGGTTTTGTAGAACTGGGTGTATCAGCCGTTGCCGATTTAAATCCATACAATGCGTTTGAATCTGACTTTGATAACGATGGTTATGCAGATTTAATGGATCATTTCCCTTTGAATAGAGATTTTCATGTTGATACGGATGGTGACGGAATTGCCGATGCCGAAGACATAGATGATGACGGTAACAATAAGTGGGAATATCCTGCAATTGCTGAAATGACTCCGGATGTATTGGATATTATGAGTTTGATGTTCCCCACATATGATGGTTATGAAAGAGCAGATACGGTTGAAACTTTGTATATTCCAACAATTGATACTTTAATGACAACTCATCCCACCGTATTTTCAGCGGCTGCCGATATTACCATTCCCATTATTCGTAAAAGCGGATTTTCTTTGGATGTGTATTCAGTAGGAGCTGTTTTGGGCTATCTTGATGGAAATACACAATTTAGCGACTTGACAATGGATGATGTATTTATTGGTACATCGCCTGTCGGTATTGGTATGAATATAAGTAATTTCATGACTGCAAAGATTGAATATCGTTGGGCTCAAGAAAACTTTCAGTATGGTTTCTTTGATAGAAATTATGATTTAAACCGTGTTTACTTTGTCCAGGATGAAGATCAACGCTATATTGCTAAAACAAAATTTGATCAATTGCTATCAGTAAATCTACCGCAATCACAAGGTTTCTTTGGATCGATCGGTATTAATATAGCAAATTTCTTTACTCTTGATTTTGCTTATATGAATATGACATCCAATGCCGGTGATATCTTGCAAACTTTCCAAGCGGAAGCATCTGTTCCTAAGGGTACTATTCCTTTGGTATCTGAGATAACAGGATATTATCATCGTAACAACGATCCGAATCCATGGGCATTCCGTAATCCTTCTGAACGTACAGTTATGGGAGCTAAGCTGGGTATGGACCTGGGCGGTGGTATAAGTATCGTTTATAACTATATGCTAACATATCGTGATATGAATGGTGATGCAATAATTAATCCTAAAACAGAAAACGTTACGGTTATGAATGTTGAAACTGGTATTCTTTTTTAATTTTTAAACGCACATCTTTTTTAGTATATTAGCCCGACCGTTTACAGACGATCGGGTTTTTTATTTTAGATAAACAGTAAAGGAAAAAGTATGCAAGCAGTAGACATTGCAATTATTGTCGCTTTCATGATAGGTGTTTTTGCGGCAGGATCCCTTCTGGGACGAAGTGTAAAAAATATGAAAGATTATTTTTCAGCCGGCAACAAATTGCCTTGGTGGGCGGTTATGGTTTCCATCGTTGCGGCAGAAACCTCTGTATTGACATTCTTGTCAATCCCCGGCGTAGCTTATCTCGGGAATTTTACATTTCTACAGGTATGTATCGGTTATATAGTTGGTCGAATTTTTGTAGCTTTGATTTTTATACCCATGTATGCAAAGGGACAGTATATCTCCGTATATGAAGCCATCAAGGAAAAAGGCGGCGTGACAATGCAACGTATAATGTCAATTACATTCATGTTGACTCGTCTTTTGGCAGATGGTGTTCGCTTGTTTGCTGTTGCTATTCCTTTAAGTATGATCACCGGATTACCTTACTTCTATTCATTACTAATTCTGGGTATCGTAACAGTTGCATATACCTTGATGGGTGGAATTAAAGGTGTTGTTTGGATGGACTTTGCACAGTGGATCATCTATATGGGGGCAGCTGTTGCGGCATTGGTCATTGGAATGAATATGCTACCGGATGCTGGTGCGTCAGTCGCAGATTTCGTCGAAAAAGGAAAGTCTTTATTAGTCAATTTTAATGGTGCTAAAGGGTATACAATCTGGGGCGGTGTTATAGGGGGTGCTTTACTTTCTATGGCAAGTCACGGTACAGATCAATTGATTGTTCAGAGAATTCTCTCATGTAAAAGTCAGGCTGATTCTAAAAAAGCTATGGTCGGAAGCGGTATCGTAGTATTTGTACAATTTGTCATTTTCCTTTGTATTGGCGCAATGCTGTATATGGTATGGCAAGGTGCCAGCTTTGAAGCGCTTGGTATTACAAAACCGGATGAACTATTTACAAAATTTATTATCGAAAACTTACCTCCTGTTGTTAAAGGGATAACAGTCGCAGGTATCTTTGCCGCATCAATGACGACTTTAAGTGGTTCGTTAAGTGCTATGTCCTCATCGATTACTGTTGATATTTTTAAACCTATTTTCAAGAATATCACTGATGAAGGAAAATGGCTGAAAATCTCTCGTATAACCACTTTTGTATGGGGTATTGTGATGGTTTTTGGTGCTATGATCTTTACCAACCAAGAGAGTCCTTTGGTAGAAATAGGTTTATCCATCGCATCCTTTACCTACGGAGGAACATTGGGAGTATTTATTGCTGTACGTTTCTTTAAGAAATGTAAACTATGGCAGTATGTTGTACCTTTCTTCTTTTCGATAGCTGTAATGACCTTTATAATTGTTGCGGGTTGGCAGGGTTTGTTTAAAGTAAATTGGACATGGTATACCCTCATTGGCGTAACATCATCATTGTTGATGAACAGATTATTGGTTTGGATAAAACCGTCTGAAGAATAAGTCGATAAGGTCGATGTTGTAAATAAATATGATTTAATGGCTTATTGTTAATTCTATAAAACGTCCGAGGGGGACTATGATAGAAGCTAAATCATTTGTTTATGGCTTTGAAAAGCTTGATGTTTGGAAAAAAGCACATGAATTCAATAGCTATGTTTATGATGTTACGAAAAAATTCCATATGACGAAGAAAAGAACCTAAAAAGTTAAATTCGTTATTGTTCTGTGTCAATTGTTGCAAATATGGCAGAAAGAAGGATCATCGAGATTTTCTAATAAAGATTTTAGGCGGTATATTTGCATATCGTATGGCAGCGCTACAGAATTACAATGTCACTTCTATTTGAATTATATCAGTGAAACCTTGTTTAATGATATAGAGATCAAAGTGAATGAAATAACATTTATGTTAAATTCCTTAAACAGATCGTTAAAAATCTAAAATTATCGACTTAAATTGACATACATCGACTTCATCGGCGCCTAACATTTACTTTGTTAAAAACACAAACAAAGTTTATATTTCATATGGATTTTTAAGAAAGGACAAATGTACATGAAAAAGATCGCTCTGGTCGGATGCGGCCGTATATCAAAACGACATATTGAAGCAATTAATGAAAATAAAGATCTCAAAATATCCATTGTTTGTGATATAATTGAAGAAAAAGCAAAAGCTTTAGCTCAACAACTGAATGTAGACTATGTTACCGATTATCGTCAAATAAAAGATGTAGAGATAATCTCGGTTTTAACACCATCGGGCAATCACCCTCTTCATGTTGCCGAAATCGCAGAAAATACCGATGCTCCCTATATTATTTGTGAAAAACCCCTCAGTTTAACCGTTCGCGAAGCGTATGAGGTATTTGACAGAGTCGATAAGGCGGGGAAAACTTTATTACCTGTTTATCAGAATAGATACAATCCCTTAGTACAAATGTTGAAAAAAATGATCGATGAAAAGAAATTGGGAGATTTAAATCAGTTTGTTTGTAATGTACTTTGGAATAGAAATGACGCGTATTTTGATATCGGTTGGCATGGAACACGTTCTTTGGATGGTGGTGTATTATACACCCAGGCAAGTCATTATGTAGATATGTTGCATTATTTCTTTGGTGAACTTGTGGCCGGGAAAGGCGAAGGCGGAACATTAAGAGGACTTGAAGTTTATGATTCGGTGTCAGCAGTCATGAGATTTAAATCAGGTATTGTTGGATCTTTGAATGCTACTGTTGATGCTTTTGAAAAAAATTATGAGACAGAATTTACCTTGATCGCTGAAAAAGGTATTATCCGTTTGGCCGGAACAAATTTAAATTCAATTTCTCACTGGAATGTTGAAGGTATGGAAAAACCCGATATGGATTTTAAGCTGGATCATGTTTACGGTAAGGGACATAACAAACTTTATGATTTTGTTGCTCAGGAAAAATGGGAAATGTTTCCTTCGCGTGAAGATGTTCTTTCGGGTATTAACTTAATGGAAAAACTCAGTTATTAGGAATAATATGAAATTTTGTGATCTAAAAAAACAGTATTTGGAATATCAATCTGAGATAGATGAAGCTATTGCATCTGTGATCGATAGAACAGCATTTATTAATGGTCCTGATATTAAAGAACTGGAAAGTGAATTGGCTGAATTTGCGGGTGTAAAGCATACAATCGCATGCAGCTCGGGTTCAGATGCAATTTCTTTAGCCTTATTCGCTATGAATATTAAGCCCGGCGATGAGGTTATTTGTCCTGCTTTTACATTTATTGCCACAGGAACCATGATCGCTGTTTTAGGAGCAAAACCTATATTTGTCGATGTGGATCCAATTACATTTAATTTAGATCCAACAAAAATTGAAGAGAAGATCACCAGTAAAACCAAGGGTATTATTGCTGTTTCGCTTTATGGTCAAACTCCCGATTTTGATGCTTTAAATAAAATTGCGAAAAAGCATAATTTATGGGTACTTGAAGATGGTGCTCAATCTTATGGTGCCACGTATTGCGGTAAACGTTCATGCTCTATGACCGATATTGCTACGACGAGCTTTTTTCCGGCTAAACCATTAGGTTGCTATGGAGACGGCGGAGCTGTATTCACCAACGATGATGAAGTTGCCGAAAGACTGAGAATGATCAGAAATCACGGGCAAGAAAAGCGTTATTATCATAAAATGCTCGGCGTTAACGGTCGAATGGATACTTTGCAAGCTGCAATAATTCGAGTGAAACTAAAACATTTTCCCGAAGAGATAATCATGAGAAATCATGTGGCTGAAATGTATACACGGCAGTTAAAAGGAATCGTCGAGACACCAAAAATATTGGAAAATAAAGAAAGTGTGTGGGCGCAATATACCATCAGGTTGGACAATAGAGATGATCTAAGGAACTATCTCTCAAGGTTTGATATTCCGACTGCAGTTCACTATCCAATGCCTCTGCCGCGACAAGAAGCCTTTGCCTACTTGGGCCAAGGTGATGATTATCCAATTTCAAATATGCTTTCAGAACGGGTTGTCTCTCTACCGATGCATTCTTTTCTAACTGATGAAGAGATCACATTTGTATGCGACAAAATAAAGGAATTTATTGATGGCTGATTACTTTGTACATGAATCTTCCTATGTTGATGAGGGTGCCATAATTGGAGAAGGAACAAAAATATGGCATTTTTCTCATGTAATGCCCGGAGCCAAAGTAGGTAAGAAGTGCTCTATCGGGCAGAATGTGAATATTAGCTCTAAAGCAGTATTAGGTGATGGAGTTAAAGTCCAAAATAATGTTTCAATATATGATTCGGTCATTATTGAAGATGATGTATTTTGTGGCCCAAGTTGTGTATTTACAAATGTCATGAATCCACGAGCTTTTGTAGAACGGAAGACAGAATATAAAGAAACGCGAGTCAAAAAAGGAGCATCGATAGGTGCAAATGCTACTATTGTTTGTGGTGTTACTCTGGGTGAATACTCCTTTATAGCGGCTGGAGCAGTTGTTACGAAAGATGTATCTCCATTTGCCTTAATGGCCGGTGTTCCTGCAAAGCGAATTGGTTGGGTGAGCAAGATGGGTGAAATATTAGATGAATCATTAATTTGTCCAAGAACGGGTGAAAAATATGAGCTTGTTAACGAGAAATTGATCCTTCAGAAATAATGATTAACGATAGAATTGCAGGGACAGGCATGCCTGTCCTTTTTATTTATAATAAAATAATGTTTGTAAAGAACCCCGAAGCATCGGGGCAACCGTTCCTTGAGATATTAAAAGAAATGAATTTGCGGAATCGGTTCACCCGAATTTTATCTAAATAATAACAAAATCCCCAAAATCCGGGAACATCTGCAAAGCTAAGCACATATATTAAATACTTATTACTTCCCTCCTTATCCTTCGCCAAAACATCTACCCCAAACGGGTGTTTTGGCGCAAGAGTGGAGAAAAATTATGCTATCGTCATAACTTGAAAAAAATAATTAAAATTCACTTTTTGAACGCAATAAATTATGTATATTACTAATATAATATGGTATAATATTAAATGTGATTTTATTGTTTATTGAGGCATAGAATAAATAAAGAAATAAAATGCTTGATATAGTTTATAAGTAGGCAATGCTTATGTTTAATGAAGAGCAAATATTGGAGGTTCTTAGAAAGGTTGAATCTGTAGATAGTCAACGAGATTTATCTGACAAGTTGGGCTATAGCGTTGGAAAAGTTAATTATATAATTAATGCTCTTGTCGATAAGGGATTTATCCAGGTTGAGAAAATTTTGACAGTAAAGAATAAAAAAAAATATAGATATTTATTAACTGTAAGTGGAATAAAGAAAAAAATCAGTCTCATAGAAAAATTTATAATGCTTAAAGAAGCTGAATATAATGAATTAAGAAATGAGTTGGAGATTTTAAGGAATGAATAAGAAAATATATTTAGCATCCCCCCATATGAGTAAAGAAGGCTATGAATTGCAGTTTATAAAAGATGCATTTGATACAAATTGGATCGCTCCTTTGGGGCCTAATGTTGATGAATTCGAAAATGAAATGGCCGAAAAAGTTGGAGTAAAAGGTGCTGCAGCGCTTTCATCTGGGACTGCTGCATTACATCTTGCGTTAAAGGCCGCAGCTGTTGAAAGTGGTGATATTGTCTTATGTCAGAATTTAACATTTTCTGCTTCTGCAAATCCTATAATATATCAAAACGCAAAACCTGTTTTCATTGGCAGTGACGATAAAACATGGAATATTTCTCCTAAACATCTAGAAGTGGCATTGGAAAAATATCCCAAAGCAAAAGCCGTGATAGCGGTAAATTTATATGGTATTTCAGCTGATTGGGATCCTATAATTGAATTATGTAAAAAATATAATGTTACTTTGATAGAAGATGCCGCGGAAAGTTTAGGATCCTTTTATAAGGGGCGTCCCACGGGTACATTTGGCGATTTTGGAGTATTTTCGTTTAATGGAAATAAGATTATAACATCGTCTGGTGGAGGAATGCTTGTTTCAGATAACGAAGAAATGATTCATAAGGTAAGGTTTTGGGCTACTCAATCAAGAGATACAGCTCCTCATTATCAGCATTCTGAATTGGGGTACAATTATAGGATGAGTAATATAGTCGCAGGAATTGGTAGAGGACAATTAAAGGTTCTTGAGCGTCGCGTTGAAAAGAAGAAGTATATTTATGATTTTTATAAGAAGGAGCTAGCGGGCATATCCGAGATTAGTTTTATGCCTGAAAACGAATGGGATAAACCAAATAATTGGTTGAGTTGTATTTTGTTGCAAGGGAAGGTAAAGCCAATTGATTTAATAAATGCATTGGATAAAAAAAATATTGAAGCACGACCACTTTGGAAACCAATGAATTTGCAACCATATTATGCTCAAGCTGATTATGTAGGTGATAATATTGATAAAGAATTATTCGAGAAGGGAGTGTGCTTGCCATCAGATACTAAACTAAACAATGATGACTTAAAGCGTATTGTATCATTAATTCGAGATATATTCTAACTATTGTATTGTAAAGGTGAAATATGAATTCAAATAGTTTTAACTGTATTGTTGTGACTGGTGGCTCGGGATTTATTGGTGCGAATTTTATACGTTATATATTCGAGCAAACCAATTATGAAGGTAAAATTATCAATGTTGATAAACTTACCTATGCAGGGAATCCAAATAATTTAACTGATATTAATGAAAAGTATGGAAGTAGCCGATATTATTTTGAACAGGTTGATATTGTAGATTTTAATAACCTTGAAAAGATATTTAATAAGTATCCCGTAGACTGTGTTGTTCATTTTGCCGCAGAATCTCATGTGGATCGTTCAATTAGCGGCCCTGCTGAATTTATCCATACAAATATTATTGGTACTTTTAATCTATTGGAGTGCGTGCGAAATAAAAAATCCGAAGGTATAAGCATACATTTTCATCATGTTTCAACCGATGAGGTATATGGCTCACTTTCGGATGATCCAAATGAAAAATTTCATGAAACGACAGCCTATGATCCCAGGAGTCCTTATTCTTCTTCAAAAGCATCTTCAGATCATCTTGTGAGAGCGTATTTTCATACCTATGGTTTATCGGTTACATTATCCAACTGCACGAACAATTATGGGGCATACCAGTTCCCTGAAAAACTCATTCCCATCATGATCAATAATATGCTAGAAGAAAAACCTCTACCGGTATATGGGGATGGGAAAAATATTAGGGATTGGTTATTTGTTGACGATCATTGCAGTGGTATTTGGGCAATAGTTAAAGATGGAAAAAGGGGAGAGACTTACAATATTGGTGGTGAAAACGAATGGACTAATATAGATCTATTAAATACACTGTGTGAAATTGTTGCTGTTTCCTTGGGTAAAGAAAAAGACGTGTATAAACAACTCATTACTTTCGTTAAGGATAGGGCGGGACATGATAGACGATATGCCATTAACTGTGATAAGATAAAAGAAGAACTTGGATGGAAGCAATCTGTAGATTTTAGCCAAGGTTTAAAATTAACGGTCGATTGGTATTTGAATAATCCGGAGTGGATAGAAAATGTTAAATCCGGTGAGTATAAAAATTGGATCAATAAGAATTATTCTAAAAGATAATAAATTTTGAGGTGGTAAAATGAAAGGAATTATTTTAGCAGGTGGATCCGGTACAAGATTATACCCGGTCACTAAGGTTGTATCAAAGCAGTTATTGCCTGTATATGATAAACCAATGATTTATTATCCTCTCTCGGTATTGATGTTAGCGGGAATTCGTGAGGTCTTGATTATTTCCACTCCTCAGGATCTACCTAATTTTGAGAAATTGTTAGGTGATGGCTCTGATATTGGGCTTACCTTGAAATATGCAGAACAACCTTCTCCCGATGGTTTAGCTCAAGCATTTATAATAGGTGAAGAATTTATCGGTGACGATGATGTATGTCTTGTTTTAGGTGATAATATTTTTTATGGATCCGGTTTCAAGAATCTACTTGATGAGGCTGTTGTAACTGTTAAAGATGAAAATAAAGCTGTTGTATTTGGTTATTATGTCGATGATCCTCAGCGTTATGGTGTTGCGGAGTTTGATAAAGATAATAATGTTTTAAGCCTTGAGGAAAAACCTGAAAATCCAAAATCTAGTTATGCTGTAGTTGGACTTTATTTTTATCCAAATTCAGTTGTGAATATTGCAAAAAATGTAAAACCATCTGAACGAGGTGAACTGGAAATAACCTCAGTAAATAATGCGTATTTAGATAATGAACAATTAAAGTTACAGATATTCAGTCGAGGATTTGCATGGTTGGATACCGGTACACATGAGGCGATGAGCGATGCTACCGAATTTGTAAAAGCTATTGAAAGAAGAACAAGCTTAAAGATTGGATGTATAGAAGAAATTGCTTATAAACTCGGTTATATTGATTCTAAAAAATTATTAGGACTTGCAGAGAAATTAGGTAAAAGTACATATGCTGAATATCTTAAAAAAATTTCAGACTAAGTATAAATGAATTTAAAGGTAAAGAAATGAAAGCTGATATAATACAGTTTGTTACAAATGGAGATGAAAGAGGATCACTTGTAGCTCTTGAATCAAAAAAAACTATTCCATTTGACATTAAAAGAGTTTACTATATTTATAATAATCAGGGAAACTTGAGAAGAGGATTCCATGCACATATTAATTTAAAGCAAGTATTAATATGCATGCATGGCTCATGTAAAATATTGCTTGATGATGGTAAAACACAAGTAACAGTTAAAATGGATAAACCTAATGAAGGCCTGGTAATCAACAAGATGGTGTGGCGAGAAATGTATGATTTTAGCAATGACTGTGTAATCATGGTAATTGCATCAGAATATTACGATGAAAATGATTATATTAGAGATTATAACACATTTAAAGAAATAGTAAAAAAATGATACATAAAACAGCTGAAGTTCAAACAAAAAATATTGGTAAAAATACAAGAATATGGCAATACTGCGTTGTGTTAGAAAAAGCCATTATTGGTCATGATTGTAATTTGAATTTTAATGTTTTTGTTGAAAATGATGTTGTTATTGGAGACTATGTTACCATTAAATCAGGAGTACAATTATGGGATGGTATACATATTGGTGATAATTCATTTATTGGTCCAAATGTAACTTTTTCAAATGATTTAACACCTCGTTCAAATCAATATCCTGAAGTTTTTAAAAAAACAATTATTAAAGAAGGTGTTAGTATTGGTGCTAATTCAACAATATTGCCTGGCTTGGTACTTGAAAACTATTGTATGGTTGGAGCGGGAAGTGTAGTAACCAAAAACATTCCAGCTTATACTTTATGGTATGGTAATCCTGCAGTTCATAAAGGATACATTACTAAAAATGGTAATGTCTTAGATTTAGATTTGTGTGACAAGAAGGGTTTGAAATATACTTTTAGAAATGGTGAACTTGTTTTAAAATAATAAAACCAATTTTAGTTAGGAGATATTTTAATGAATATTCAATTTGGAAGATTTTTAGAAGATTTTTCTAAAGGAGAAACAATTAAACATAATGCAACAAAAACTGTATTGGAATCAGATAATAATTTGTTTACCCTGCTAACAATGAACCATCACCCTGTTCATTTGGATATCGAATACTGTAAAACCAAGGTTCATGGAAAGATTCTGGTAGTTGGTACTTATGTTTTGAGTTTAGTTGTAGGATTTACTGTACCTGATATTAGTGGGAAAGCGATTGCAAACCTTGATTACGAACGTGTAACTCATGATGGTCCCGTATTTATTGGTGATACACTACATGCAGAAACACTTGTGCTAGATGTAAGGGAATCCAAAAGTAAAAATGATCGAGGTGTTGTTTATGTTGAAACTTGCGCCTATAATCAAGATGGAAAAAAGGTGTTGACTTTTAGAAGACACGTATTGGTCCCCAAAAAGAATGTTTAAATAGCTTAGGAGATAAAAATGAGTGATTTTTTATTAAGAAGTTTAATGTTTGTACCTGGGCATAATGAAAAACTTATGAATAGTGCTTCACGTTCAAAAGCTGATGTCCTTCTGATGGACATTGAAGATTCTGTTCAGCCGAATTCAAACAAGCAAAAAGCTCGCGATAGAGTTATATCAATGATTTCAGAAGGATTGTTTACAAATCGAGTTATTTTTCCTAGAGTTAATGATCGTGAAAGTGGTGAATTGTTAAAAGATATTTATCAGTTGACGATTGATGGTATTACCGGTTTTATGTATCCTAAGGCTCGAACAGGTGAAGATATCTATTTCTTTGATAAGCTTCTTGAAACTGTTGAATATGAAAAAGGTATCGAGGTGGGAACATTTAAGATCATTCCGCTTATCGAAACTGCCGGTGCTGTGTTAAATGCACAGGATATTTGTCAAGCTTCCGATAGGGTTGTTGCCATTGCATTTGGCTGTGAAGATTTTATTGCAGATCTAGAGGGTATTCATGATAAGGAACATGAGAGTCTTTTCAATCCTCGCGCCTTGATCTCTTTGGCCGCAAGAGCCAACAATGTGATTCCCATTGATACGGTTCATATTAATGTACATGATCTTGAAGATCTCGAAGTTAATTTAAAGGTTGCAAAAAATCTTGGTTTTGAAGGTATGTTAGTTCTTCATCCAAAAGAATTGGAATTGGCTCATGAGTATTTCTCACCATCTGATAAAGAAGTTGAAGAAGCAAAAGATATGCTACGTTTATATGATCAAGCACAAGAAGACAATAAAGGCGTTGCTATTCTGAATGGTAAATTTATTGGCCCACCCATGGTAATTTCAGCTAAAAAAGTTTTAAAAAAACATGAAATGATCTCAAAGAAGGAAATAAAATGAGTAAAAGAGTTGTAATAATTGGTGGTGAAGGGAATGGTGGAGTAATTGCATCTTGTATTGAAGATAATAGAAAGAAATATAATGATTTGGAATGGGAAGTTGCTGGATTTATAAATGATTATGAGTTAGGTAAAACTATTAATGGATATCCAGTTTTAGGTGGCACTGATGATATAGATGAATTGCTTAAGGAAGACTATTATTTTATGTATGCCATTCATATGATTGGTAGGAATGTCAAGAGTGAACAAGTATATAATAAAATGAATATTCCTGACAATAGGTTTGCAAAAATAGTGCATAAAACCGCTTTCGTAGCAGATAACGCAACCCTTGCTCCCGGTGTATTTGTGATGTCAAATTGTTATATTGGCCCTGAGACACAAATAGGTAAGTGCTGCTTAATAATGGCAAATGCCTTAATAGGGCATAATACTAAGATTAGTTCTCTTTGTCATTTCTCTGTTGGATCTATAACTAGTTCTTATGTTAATATTGGAAAAGTTTCTGATGTAACCCTTGGTGCAAGGGTTATTGAGAAGGTCACTATGGGTGATTATGCAATTGCAGGCGCCCATTCTTTAGTTACCAAAGATATACCTGATTATGAAATTCATATTGGAACTCCAGCGGTATTTCATAAAAAAGTTAAAATGGATTAAATCTTAATAAAGTATTTAAGTTGTGTTACAGCATAAGGATAAAGTAAAGTATTCTTTATGAATAAAGATAAAAATAGAAGTTATAACTCAATATTTAAAGCCACTAGCCTATTTGGTGGAGTTGAAATCATAAGAATAATTGTAGGCGCACTTCAAGCAAAAATTCTTGCCTTACTATTAGGTCCAGCAGGTATAGGTTTTGAAAGTATTTTTAAAACTGCTACCAATATGATTTCTCAAATTACTGGTTTAGGATTAAGAACCAGTGCAGTAAGAGAAATAGCTGAAGCAAATAATTCAAAAGATAGTATAAGCATCAGTAAAACTCATCTAACATTAAAAAGATGGGTTTTCATACTTGGAATATTTGGTATGATTATTACAATTATCATATCACCTTTACTAAGTAAATGGACGTTTGGGACTAATGAGTATACATGGGCATTTATTTTACTTTCAGCAATAATGCTTTTTACATCCCTTAATAATGGACATGTTGCATTAATTCGTGGAATGAGAAGAAAAGGCGATTATGCAAAAACAAATTTAATTAGTGTTGTTTTAGGTCTAATTCTTTCATCAATACTATATTTTGCTTTAGGTAAGGAAGGTGTAATTTATGCATTGATTGCTACAGCATTTGGGCGCATGCTTGTATCACTGTATTTTTCTAAAAAAATTAAGATTGATAAAATAGAATTACCATTTAAGGAAACCGTTTCTTTAGGCAATAGAATGATAAAACTCGGTTTTTTTATGATGCTTAGTAGCTCTTTATCATTACTGTTTTCATATGTTCTCAATGCTTATATTGCAAGAGAAAGTGGTATTGAAGCTGTAGGGTTGTATAGAGCGGGATTTTTAATTACAACATATTATGTCAATCTAGTATTTTCGGCTATGGGTGCAGATTATCTTCCAAGATTATCTGAAATAAATAAAGATAATACACAAATTAAAGAAATTGTAAATCAACAAGCTGAAATTGCAAATTTAATCATTTTTCCATTAATAATATCTTTAATCACAATTGCTCCTATTATTATTCAATTGTTATATTCAAAGGAGTTTCTGGGTATAACTAATTTTATCGTATGGGCAATTGTTGCAATGCTATTTAAAGCAAGTTCATGGAGTATGTCATACATTTTGTTAGCAAAAGGTAAAGGTGTATTATTTTTTGCTACAGAAGTAAGTATTGGTATTTTTCACCTTGTTGCAAATATTGTTGGATATAAATTATTTGGTTTAGAGGGCATGGGAATTGCTTATTTAATAAATTATACTTTGTATTTTGTAATACATTATACACTTGATAAAAAATTGTTTGATTTTAGCTTTAGTAAGGAGTATGTGAAAATATTTATAATTACCAATATTGTATGTATTTTAGCACTTCTACTGTATAAGGTATTTGGGTACCCAAATATGTATTATATCGGAGCGATAATTTTAATATTTTCTTTTGGGTTTTCCTATGTTGAAATTAGTAAACGGGTTGATGTAAAAGGAATTTATAAATCAATTAAGAATAAAATTAAATTTAATAAAAAATAATATTTAAGAATTATAAAAGGTAAGTGAAATGATAAAATTTCTTGATCTTAAACAAATTAATCAAAGTTATGAACCAGAGTTAAGTTTAGCTGTAAATAGGGTTATTGAATCCGGTTGGTATATATTAGGAAATGAATTAAAACAATTTGAGATAGAGTATTCAAAGTATATTGGAGTAAATCATTGTATTGGTGTTGGAAATGGATTGGATGCATTACGCTTAATTTTTCGTGCATATATACAATTAGGAATTATGCAAGAAGGAGATGAGATCATTGTTCCTGCAAATACCTTTATTGCGAGCATTCTTGCGATAACTGACAATAAGCTTAAACCTGTTCTGGTAGAACCCGATCCGGATACATATAACATTGATCCAAGCAAGATTGAAGAAAAGATATCTAAGCATACCCGAGCCATTATGATCGTACATTTGTATGGAAAGGTTGCATATGATCCAAAAATCCAAACTTTATGTGATAAATATAATCTTAAACTGATCGAAGATAATGCTCAGGCAATTGGTGCCGAATATTCCGGTAAAAAAACGGGTGCTTTAGCAGATGTCGCAGGTCATAGTTTTTATCCTGGAAAGAATCTCGGTTGCATGGGTGATGGGGGAGCGGTTACAACAAACGATGATAATCTTGCTATGGTAATTAAAGCCTTATCAAATTACGGATCTAGTAAAAAATACGAACATGTATACAAGGGAGTGAATTCAAGGTTAGATGAATTTCAGGCTGCCATACTAAGAGTTAAGTTAAAGGGTTTAGATGACGATAACCAAAACAGACGAAAAATAGCTCAAATGTATTATAGTAATATAAAAAATGATGAAATTACTTTAACCACAGTACCGAATTTAAATAAAATTTATGAATATAAAGAACATGTTTGGCATTTATTTGTAGTAAGGGTTAAATCAAGAGATAAGTTGCGAGCTTATTTAAATAATAATAATGTTGAAACAATAATACATTATCCTATCCCTCCACATAAACAAAAAGCGTATTCAGAATTAAGTGATAATCATTATAATATAACTGAAATGATTCATAATGAAGTTTTAAGTTTACCTATTAGTCCTGTGATGTCTTTAAGTGATAGTGAAAAAGTTTCACACATATTGAGTGAGTATAAAGATAAATGATTAGAGGTGAATTAATTATTCTTAAAATGAATTTAAACATATCATTTTCACATAGGATAGAACAAAATGGTGCTTGACTCACAATTTTTTATTGATATTATACCGTATTATTTTTTAGTCATTATTTCTGCTTTTTCATTTCAGTATTTAGATAATAAAAAGGCATTTTTTTTAGTGTCATTTACCCTGATGTTGTTTGCAGGCATGAGGTATGATCTTGCTTGGGATTATTGGAATTATTATAATGCAATAAAATATAATACTTCATTGGTAGAAGATTTTGAGTTATTTGAACGATTTTTAATTTATATATGTCAAAAACTTGAATATCCTCAATTGTTTTTTATGGTCAATGCTTTTTTTACAGTACTGTTTACTAATTGGGGTATTAAAAAAATGTCAATAAATCCTAAATACTCGTATTTGGTTTATATTTGTATACCGGTATTGTATTTAAGTAGTTTATCTACAGTAAGATATGCATTGGCTATGTCAATGATATTCTGGGGGTTATCCTTTTTAGAAAATAAAAAGCCCTTTAAGTATATTATTATTTTAACTTTATCTTTTTTAGTGCATCAATCGTCCCTTATTGCAATTTTGTTTATTCCTTTATATTATGTCAAAATTAATCGGATAAATAATGTAATATTATATATAGTATTTTTCTTCTTCTCTAATATTATTATTGGTTTAATTCCTCTTCTTGGGAATCTTTCATTTATGGAAAAATACACACGATATGTTAATTTAGGCTTTGGGCAAGCATTTAATATATTACCAATAATTTTTAATGCAATTAATGTAATAAACCTTGTGTTTTATAACATTATTGTGAATAATGGAGTTGTTGATAAAAATGAAAAAATTAGAATATCGCGATATATAACAATCTTTAATGTTTCGTGTATTATTATGCAAATGTTTTCTTATCATGCTGTACTTTCAACAAGATTATCCCGATATTTTCTTATGATAATTATTCTGTTAGTTCCCTATTATATTAAAAATAATAGATTAAAGTTTTTGATAAAAACATCAATAATTTCTTTTTTATTATTATTTTATTTTATGCAATTTACATTATCAAACTATAATGGTGGTTCCTTACAAAGGAAGAATGTATTTATTCCATATAAAATATATTTAAATAAAGGTCATTAGTGTGATTAAGAATAATACAATTTGTTACCTTGGAAGTTCTTTTACAAGAAAGGATTCCAGAATAGTTTATCGACAAGCAATTTCAATGCATAATGCTGGTTATGATGTATTTTATGTGTTAAGTGATGAATTAGAAAATTTTGAAAAATTTGGGATAAATTTTATTTCTACAGGTCGAAAATTTAAAAATCGTTTGTTTAGAATGCTTTTTAATAAAAACGATTTATATAAAATTGCAAAAAACATCGATGCTGATGTATATCAAATATCTGAACCCGAATTAATTCGTTTAGGTTTAAAAATCAAAAAACGACTTAACAAAAAGATAATTTTCGATATGAGAGAGGATTATCCCGAATTAATACTAAAAAAAACTTATATACCCCAAATAATTAGACCAATAATTTCCAAATATATTACATTTTTAATGAGGCAAAGCCTTAAAAAATATGATATGCAAATATCTGTTACACCTAACTTGGTAGAATTTTTAAAAGTACAGTGTAAATGTAAAAATACAATTATGGTTACAAATTATCCCATATTATCCGACAAGAAAAATATGTCTTACGAAGAATATTTACAACGTAATAATAGTTTATTGTATATTGGCACTATATACCGAATAAGCAGGCAAGAGTTATTGTTAAATTTATTGGGTGAAATGAAAGATATTGAATATGTGATTGCCGGAAGATTTTATGGTAAATATCGTAATGAATTAGAAATGCATAAGAATTGGCATAAAGTCAAGTTTATTGATGGTTTTAAAAGAGAAAATATGAATAACATTATGAGTATGGCGACAATCGGTAACTCACTAAGAGATTTTTCTCAAACAGGAACAAAAGAAGGATCATTGGGAGTACTTAAATTATTTGAATATATGGAAGCTGGATTGCCTGTGATTTGTTCTGATGTCCCGTTATGGAGAGAAATAATAGATAAATATAAATGCGGTATATGTGTTGACCCCAATGATGAGAAAAAGATTGGAATAGCGGTTAAATATTTAATGGATAATAAAAGTGAAGCCTATAATATGGGACAAAATGGTCGAAGAGCTGTATTAGAAAAATATAACTGGTCGACCCAATTTAAAATATATAATAATAAAATAAGTAAAATAATAACATGAAACTTAACAAATAAAAAGGAAATATATTAAAGATGAGAAAACGCATTTGGATTGTTAATTATTATACACCAATACCTAAGTTTATTTCAAATCCGAGGCATATTATGTCTGCCAGATATCTTAAAAGTCAAGGTTATGATGTTGTAATTGTCAATGCAAGTTACTCTCAAAGAAAAAAAGTTGATTATATCGATGATGAGTCATTACACTTTGTTGAAAAAGAATATGAAGGATTGGATTATATTCATATCAAAACAAGAAAATATGAAGGTAATGGAATACAAAGAATGATTTCAATATTTGGTTTTTCATTTAATATTTTTAAGTATGCAAAAAAAATTAAAAAACCTGATGTAATTCTTCATAACATACATGTGCCCTTTGACTACTTGGTGTATTTATGTGCAAAAAAGTTAAATGTTAAATATATTGCAGAGGTGTGGGATTTATGGCCAAATTCATTTGTTCGGTTTGGTCTTGTAAGTGAGAAAAATATTTTTGTTAAGATTGCATATCTAATAGAAAAAAGAATATACATGAAAGCCGACAAGGTTATTTTTAGTATGGAAGGAGGAAAAGATTATATTAGAGGTCATAAATGGGATATAGAGAACGGAGGTCCGATTGATTTAAATAAAGTTTATCATGTTTCTAATGGACTTGATCTTGATGAATATAATAAAAATATAGAAAAATATAAGTTAGACGACCCTGATTTGATTGATGATAAATATTTTAAAGTGATATATATTGGTTCAATAAAAAAAGTAAATAATTTAGAAAGACTAATAAAAGCATTTGAAATTTTAAAACATGAAGCTAATATTAAATTGTTAATATATGGGAATGGGAATGAGAGAAAATCCTTAGAAGAGTATTGTATTAACTCAGGCCTAAATAATGTTGTTTTTAAAGAGGAATGGATACCCTTAAAGTATGTACCTTATCTACTATCCAAAAGTTCTTTGAATATTATTAATTATCAGCAAGGGGCAGGTCTTTTTGGAGTAAGTTCTGGTAAATTATATCAATATTTAGCCTCTGGGAAACCGATATGTGCAAATGTAAGAGCAAACTATTGTGTCATTCATAAGCATAATCTGGGAATATCTGATCAGATACAAACTTCACAAGAATATGCTGATGCGATAAAGAAAATATATAAGCTTCAGAAATCTGATTATGATAAAATGTGTAAACGAGTAAAAGAATGCTCTTTGAAATTTGATTCTAAGGTAACTGGAATGCAATTGTATAAAATAATAGAATCATTATAAATATTAATAAATGATATTAGGTGTAATATGAAAAATAATAAAGAAAAGATAATAATAATTGGTGGTCGCGGAACAGCTGTTATCATTGCCGAGCAAATATATGATGCGGCGGAAAAATTTAATAAAAATGTTGAATTATTAGGTTTTGCATTTGATGATGAAACAATGGGAGATACAATTAATGATTTTCCATTACTATGTAAAACGTATAATGCATATAAGGAATATGGCCATTTTGATGATGTGAAATTTATTTATTCTTTATATCGGCATGATTTAATAAAATTGAGAACAGAGTTATTAGATAGTTTTAAAATTCCGGATAATAAGATGTACACTTTTATTCATCCAACAGTAACTATGTTAAGAAGTGTTCAATATGGTCCAGGAAATGTTTTTTTAGCAAATACTATTGTTAATTCAAATGCATTAATTGGTAAAAATAATACGTTTAATGCTGGTACTTTAATAGGGCATGATACATCTATTGGTAACAACAACTTTTGCGCTGCTCAGGTATGCATAGGTAGTAATCTTAAGATAGGAAATGGTAATTTTTTTGGTTTAAATTCAAGCCTTAGGAATTTTGCTGAGATCGGTGATTATAATATTGTTGGCATGAATACAAATTTATTATCAGATTTGAATAATGAGCAAATAGTTTATGGTAACCCCGGAAAAATAAAAGATAGAGAAGATGTATAAATTATTTTTTAAAAGAGTTTTTGATTATACGTTATCTTTAGTTGCATTTTTTATTATTCTTCCGATATTTCTATTAATTATGATAATTCTTTTAATCGTAAATAAAGGTAAACCATTTTTCAGACAAATTAGAGTTGGTAAAAATGAGAAAGTGTTTTCAATATTAAAATTTAAAACCATGAAGGATATTGTTGATATTCATGGGAATAAACTTCCAGATAAAAAACGCGTTACAGGAATAGGACGATTTCTTAGGAAAACTTCTTTGGATGAGTTACCACAATTGTTAAATATAATAAGTGGAAAAATGAGTTTAATCGGTCCGAGACCTTTGCCCGAAAAATATCTACCTTTTTATAATGTAGAAGAAAAAATTAGACATAGTGTGTTACCGGGTATGACTGGGTTAGCTCAATCAGAAGGTCGCAACAGACTAAATTGGGATGATAAATTAAAATATGATATTAAATATGTTAACGAGTTAAGTTTTATATTAGATGTCAAAATATTTTTTAAAACAATCCATAATGTATTGTCACGTAAAGATGTTTCATCTACTGGAGTAGATTCTCCTGGAAATTTTGATGTTTATCGTAAACAACAAATGATGAAAAATAAATAAAATGTTAAATCAAAATAGAAATGAAATTGGCAGTGAATTTTGTGACTATTTAAGCACAAATAAAATTACCAGTGATTTTGGTTGGATAAACAATTCTTACGATACCAAATATCTATTGTCCGGAAGAACTGCTCTTGATATTATTGTTCGAGATATTAAATCTGAACGAAAATTTAAATCTGTGCTAATCCCTTCATACTGCTGTGACTCAATGATTAAACCCTTTATTAAGAATAATATTGATGTAAAGTTTTATGATGTGTTTTTAGATATTAATAACGAATTTGATTGTAATATTGAAAAATTAACAGTTGCTGATGCAGTTATTTGTCTTGATTATTTTGGTTTTAATAATAGTTATACTCAAAAAGTATATACAAAATTCGAAAAGAATGATATTGTAATTATTAATGATGCAACTCAGTCCTTTTTAACAAAGGAAGCAATCAAAACTAATGCTGATTATAACTTCACTAGTATGCGAAAATGGTATGCAACCCCAGACGGTGCTATTTTACTTAAAACAAATGGAAAATTCTCTCTTCCAAATCCTAACCTTGCCTTTGATAATTATGTTAAATTACGTATGCAAGGGTTTAGATTAAAACAAGAATACATGAATAATAGAATTCAAGAAAAAGGCTTTTATTTTAAAGCATTTAGTGATGCAAGTTCATTGCTTGAAAAAAATTATATAGATTATGCAATGAGTAATGAGGGTAAAAATCGATTATTTAATAATGATTATTATTATATATCCAAAAAAAGACAAGAAAATGCAAAATATTTAATTAATGAATTAAAAGATATCAGTGAAGTAGTTTTACCGTTTAAACAAGTTACTTCCACAGATGTCCCCCTATTTGTTCCTATAATAGTTAGTAAACATCATAGAAATCAATTAAGAGAATACCTAGTAAAGCATAATGTTTATTGTCCAATACACTGGCCTATCAGTTCATTCCACAATTTATCTGATATTACACAAGATTTATATTTAAAAGAGATCTCTCTGGTATGTGATCAAAGATACAATTTAAAAAACATGAAGAAAGTTGTTCATCTAATAAAAAAGTTTTATACTAACACTAGAAATAATGAATACAATGAGGAATTATGAATAAACCGAATATTTTGATTACAGGAATTGGTGGTTTAACACCAAGATCAATAGCAAAAAGATTAAGGGAAATACATCCAGATGCTAAATTAATTGGTACTGATTGTAACTATAAAGCATTAGGATTCTTTATAGATGATTTAGTAGATGAATACTATATATCTCCAAAATCTAACGAAAATGAGTATTGGGAATTTATTATTGATATTATTGCTAAAGAGCAAATTGATTATGCAATTGTGCAGCCTGAAAGTGAAATATTGGTATGGGGATATTATTATGAAAGATTTGGAAAGTATCCCTGTGATGTATTATTACCTCCTGTAAAATTAGCTGACAAACTCATTGATAAATCTAAAATGGCTGAAATTCTTGAGGGGACAGATTACATACCCAAAACAATTAAAATTACACAAGATGAACCCAAATTTAATGAAATTGTAGATAAAATTGGTTATCCTTGTTGGATTAGAGCAACTATTGGTTCTGGGGGCTTAGGATCTCTTAAAATTGAAAATTCAGATAGTTTAAAATCGTGGCTTTTTATTAATAAAAGTATCAAAGAGTTCACGGTGAGCGAATTTTTGCCTGGAAGACATTTTGCTAACCAAATGCTCTATTATAATGGAAAACTATTAAAAAATGCTTCTTTGGAATGCGTTGAATATGTTATGTCTGATATGGTTCCATCTAAGGTTACTGGTAATACTGCTTATGGAAGATTTATTAATAATGATAATATTTTGGCATTTTGTGAAGAATGTGCAAAATATGTATGTGATAAAATTGATGTTATACCACATGCCGTATTGAGTTTTGATTTAAAAGAAGATGTTAATGGTAGCTTGAAGGTAACTGAGATTAATGCAAGACATATGGCGTATACTGGAATTATGGCAGAATGTGGTTATGATCTTATAAATGATAGTATAAAGATCCTTGAAGGTAGAATTAACGATATTAACATTGATAAACGATTTAAATTTAAAAAAGATTATATTTTTTTGAGAGATGTTGATATTGAGCCTATTGTTATGACGGATTCGACTTTAAAACAATTAAAAAAATAAATACTTTTATAAAGTAAATGTAATGTTGTTAAATGAAGGTATAAATATATTGAGAATATGTACATGAAAAATAATAAAATAAATTATCGAGCGATATTGAAGGTATTGATAGATGGTTGCTGTTGGTCATTGATCACAATCATATCATATATTATGAGATTAGAGAACTCTTTTACGCTTTATTTATATGATATTTCAATTGTAATGGTTGTTATCGCTCCAATTAAATTTATTCTTATTATCGCAAATAAACATCACAAAATTTCTTGGCGATATACAAGCATGCAAGATTTTAAGGTTCCAATCATATCTATTGCTTATATGACCTTTGTATATTTTGCATTTTATATTATTGTTCAGGGTAGAATTTTTATCCCAAGATCAGTTCCATTAATTGATGCAATGATTTCGATTATTGTATTTCTTCTTATTAGAATGAGCGCTCAATATGTCGATGCCCGAAAAAAAAGGACCAATCATTATTCTGAAAAAGTGAAAAAAGTATTAATTGTTGGTGCCGGTGATTCGGGTAGTATGGTTGCTAAAGAGATATTAAGATATCCTGAAATGGGCATGATACCCATTGGATATCTTGATGATGATCCAAACAAACAAAAACAATTAATCTCAAATGTCCAGGTTTTAGGCAAGATAGACGAAATTGAAAAAATTGTATATGAAAATGAAGTTGATGAGATCATTATTGCCATGGCGGTGGCCAGTGGAACTGTAATACGAAATATTCTTAATAAAGCAAACGAGTTGAATATCCATTGCCGCACAATTCCCTCCTTTAATGAGGTGATTAGCGGAAATGTTGCGATTACACAGTTAAGAGAAGTCCAAGTAGAGGATTTATTACGACGTAAACCTGTCGATTTGGATAAATCAAAGATTAAAGAATATTTAAAGGGGAAATCTATTCTCGTTTCGGGTGCAGGTGGATCAATCGGATCTGAAATTGTAAGACAGATTTGCACTTTTTTACCCAAAAAGGTTGTTTTGCTTGGACGTGGTGAAAATTCAATTCATGAGATCTATAGGGAGATTTCACGTGAATATCAGCATATCGATATAGTACCTGTTATTACAGATGTTCGAGATAAAACTTCTTTGGAATTCGTATTTCAAAAACACCAACCGGATGTTGTCTTTCATGCTGCAGCCCATAAGCACGTTTATCTGATGGAAAGTAATCCATGTCAGGCTATATTAAATAATATTATTGGTACCAAAAATTTAGTTGATCTGAGTCTAGATGAAAATGTTAAAACTTTTGTAAACATTTCTACAGATAAAGCTATAAATCCAACGTCTGTTATGGGTGCTTCCAAGCGTGTTGCCGAGTACATTGTGGAAGATGCTTCCAAAAAGATTAATGATGGGCGAAATTATGTTTCTGTACGCTTCGGAAATGTTTTAGGTAGTCGTGGTTCAGTCATTCCAATTTTTAAAGAACAAATTGAGAGAGGTGGTCCTGTAACTGTTACACATCCAGAAATGAAACGATATTTCATGACCATACCGGAAGCCTCGCAGCTTGTCCTCCAAGCAGGAGCTTTAAATAAGAATGGTGCTGTATTTGTTCTTGATATGGGTGAACCGGTAAAGATCGTTGATATGGCAAGAGATTTAATTAGACTATCCGGCTTAGAACCTGATAAGGATATCAGTATAGCTTTTACCGGTATGAAACCCGGAGAAAAGCTATATGAAGAGTTACTGAATGCCGAAGAAGGCACAAATATGACTCAGCATGAAAGCATTTTTGTAGCAAAAAAAGATTCATATCCACAAAATCTAGATAAAAATATTCAGGAAATGCTTAAAGTTGCAAAAACTTATGATTCTCTTGAAATAAGAAAGATGATTAAAAAGATTGTTCCAACTTATACCGGAATAGGTGAATGAAAAAACTTATAGTATTATATTGCATGATTTCATTTCTTTTTTCTCAGGATCTTACTTTTACGAATAATTCTTGGAGAGATGATACAACTAATACGAATTTCCAGTTTTCCATTAATTATTCATTAAATAATGCTTACCATTTGTATTTCGAAAAAGAATTCAAAGTAAATAAGAATGTTAAAATTGCATATGGTGGTGTATTTTCGAATAAAGATGATCTGGGCTCAGTATTGGTTCGGGAGAATTTTCCAATATTTATCTCCGGCAGAGCATTTAGGGGAGAAGTTCAATTAAACTATGACAAAGTGAATGTAAATCTCGGTCGACATCTTTATGATCAAGATCCTATGAGACAAAATACTATATGGAACGACAAAAGATTGACAGGTGATGGAATTAATTGGACATGGGATCTACCTTTGAATTTTTCATTTGAAAATACAATCGAATCTCTACCTACCGAAAAAGATACAAATAAAATTGTATTTAATAGAATTCTCAATTATCACGCCCTAAAATGGAAGTACAAAAAAATTGAAATTGAGGGAGGGGAGGTTTCAATCTATACAGGTGATGGTTCTGGAATTGATCTGCTGCAATCAAACCCCTTTCTACCTTACTTCCTTAATATGCTTGATTCTTATGATAGATTTATTCATGGATATCGTGGAGATAATGAAAATTTTATTATTACCTTTAAATTTAAATATAATTTTACTCCTAATGCATATTTTCAATCTCAATTGTACTTGGACGAATTTCAAATTGATGCATATGACAGAGGGTTAAAAAATGATAATTATCTTATTCTAAATGAATTGTACTTATATTTTAACAATGGATTGGAGCTAAATTTATTTGCTAATACTTCAGATTTGGCATTTGGATGGCATTATGGGCCATTTACTGATATGTTAATTCACGGTATTGAATTGTTACCACATGAATTTGGGGAAATATATCGATATGGTATGAAGGCGCATTACAGATTTAAGTGGTTTGAGGCATATGCCGAAGTCTATTCCTTAAAGAAAGCTATATTTGACAGATTCGATGATTACTTATATCTTAAAACTGTACAGAACACATTAGCGAAAGAAACAACATATCGTTTGGACCTAAGAACAGGATTTTATGTTTTTGATAATTTAGCGCTTTGGTCACAAGTAAAATATCAGAGTGATGAAGCGTGGATGTTTAATTTTATTGTGCAAACATATTTTTAAGAACTAAAAGTCAAAACCCGTACTAAGGCGCTTGGCGCACAAGATGTTATAAAAAGATCAATTTAGTCGACTTAAATTTTAAAACTTTTCATCGAAAAGAAATAACAGTTGACTCAATTTAAATTATTTAACCTTGATCTTGAAATATCACTCTAAATCATATCTTTAAAACTCCTTTGTACCCAAAGCTCTTCATTTATTTATTGCTTGATTAAATCTATCATCTTAAATTCAAACCTTGAATTTTAAATACAATAAACAAATAAAGACTTAATGTTTAATGGAGAAAGAATGACTTTTTTAGAAAAACTTAAAACAAAAGATACCCAATTTTGTGTTATTGGATTGGGATATGTTGGGTTACCACTTGCTGTGGAAGTAGCAAATGTTGGCATAAAGGTAACAGGCATCGAAATCGATAAAGATAAGGCCGAAAAAGTAAATAATGGAATTAATTATATTGGTGATGTTAAAGATGAAGAATTAAAGGCAGCTGTTGATAAAGGGCTAATAGTAGCGACAACTGATTTTTCTGTGATCAAGGATATGGATGTTGTATCTATTTGTGTTCCCACTCCTTTAAATAAATTAAAAGATCCGGACATGTCATTTATTACATCTGCTTTGGATGAAATTGAAAAATATATGCATAAAGATCTGGTAGTTATTCTTGAATCTACCACGTATCCCGGAACCACTCGCGAATATATGCTCCCTCGATTGGAAAAATCAGGCTTAAAATGTGGAGAAGATTTTTATCTTTCATTTTCACCCGAACGTGTAGATCCCGGCAATCCTGTTTATTTAACTAAAAATACTCCTAAGGTATTGGGTGGCGTAACTCCTGCATGTACTGAACATTCCATTGCTATTTATAACCAGATTTTTGATGAAATGGTACCTGTTTCTTCAGCGGAAGCGGCAGAAATGGCAAAGCTTTTAGAAAACACATTTCGTATGATCAATATCGGTTGGGTAAATGAATTGGCGATTATGTGTGATCGTTTGGGTGTGGATGCATGGGAAGTGATCGATGCAGCGGGGACGAAACCTTTTGGATTTATGAAATTTTATCCCGGACCGGGTTTAGGTGGCCATTGTATTCCTATAGATCCTCACTATTTAAGCTGGAAAATGAAGACATTGAACTATAAAACTAAATTTATTGATTTAGCGGCTGAGGTTAACACCTCAATGCCTGAATATGTAGTTCATACATTGATGGATGGTCTTAATGCACAAAAAAAATCTGTAAATGGTGCAAATATTCTTATTTTAGGAATGGCCTATAAAAATGATATAGATGACCTTAGAGAATCCCCAGCATTTGATGTTTATAATCTCTTAGAAGATAAGGGTGCAACAGTGTGCTATCATGATTCATACTGTCCTGTTTTTAAGCACTTTGATGGTTACGTGGAATCTGTTCCGTTGAATAAGGACTTACTTAAGGAAATGGATGCAGTTGTGATTACGACCGCACATAAAAATGTTGATTATCAGTTTGTAGTTGATAATGCAAATCTTGTTGTTGATAGTCGTAATGTGACAAAAGGTCTTAAAAACACCAAAGACAAAGTCTTTAGAATGGGTGGCGGAGCTCAGTAAGTGGTTATAATGAGATTTTATATCCAGTTGCTTATAAATTAGCTTCAAGCAAAAAAATGAGTAAAAAATGAAAATTACAATAGCCGGTACAGGGTATGTTGGCATATCAAATGCAATTCTTCTAGCACAAAAGCATCAAGTGATGACATTAGATATTATTTCGGAAAAAGTGGATATGATCAACTCTAAAGTATCTCCTATCATTGATGCGGATGTAGAGGAATATCTCGCAAATAAAGAATTGGATCTTACCGCTACTTTAGATAAAAAAGCTGCATATAATAATGCAGAATTTGTTATTATTTGTACGCCAACCAACTATGATCCTCAGTTGAATTTTTTTAATACCGATACAGTAGAACAGGTGATCAAAGATGTGTTGGAAATCAATCCTGGAGCTACTATGATCATAAAATCGACGGTTCCGGTTGGGTTTACAGAAAATATGAGAGAAAAATTCAATAGTGATAAAATTATTTTTTCTCCTGAATTCTTGAGAGAAGGTAAGGCTCTGTATGATAATCTATATCCTTCAAGAATTATTATTGGTGATAATTCCCAAGAGGCTAAGACCTTTGCCGATCTATTGCAAGAAGGTGCTATCAAAGAAGATATTCCGGTGCTTTTTACCGGTTCCACCGAAGCTGAAGCGATTAAATTATTTGCTAATACTTACCTGGCTATGAGAGTCTCGTATTTTAATGAATTGGACTCGTATGCTGAAATCAGAAATTTAAACAGTCTGCAGATCATTGAAGGTGTTGGATTAGATCCTCGTATTGGAAATCATTATAACAATCCTTCATTTGGCTACGGAGGCTATTGTTTACCTAAGGATACAAAACAACTTTTAGCGAACTATTCCGAAGTCCCTCAGAATATGATGACAGCTATTGTTGATGCTAATAGAACTCGCAAAGATCACATTTCAGAAATGATTTTGGCATTAAAGCCAAAGACTGTCGGTATTTATCGTTTGACGATGAAAACAGATTCTGATAATTTCCGTCAATCCGCAATACAGGGTGTGATGAAACGCATTAAAGCAAAGGGAATTGAAGTTGTGGTGTATGAACCGACTTTAGAGGAAGAAGACTTTTTTAGTTCTAAGGTTTATCATGACTTTGATGAATTTCAAGCTCAATGTGAAGTTATCGTAGCAAATCGTATGTCAGAAGAGCTTGAAGCCGTTAAAGAGAAAGTATATACTCGCGATATTTATGCAAGAGATTAAGAAAGCTTAGAAAGTTTGCAAATTGTTTAAGCTCTAAGCCTCCATATCATAGGCTTATTGTACATGAAAGAAAATACCATTAAATAAAAGCTAAGTATATGAAAAAAATCCTAACCATCTTAGGTGCTCGTCCTCAATTTATTAAAGCAGCACCATTCTCTCAGGCAGTGAGAAATCACTTTCAAGAAGTGATTATACATACAGGGCAGCATTATGATGATAATATGTCTAGGATTTTTTTTGATGAAATGGGAATCCCGAAACCCGATTATAATCTAAATGTCAGGTCTGGTACTCATGGAAAGCAAACCGCCCAAATGCTTAAGGGAATAGAGGAAATATTACTAAAAGAAAAACCTGATTATGTGGTCGTTTTTGGTGATACCAATTCTACTATAGCCGGTGCATTGGCCGCCGCAAAATTGCATATTCCGGTCGGACATATTGAAGCGGGACTTCGTTCATTCAATCGCAAAATGCCGGAAGAGATCAATCGGATAACAACCGATGTCATATCTGCTCAGTTATTCTGCCCAACTGCCAATGCTGTCAGTCTTCTTGCTAAAGAAGGGATTAAGAATGAAGTATATCTCTGTGGAGATATTATGTATGATGCAATGCAACATTTTTTACCTGTATCAAAAGAAAGATCAAAAATTGTTTGTGAATTGGGTCTAAATACCGGTGGATATATTCTTTTTACAATGCATCGTCCGGAGAATACAGACAATATCAATAGGATCCGGAATATTTTCAAGGCACTCAAAAATGTAGATATCCCTATAATTTATCCCGTACATCCAAGAATGAGAGCTCGCTTAGAATCGCATGAAATGGAATCAATAGTAAGTAATATTCCGATGCTCCGTGTGATTGATCCAATTGGATATTTAGATATGATAGCTCTTGAAAAGAATGCAAATAAAATTATCACTGATTCCGGAGGTATGCAAAAAGAGGCCTTCTTTTTACAAGTACCCTGTATTACAATTCGTAATGAATCAGAATGGATAGAAACTGTCGATTTGGGGTATAATATCATTGTAGGAGCAGATACGGATAAGATCGTTGAGGCGATACAAAGTTTTGATCCTGTGCATGAGGTTGAGTGCCCTTACGGTAGTGGTGATTCTGCAGAATTGATCACGAAAGCCATTTTATCTTATTTAAATTAAAAGAAGCTAAGAATTTAAGAAGCATAGCCTTTTCGCTTGTTCTGTGGCTTGCATTGTGTGATAAAAAGTTTGTGAAGAAGTGATTTAAGTCTCAGAATTTATTTTGAGACTTTTTTGTTTGTATGATTTTTATTATATCAATTATAATGAATGTGAATACCGAGGTATAAACCAAATCTCGAAATATCAATCTAATTTTCTGAAGCTCTTATTTTCTTCTGCTTTTATAAGGTAAAAAACATGAAAAGCACTAAATAAACTCTTGCATATTATATATAAAGCGATTAAAATAGCAGGCTATTTGGGAGGATTAGGCTAATTGGTAAGTCAGCGGTCTTGAAAACCGCCGCCCTTTGGGCTTGGGGGTTCGAGTCCCTCATCCTCCGCCATTTAAAACCGTCACGATATTTCGAGACGGTTTTTGTTTTTATATAATATTATTTATAATTTAAGGATTACAATAAAGTATATTGAAATTAAGCATAATGTTTCTTATGATGTAATCCCTTGCTAACAGCTTTGAAAAATCTTAAATTTCATTCTTGAATATAGGTAAACAGTGAAAACAGACAAAAACGACTTCTCAAACAAAAGACAAATGGCGATCATTGGAATAGCTACCATTATTTTGGCGGTTCTTTTTGCTATGAGTTTAGCTTCATATTCCGAACGAGATGAAATGATCTTAACTCATTACACACTCATTGACAATTCAATGGGGTTTGCCGGTGTGGTATTATCCACAATATTTATTAAATGGGGAATAGGTTATATAGCTTGGGGATTGATCCCCTTAATTGCTGTGTGGGGTGCTTTTCTTCTCTTTGATCTTAATAAAAAAGTACTCAAGCGTACAACCTGGTTTTATTTGATATTTTTATTTATTCTTTCTGTACTTTTTTCTATAGAATTGACTCCTGACTCAGGTAGATCATTTCCGCTTTTTTCGGGCATGATAGCCTATGCATTATCCGACTGGATAGGTGTCGCTCCATCGATCATCGTTTTACTTTCAGGGTTATTTATGACACTTAGCGGTTATTTCCGTTTCAGTATAAGTGCTCCCGTACAGAGTTTGAAAGAAGGTAAACGCATTGAAAAGAACAAAGAAGATGCGTTGCCTGTGTTAAAACCAGCAAAGGAAAAGAGGGGTAAGCGAAGTAAAAGGGTGAAAAAGAAAGAGAAGCAGAAGAGTCCTGAGAAGAAAACAAAAAACGGCAAAGAAATAGATGATATTCTAGATAGGCTTAAGCAACCAGAGGGACAGGAAAAACCACAAATTAAACCCGAGCCTATACTTAGTGAAGAGAATGACGAATCGACTATAGAACAGCCAAGTATTGATACAGCGCCAATTGAATCCAGTGAGTCTCTAGCCGAGATTCAATCGGAGAATAGTAAATTACCTTATGTGTTACCGACTAATAATTTATTGACAGAAGAACCGGAAGGTAATACTTATAACGAAGAAGAACTTCAGGAAAAGGCAAGAAAACTTACTGAGATGCTTCCTCAATATGGTGTGGATGGTAAGGTGGTACGCATTTTACCGGGTCCGGTTATTACGATGTATGAGATTGCTTTGGGTGAAGGTGTTCGCGTTAGTCGCATTACCAATCTTGAAAAAGATATTGCTCGCGTAATGGCTGCAAAGCATATCAGGATTCTTGCACCCATTCCGGGGAAAACCGTAGTTGGTGTTGAAATACCCAATGATAACCCCGAGTTAATCTACTTTAAATCAATTGTAGAATCCGATTCATTTAAACACAGTAAAAGTGTTCTATCGCTTGCTTTGGGTAAAACTGCCGAAGGCACTCCTTTTAGTTTTGATCTTGATAAAATGCCTCACCTTTTGATTGGTGGTACAACCGGTTCAGGTAAATCAGTTTGTATTAATACTATTATTATGTCAATTCTTTATCAGGCAACACCTGAGCAAGTTAAATTCATTTTAGTGGATCCGAAAAAAATAGAGCTCTCTATTTATAGAAAGCTTGAACCATATCATTTGATTACATCAGAAGATATTGATGAATATGTCGTAACAAATCAGCAGAATGCTATTTTTATGCTACGGTCGGCTATTCTTGAAATGGAAACTAGATATACTACTTTGGAAAATACCGGAGTTAGAAATATTGCGGAATACAATGAGGTAATGAAAGATCAAGGCCAAACAATTATGCCATACATTGTTGTAATCATTGATGAATTGGCAGAATTAATGTCCGATAGAACTACCAAAGCAGAAATAGAACTACCAATCCAACGCTTGGCTCAAATGGCCCGCGCAGTTGGAATTCATCTTGTTGTTGCAACACAAAGACCATCGGTTGATGTTATTACCGGTTTGATTAGATCAAATATTCCTGCAAGAATTTCTTTTGCAGTGCCTACAAAAACTGATAGTAGAACCATTCTTGATACGGGTGGCGGTGAAACTCTTCTTGGTAAAGGTGATATGCTATTTCTTCCTCCTGGGAAACCTACGCCAGTTCGCGCACATAACGCTTTTATCTCTCTGAAAGAGATTAATAGGGTGTTGAGCCATATTGAGTCACAACCAAAACGAAAAGATGATCTTGTCCTTCCCACATCTATAGAACCTGAACCCGAAGAAGAATTTGAAGACAATAAAAAAGGCAGAAATAATGGAAAAGATCCTTTGTTTGACGAAGCCATGAAATTGGTGATCTTACACCAACAGGGATCTGCCTCGCTATTGCAACGACGTCTACGAGTGGGTTATAGCCGTGCTGGAAGATTGATAGATGAATTAGAAGAGGCTGGTATTGTAGGCCCATCACGAGGCTCAAAAGCCCGTGAAGTTTATGCCGATATGGATTATTACGAACACTTGAAATCAATGGAAGATGGTACTTTTGACGATGAATAAAGCACGACAATATCAGAATATCATTTATCCCTTTAAAAAATCTGAATTTCTTATTGAATACAATTTACCGGAAAAAGTATCGGATGTAACTCTGATTTTGGGGCATGGCAGGTATAATAATATGAATATACCCCTATATGATTATCTAGCTGGTATATTACCCTCAGAGAATGTAAACTTTGTTCGATATAATTTTCCTTTTGTAGATAATCCTAAAAACAAAGTAAATAAAAGTAATTATAAAGTATGTTATGAAGCCATTATGGATGATGTTCATCATGAACTTCCTGATACAAAATTCCTATTTGTTGGTGGTAAATCCTTTGGCGCTTTGATGTCTTCAAAATACAATAATAAAGATGCTGCAGGTTTCGTATTTTTAACCTATCCAATGCATTTCCCATTTATGAAAATTCCGATTTCAAGAAAAGCGCTGTTTGAGATAAAGCGACCTATGATGTTTGTTTCAGGAAGTGAAGATAAATATGCCGATAGGGGTCAACTTGAACTGCTAATGGGGGCTTTAAACCCATATGCACATCTAATGCTTGTACCCGGAGCAGACCATTCATTGGAACTATTGAATAAAGGAAAGCGTAGTCAAGATGATCTTCATAAAGAAATAGCTGAAATTTTGCTATGGTTTATGAGTGATGTCATTGAAAAGAAGTTGAAGGCTAAGAGTTAAAGGACCTGTAAATTGCTTTTGAAAGTCGAAAGCCAAATGTCTTGTTGAAAATAAATTGATAAATTGAAGTAAAATTATGTATCGTTTTTTATATCCTATCATATTCATATTATATATCCCGGCAATAGCTTATGGGATTAGTTCAATATTTTTTACCCAAAAAAAACAACGTATGCTTCGTATTGGAGATTCCGCTCCTTTACAAAAACACAATAGAAGGTATTATTATAAAATTATTATACCGAAAATACTGACTCTGTTGTCAGTACTCTTGATTATTACTGCGCTTGCAAGACCGCAATTAGCCCAAAACAATCGTGATGTAAAGATCAAGGGTGTTGATATTATGTTGGCTTTGGATATTTCAGGATCAATGCAGTTGAATGATTTTTCACCCAACAGATTAGAAGCATCTAAACGTGTTGCAAGAGATTTTGTAAATGGAAGAGAAAATGATCGTATAGGATTAGTGGTTTTTGCCGGTGAGTCGTTCTTGCAGTGCCCCTTGACCATCGATTATGATGTGGTTAATGAATTGATAGGGAAGATGACTATCGTCCCACAATCTCTTGACGGAACAGCGATTGGCTTAGCGATCTCTAACTGTATTAATAGGCTAAGAGACTCAGATGCAAAGAGTAAATTAGTTATTTTGTTAACCGATGGCGAAAATAATGCAGGTGATATTGATCCTATGACGGCTGCCGGATTTGCGAAAGATTTTGGTATTAAGATCTATACGATTGGAATGGCCGGAAATGGTGGAATGACAACCGGAGGCTTTTTTGCACAGAGAATTCCGCCTTTGAATGATCAATTGCTAAGAAAAATATCCGATGAAACCGGGGGGAAGTTTTATAGAGCTGATTCTCAAGAAAAACTAGAGCAGATATGGGCAGAGATCTCCCGGCTAGAGAAAACTGAGATAAATGCGCGTGATTATGTGAATTGGCTTGAAAAGTACTATTTCTATGTTACTCTTGCTCTATTATTGGCTCTATTAGCATTTATATTCAGATATATTACATGGAGGAATGTCTAATGCTTGGTTTCTCTAATCCTCAAATGTTATGGCTCCTCTTATTGATCCCGATACTTTGGGGACTGGAATTATTTATATCTCGTAGAAAACGAAAGAAATTGGAGGAATATCTAAATAAAGATATAATCGAACGTCTTTATCCTGAAAAAAGTCGTTCAATGAGGGGATTGAAAAAGGATTTATTCTTATTGGCTTTAGTATTCATGATTTTTGCATCGAGTGGTTTGAGAATTGGCTCGGGTCTAAAAGAGTTAAAGCAAGAAGGAATGGATGTTATTGTTGCAATGGATCTTTCGACATCTATGTCAGCACGAGATATAGCTCCATCCAGATTAGAAAGATCTAAATATGAAGTGAAACGATTATTATCTATGCTTAAAGGGGATAGGATAGGATTGATTGCCTTTGCCGGTGTATCTCATTTGCAATGCCCTATTACTTCCGATTATTCCACTGCTGCTATGATGTTAGAGATGATGGATCAAAGCTTGATCCCTATTCAAGGAACAGCTTTTGCAGATGCCATTAGCACCTCCCTTGATGCCTTTCCCGATGACAATCAACAGTTTAAAGCCATCATTTTGATCAGTGATGGCGAGGATCACGAACAAGATCTAGAAAAAGTTCTCAAAAGAGCGAAAGATGAACATGTTGTTATTTATACTTTAGGTGTAGGGACTCTAAAGGGTTCCAGGATCCCTGTATTTGATAGTCATGGTGATATGGTTGATTTCCTTAGAGATACTCAGGATCGGGTGATTACTTCTGTTCTCCAAGAGCAAACCTTACAACATATTTCCAATAGTAGTGGGGGGAGATACTATCGTTTAGGTGCTGTTAAAAACCCTATAGAAGCTATCTATGAGCATATTTTACACGGTGACAGGCAGGAATATCAAACGCATGAGTTCGCTCGTTATACCGAACTATATTTGGTTTTTGCTTCGCTAGCATTAATTCTATTGACCCTTGCCGTGATTATTCCCGAACAAAAGATAAAGAAATAAATTTAAATTATATGGAAGCAAGAAATTTGTTTTTGTATATCATTAATTAACAATATGAAGAATCAAGACAAAAATTGTCTCCTTTTCCAGGCACTCACTGCCAATGATATCAATCTGTTTCCTGAAATAGAATCTTTATTTGAACGTTATTATGGTTCTATTTATTTAAAGGGTGATATTTTCCGTTTTGATACCATATCATCATACTATCAAGAGGAAATGGGAGAGACCTTATTCAAATGCTTTTATGTTTTCAAACCTCTGGTTCACTTGGAGAATTTTTATCGATTTAAAGTAGAATCTCAAAGTATAGAGAAGATGTATTCCCGTGACGGAGATCGATGTGTTAATATAGATCCGGGGGCATTAAATTTATATCAATTGTCATTATTGACAACAAAAGCATTTTCCCATAGAACCTATTTAGCCGAAGGTATTTATGCCGAAGTGACTTTAATGGCTTCAAAAGATAAATTTATACCTTTACCGTGGACGTACCCGGATTACAAGATTCCTAAAGCGTTAGAGTTCTTTGCTCAAGCCAAGAAATACTTAAAAAAAGTAAAATCAGAAGATCGATGTTAATTATCCTGTCTTGATCTTAACTTATATCTACTTTGCATCCCCCTAAATTTTTCTTAACTTTAAATATGGATAAAAAATCACATAAATCTGTATTGATTTCGGTTTTTGGTGGCAGACTTGCTTCTGATGAGGAATATGCGCTTGCCGAAGAGTTAGGGAAAGAAATCGCCAAACAGGGTTGGTTACTGCTTTGCGGTGGAAGAGGTGGTATTATGGAGGCCGTTAGTAAGGGTTGCGATCAGCAGGGAGGTACCGTGATTGCTATACTTCCGGGAATAGATGATTCCGATGCCAACAATTATGTTACAATACCCATTGCAACCGGTATCGGTTTAGCAAGAAATGAAATCCTGGCATGTGCCTGCCATGCTGCAGTTGCCGTAGGTGGTCGTTACGGTACATTGTCTGAAATAGGTCATGCTCTTCAGTATGAGAAACCTTTAGTAAGCATAGGTTCATGGCCCATCGAAGGTGCTTATCAAGCCACAAATGTCAGTGATGCAATTGCATTCTTGAAAAAATCATTAAAAGAGGTTTAAGATGAAGGTCGGTATTATTGCAAATAAGATCTATTCCGATAAAATCAGTCCTTTCTTCAAGGAATTTTTAGATTGGTTGACCTTAAATAAAATAGACTATTGTGTGGAAGCGGAATTTGCGGCGATTGCAGGGTATCCTTATGGCGTTTCTGTTTTTGATATGGTTAAAAATATTGAGATTCTCGTAGTGTTGGGCGGTGATGGTACCATACTTAGAGCTGCTAGATTAATGGGGGATAAGCAGGTCCCAATTTTGGGAATTCGTTTTGGTAGATTAGGGTTTTTGGCTGAACTATCCGGTGAAACATATAAAAAAGAACTTGCCGCCATATTAAAAGGAAATTATAAAATTGACGAACGAATGGTCTTGGAGGCTGAAGTCGGAAAGTCAGCAAATTTGTTTGCCCTAAATGATGTAGTGATTTTTCGTTCAAGCTCATCGAAATTGATAAATATGGAAGTGAAAGTTGATGGTAAGCATATGAATAAGTTCAGATCTGATGGTCTTATCGTTGCATCGCCAACGGGATCTACTGCATATTCTCTTTCAAGCGGGGGACCCATAGTTAGTCCCGGTATAAATGTCATTGTGATCAATCCAATCTGCCCTCATATGTTATCAAATAGGCCTACATTGGTATCAGGTGATTCCAGTATTGAGATATGCTTTACAGAACTTGATGACGGCTGTACCATCACGGTTGACGGACAGCATGATCTCCCAATTACCAAAAATACGACCATTTATATCAAGAAAGCGGATTATCGTGTAAAATTGGTTCGCTCCGAGAAGCATGATTTCTTTTCAATCGTTAGAAATAAGTTGAAATGGACGCAATAAAGGCATGAATGCCAGAAAAACGAGATAATCCTAGCGACTGTGAGTCGTTCGTAATAACGGAGGCCTTTGGGCCACAGGTACATATCTCTTAATGTGTTGAAATTTGCAAAATAATATTATTGGAAATAAAATGGACAAAATTAAATTAAAAAACATGGTCTTTTACGGTTATCATGGTGTAGAAGAAAGCGAAAAGATACTTGGTGCTCGTTTCGAAGTAGATTTAATCGTTTCAGCGGACTTAAAAAAAGCTGCACAAAGCGATAATTTAAATGATACGATCAATTATGAAGCAATCTACCATGATATCGAAAGGATCGTAACCACTAAGAAAAAGCATCTGATAGAAGCTTTAGCGGGAGATATTGCTTCAACGATCAAAGCAAAATATATTGGTATTAATAATTTAACAGTTATTGTTCGTAAACCATCTGTACCGATTAAAGGTGTTTTGGATACAGTTGAGGTTGAAATTAACTACTAGGAGTCATCATGAAAAAAGGACTATATCTCATAACGATTATAATATTAATGATTTCTTGCTCAGAAAAAGAAATGGCTTCACCGGCAGTAATTGGAAATATGACAAATACTGAAATAGATTCTATATTAAAGGTAAACGCAAATAAGGATCTAAGTATCACTGATAGGATCAATTTATACTCTGAAATGTTTCTTGGAACTCCTTATAGTTGGACGGCAACCGGTGATGGACCATATGCACTGCTTGAAGCATATCCCTTAGTTAATTTTCAACAAACAAATTGCATGGTTTATTGTGAGCATGTTTTAGCGCTGTCGATATCCGATTCTTGGGATAATTTTTTTAATAATTTACAGCAGATTCGCTATAAAGACGGTTTGATCGGAATGAAAACCAGAAATCATTATACTATGGCCGACTGGCTTCCTGAAAATTCATGGTTATTGGATGATGTATCCGCTAAAGTGGGTGGGGAGTATACTAAAAGTATGACAAGAACAATTTCCCACGAAAATTTCTTTAAAGGCAAGGGAATGAAGGATATGCGCTATGTTAAAGCCGACAGAATCATGACCTTTGATTATGTCCCCATGGAGCATATGTCAAAAGTAAAAGAGAATATTCAAGACGGTGATATCATCGCTATGTTGTTTGCCAAAAAGGATAATATATTTTCAGCTCATATGTTAATGATGGTATGGAAAGACGGTGAACTTTATTTTAGAGAAGCTTCTACGACATCTTACTCAACTTTTGAAACAAAATTCGATGAATGGTTGGCTTGGAAAGGTAGTTGGGATAAGTATGCCGGCATTGCATTCATGCGTGTTAAAAAGGAATTTAATACGCCAAATAAAGTCATATTACCATGGTTGATCAACGATATGAAGCAAAGATAATATCATGAAAAAACCTATACTTTTGTTTCTTGTTATTGCATCAGTATTTTTTGTATTCGCAGAGGGGAAAGCTAAGGTTTATCTTGTTATTGGATCAGATACTTCCATATGGAAGGTTTAAGTACTTCCGTTTATGATAATCGTTATTATAAATCGGGTTTATACACCGATCCAACAAGGCATGGATACGGAGTTATGGACTCAACATTTCGGTATACCTATAAGGACAGTTATGGTACACCCTTTAAAATGACCTGGTGGATGATGGCGGGTAATGTTTTTGAAATGTCCAATAATTGCAATATTCCATCACGAAGAAATATAACACTATACTTAATGAATAAATATCATAATGAAGCCATTGAAAAATGGGATGATAAATTGACTTTGCATTATCATACATATAATTGGTCCGACCCTCAGGGTGACGGCATATTTAGCTGGGAAATGGCCGAAAAATTCGTAATCAATCAGGATGATTATGAAAAAACACTTTGTTCCTTTTTGATAGAAGATAATATTTTCCCTATTTCTTTTAGAAGTGGTTGGATGTATATGGATGAAGATTGGCAAGATTATCAGGAACGATTTATTCCTTTCGATATGTCTGATTGCTGGTCAACGCTTAGTGACGGCTCAGTACCTTTTCATCCTTCTGCTGAAAATTATCGCGAAGAAGGGAGTATGAAGCAATGGCGAGTGAGATCTGTTTGTTATACGATAGATAATGCTTTACGCTCAGGATTAGAGAGTGTATTTCGTGAAGCAGGTAACGGCAAAGACCAAATGTTATGTTTATGGTCGCATTTACCTGAGAGTGGTTTTCTTGACTGTATTGATTCTCTTGATCGAATATCCCACGAGTTATCTCAACAGTATGATGTGGAATTTATGTACTGCAAGGATAACGAGGCGCTTCGTTTATGGCTTGCACCTCATGATACAATAGCTCCTTCTTTACATATTAATGAGATTGCTTCACCCAAAGGTTTGCGGTTTAGAATAAGTACTGATGGTCCGGTGTTTCAAGAAGCAGAACCTTTTGTTGCTGTCAAGTATGTTAATGAGACATATGAGAGGCTGGATTGCATAGTAAATGGCGAAAATCAGTGGGAAACGATCAAAGACCTTAATGAGAATGAAATAGCAAAAATCTCAGTCACTGTTTGTGATTCTGTCGCAAATCAAACAATTAGATCAATATCCTATGTGCCTGATGATATGTATATTGATGATAAGGATGCGGAATACCAAGAAGTTGAAGGTGATTGGTCTCAATATCAACAAGAATGTGAATTATGGAATCTAGATGCGAGAATATTGAACGATACCGGACGGGTTCTTCTCAGACCAATTATAAGCGAGACTCGAGAATATGCATTGTATTTCCATTCTCCTGGCTCATATAGCAATTCTGCTAGAATTATTGTCAACACTGATACGCTGAATTATACTGAAGTAATGGCTGGAAGAGATAAATGGCAGTTTGCCGGTTTTCATGAACTTAAAAGCGGTGATTTAAATACAATTATATTAGAAAATCTTTCTCCTGGCACAAAGATGGGGTATGATGTATTAAGGATTAGTCCATTGATTGCAGATAAACATTTCAAGGCCAATAGAGAAATGATTGCATTTGGTGATGTATCTGTAAGGGATACAGCTATTCAAAATATTAAACTTAGTAATTATGGGAAAGAAGATGTAAATATCACTCATTGTAATATTTTTGGGTCAAAGATCAGTTTAAATATTCAAGCTCCTTTTGTGTTGGGCTCCATGCAAACAGTGGATCTTGAACTTAAATATTCTTCAGAAAGCTTTTGTGAGTATAACGATGTTTTAACAATAAAAACAAATGATCCTAAAAATTCATTATTATATATTCCTGTTTTTGCCAGCTCTTATACATATTATCAAATTGTTGATAATGAAGATTCAAATGCTTATTTTGAAAGTGGGTCATGGAGTACATCCTCAGCAAAAGCCTGGGGAGAAACTAGTCGCTATACCTATGCGGGTAATACCCATAAATACGCAGATTTTAATATTGAGTTAAATTACAGTGGTACATACAAGCTTGATTATCTTATACCTTCATCCAGTAATGCTTATACAAATGCCAATTATATAATAATTGTTGACGGTACAGCAATTGATACGGTTATTAGAGACCAGAATTCCACCTCAACGGAATGGAAAGAAATTGGTGAATACGATTTACCAAAAAATACTTCAATTACTGTACGAGTCCAGGATAATGGTGGTGGAAGTGGAATCGTGCTGAGAGCTGATGCGATAAAATTTACCTTGATCGAGGAAAAATTGCTTTCATCCATCAACGAAAGTGACATCCCTGAAGAATTTAAATTATATCAAAATTATCCTAATCCTTTTAATCCATCCACCAATGTGTATTTTGCCTTGCCAGAAGAAGGTTTAATTAAAATTAATTTTTACGACCTACAGGGGCGCAAGATAGATCATACCATTGAGCGGGAATTACAAGCAGGTTATCATAAAGTAAAATGGTCACCAAAAAACCTTGCATCCGGAATGTATTTGTATAAACTTATTACACCATCGGGTATTGCGATGAATAAATGCACTTTTATAAAATAGGAGAGACATGTCACTATTAATTGTAGGTTCAATTGCGCTTGATACGGTTATTACTCCCAATGGACGAATAGATGATGCTGTTGGTGGTTCCGCAACATTTTTTTCAATTGCCGCTGAACCTTTTACACCTGTTAGTATTGTTGGGATAGTGGGTGATGATTTTCCCGCAGACGCTATTATTGAATTTAAAAAGCGTAATATTGATCTTCAAGGATTAGAGATCGTTGAAGGAAAAACCTTTCGTTGGGGAGGGCAATATAAAGAAAATATGAAAAATAGGGAAACTCTCTATACTGAATTGAATGTGTTTGAAGATTTTAATCCCAAACTACCACAAAATTACAGAAATATACCCTTTGTATTTCTTGGAAATATTCATCCTGAACTACAGCTGAAGGTACTTGATCAGATGGATAATAAACCCTTGGTTGGCCTTGATTCTATGAATTTGTGGATTGATATCAGTCGAGACCAACTCATAGAGGCGATTTCAAAGGTTGATATTATTATTTTAAATGATGAAGAGATCGTACAGATGACTGGTATGTCCCTGGCAGATGGTGTTAAATATATTCAAGCTTTGGGACCAAAGACAGTCATTGCAAAAAAAGGTAAATACGGGGCAGAATTATTTCATGGCGATCAGCATGCTTTGTATCCCATTTGTCCTGAAGAACAATTGGTTGATCCTACCGGTGCCGGAGATTCTTTTGCGGGTGGATTTATGGGCTATCTTGCCGGTTTAAATAAAAAAGCATTGAGTTTCGAAGATTATAAGGAAGCTATGGTATACGCTACGGTTATGGCCTCGTTTCTGGTTGAATCGTTTTCTACAGATAAGTTGGCTTCATTAGATAGACAGCAAATAGATAATAGAATTAAGTTATTTAAGATGTTGCTAGACTAGCCTTATGGTATAGAGTTTATATCATGTATGGCACAGTAATTAGCATTATGGCTGTATGAATTGTCAAATTTATGGTGATTTAATAACAATTTTGGCTTTATGGATAAAATAAGATATCTGAACAGCTTTTTTTCAATTCATATGTTTAAAATGAAAGATATAATATAATGATCAAGGATTATTTGAAAATACCAACTGTGGAAAAATTGGTTCCCTTCCCGAATTTTGCGACAGTATTGTTACAACACGCTCGCGAATTTCCTGAAAAAATTGCTTTGAATTTTACAGATGAATTTTTGACGTATCAAGCTTTAGCCGAATATTGCGAATCTGTATGTTTTATTGATGGTGTGATATCGATCTCAATGTTAAATCCAAAAGAGGATCTACGAATACTTTTGGCATGCTTATATCAGGGTAAAACTTTTGATTTGAATTTTAGTAAGGAGTCAAAGTATGATATCAAGAATGTTAAAATAGGTGAGAAACTAAAATATTTTGAGCCGCCTTATGTTAAGTTAGACGATACTGCACTGACTTTAAATGCAAAGCATACATTTGATCAATATAAAGTATTACTTGCCGCTCAAGCTATTGGAAAGGCATTTAGACTTTTTCGTCCCGGTGCTGCTTACTGTCCACTTGATATAACAACAGTTTCCGATCTTGTGTTTGGTGTTTTAGCTCCATTGTACAATTGTAAAACGATTGAGTTTGCTTTTAATAAAGAAAAAAATCATTATCAATATTCTTGGAGGCACGAGATCGTATCAGATTTAAGAGATAATGCCTTTATTTTTCCCAAGAATGCTTCAACGCAGGGATACTTACTTCTTGATAGCTTTGATTACGCTATGGGCTTGGGGCCAATTCAGGCACCAAATGGACAGATTATGGAATTACTGGGATATGAATTTGAACGACTCAATGGAGCGTGGAAAATATCCGGACACGGGCTTTCATGTTGATCGATAAGCTCGGATTTATTACTGTAAATGAATAATTAGACTTGATTATATTTATTATTAACAAAAAAAACTTGATTTCTTTCAAAGAATGTTAGATATTAGCAGGCTTTTGATAATGCGAAGGAGAAACAATGGCAAAAGTTTGTGAAATATGTGGAAAGAAACCGCAATACGGTAACAATGTAAGTCATGCGAACAACCGCACCCGCCGTCGTTGGGAACCCAATTTGCAGCGTGTACGTGCGCGTATCGACGGAAGCGTAAAACGGGTAAAGGTTTGCACCTCCTGTATTCGCTCCGGTAAGATCGAAAAAGCATAAGCTTTTTATCGCATACAAGTTTAAACCTTCCAGTTGGAAGGTTTTTCTTTATATGTGGTATTTTCTGTAAAGTATTCTATTTGTTATTCCTTAAATTAATTCTTATTTTTTCACTCAATAATAATAAACTTGTCTGGAGGCAAGATGAAATTAATATCATGGAATGTAAACGGTTTAAGGGCTGTAATAAAGAAAGGTTTTACAGATATTGTAACCGATATGTCATGCGATATCATCGGTATACAGGAAACAAAAATACAGTTAGATCAACTTGAAGATTCTCATAAAAATATACCGGGGTTCGAGAGTTATTTCTATTCTGCAGAGCGAAAAGGATATAGTGGCGTTGGTGTGTATTCAAAAGTTTCTCCACTGAGCGTCGAGCACGGATTTAGCTATGGCTGGAATGACAATGAAGGTCGTGTTATTATGTTGGAATTTGAAGAGTTTATTTTATTTAATATCTATTTCCCCAATGGACAAAAAGATGAGATTCGCTTAAAGTATAAATTGGATTTTTATGATTTTTGTTTAGAATATTTTGAAAAAATCAGAAAAGAAAAAGGGAAGGGGCTTGTAATATGCGGCGATTATAATACGGCACATCATTCCATAGATCTGGCTCGCCCCAAGCAAAATGAAAAAACTTCAGGATTTTTACCCATTGAGCGTGCATGGATGGATAGATTCGAAGAAACCGGCTATATTGATACATTTCGATTGATCCATCCTGATGAGGTAGATAGATACTCATGGTGGTCGTATCGTGCAAATGCCCGTGCAAATAATGTTGGGTGGAGGATCGATTATTTTTATGTTAGTCCTGAGTTGAAAGATAAAGTAAAAGATGCATTTATTTTAGATCGGGTTTTTGGCTCTGACCATTGTCCCGTTGGGATAGAATTGGATATCAAATGAAAAAAAATATCATATTTATAAGCTTATTTATTCTTTTGAATGGATGCTTTTGGATGTACTCCACGAGGCCGGGAACGATCCCTCCTCATATAAAGAGTATCGCAATTAATGAAACTGTGAATAATACGCCTGAATTTAATCTCGGGCAGGAATTTACGGAGATACAAATAAAAAAAATGGAGTTGGAAAACTTATTGCCTTTGATGGATGCGAGTTTAGCCAATTCGATTATTTATACAAAAATTAAGAGCTTAAAAGATGTAGTCCATAGTTATGATGAAAGCGTTGTTGTAAAAGAGTATAAGTTGACAATGAGTGTGGATTTTAGATGGTATGATACTGTGAATGACGTAGATATGATGAGCACAACCCTCAGTGAATATGTTATTTACTATAGTGATTCATTTAACAGCTCATTATCTGCTGGTGATCAGATGAATAGAGAGCAAGCTTTGGAGTTGTTAATAGATAAGATGGCTGATAAAGTCCTGATCGAATTGACATCGGAGTGGTAGGATGATGCAAAAAGTCAATAAGACCATGGTAATATTGCTGGTGCTTGCACTTGCCTTAGCAAGTATTGTTCATCCGGAATGGTTAAGCTCAAAATTATTTATGGGTATTTATCTCTTATTTGCATTGTTCCTTATTCTTTCAATATTTATTATTCCGGATATTTTTATCAAAATATTACATCTATTGCTGGCGATATTGGTTATTTCTTTTGTGATGATCAAGATATCCAATGTTAGGGAAAGCTATGTCTTTGCAGAAGGTGAAAGTTATGAACTAATTGCTGATGGTGATAGCATTACATTTACACTCGAAGATTTTACAATAATTGATGCTGATAATGAAAATGTCTCAATGGATTATGTTTCGAATGTGATTATAAATGGTAAAGAAACAAAATTGTCGGTTAATCATCCGATTTCATATAAAAGAAGTCGATTTTATCAGAGTGGATATAAAACAGTACAATCTTTTGTATTCTGCACCCAAAATGATACTGTTAAACTTTTTAACGGACAATCTAAGCAGTTAGGCGGACAAATTATAAAGTTTCTTGAATACGATGAGTTGTTTGGGAAAATTGCCGTATCTATTGACCGGGATTTGCATTTAATCTCTATCGCAGACACTTCTCAGAAGATATTTATTTTGCCCTCAGAATTTAGGGAAGCAAGTGTCATTGAGTATGTGGAAGTAAAAGGACATGGATTTATGTTTGTTCTAGGTATTTTTAGCATTATGATGCTAATATTTATCAGATTTAAGGTGCTTTAATGGAATATATACTTTTATTGATCCTGTTGATTATTTATGCTGTGAGCAATCTTTTATCTTTATTCGGTAAAAGGGTGGGAGCCTCAGCATTGCAGATATTTGGATCTTTGATCCATTTGGCAGTATTGATCATCCGCTCTGTGAACGCAAATCATCCACCGTTCACCAATATGTATGAGACCTTATTACTTTTATCATTTTTACTCCAAGTGAAGTTCTTGATTTTTCAGCGTGTTAAGAGTGAGTTGATAGCAAATATTCAAAGAGCTATTGTGTTTCTTATGATCGTAGTGTTAGCTCTGCTTAGTCCTGAGAGTCGGGCTATTAGCCCGGTTATGCCTGCCTTGAACTCATTTTGGATGTATATTCATGTTCCATCATATTTATTTGCTTATGTTTCGTTATTTTCCGCCTCTTCGATGGCAATGATCCATATTTTCAGCAAGAAAAGCATTTATAATTATGATAGGCAAATGGATATAGATGTATCCTTGACGTTTGTCTTTCTTGCTATTGGGATGTTTACGGGAGCAATATGGGGGCAATTAAGTTGGGGGAATTTCTGGTCATGGGATCCTAAAGAAACATGGGCTTTGATAAATATTCTGGTTTTATCATTGTATTTTTATAAAGTAGATAGAAAAACTCAGTCATGGATCGTGCTAATTACGGCTCTAACGGTATTATTTACATATTTTGGAGTAACATATTTATTGAGTGGTTTGCACTCTTACTCATAGAGAAAAGAATCAATGCTTGGTATGAAGAAAATATACAGTTACGTCTTTAAAGAACACTTATTTCCATTTTTAGGTGCTCTTTTTGTCTTTTCCTTTATTTTTCTTGTACAATATCTTATCTCCCAAATTGATAAATTGGTGGGAAAAGATCTAGGTTTTATGGTTATTTCCGAATTCATGGTCTTAAGCTTGGCTCCTATTTTTGCTGAAGTTGTTCCGGTTGCGGTATTTATTGCAGTTTTAATGGCATTCGGTCGATTTGGAGAAGATAATGAGATCACAGCCTGGCGTGCTTCGGGAATAAACTTTATACAAATATTATTGCCATCGTTACTTTTTGCTACGATCATTGCAAGCGGTATGCTGTATTACAATAATAATGTGTTACCCGATGCCAATCATAAATATAAGCTTCTAAGTCAGGATATTGCCTATAAACATCCTGATATAAATTTTGATGCCGGCTATTTTTTAGAAGACATACCCGATTATCGTATCCTTATTCGTGAAAAACATGATGATATGTTATTTGATATTCTTGTTTATCATGATGCCGCCAAAATTCAAGAAACAATTTGGGCAAAGAGCGGAAAATTGGAAGTTGTAGGCGATAAGGTTATTTTAAATTTGTATGATGGCGAATATCATGAATTCTTGCAAAATAAATCACAGGAATATCGCCTTTCATCCTTTGATAAATTCAGAATGGTGGTTGCGGTACGAAATTTGGAGCTAAGAAGAAGAGATTCAAAGTTTAGATCCGATAGAGAGATGTCAATTACGGATATGCATAAAAAAATATTGGAGTATCGTGATCTTCAAGTTAAGTCAAAGCGAAACATGGTTAAAAACCTTTATGAAGCGGGATTTGATACGACTGGTGTTGCTTCAAAAGAAAGTTTAAGCATTATAACTCAAACCATTCAAAATATAAAGGATTCTTCTGCGCTTGCGGGATTAAAAGCAGGCGAAAAAAAAGCATGGCGCGACTCCTTAAGGGTTATGGAGAATGCTAAAATGCGAATTCGTTCTTTTCGCGATATGTCACGGAGATATAAACAAAGCGAAAGTCGTTACCTCGTAGAAATGCATAAGAAGATAGCCATGCCATTATCGGCAGTGATCTTTGTTTTGATCGGTGCACCCTTGGGAATGATCGTAAGACGCGGAGGCTTGGGTATTTCCGGTGGAATTTCATTGGTATTCTTCTTGATATATTGGGGGCTTTTAATGACCGGTGAACGTTTGGCAGACAGATTGCTTATGACTCCCTGGCTGGCAATGTGGGGTGGAAATATCCTTTTTGCCTTACTGGGTGTTGTATTGGTACGATATGCCATCAGAGAGCGTATTAGTATTAGAATACCAAGATTTATTAATAAATTAATTAAAAAGTTTAACAAGAAAAATAACAGAGAAAAAACATGATACCTTATACCTTAATAGAAAAGAAACAAGCGGGTAAAGAGCTGACAAAAGACGAAATATCATTTTTTGTAAATGGATATGTGAATAAATCAATTCCTGATTATCAAATGGCTGCTTTATTAATGGCAGTCTATTTTAAAGGTATGAACTCAAATGAGATTAATGGATATATTGATGTGATCCTTAACAGCGGGCGACGAGTACAATTTGAAGATAAAAACACATTCTATGCTGATAAACATAGTACCGGTGGTGTGGGTGATAAAATATCACTTATCCTCGCGCCATTGGCAATGGCTAGCGGAAAAGTTAAGGTTCCTATGATTTCAGGAAGAGGCTTAGGTCATTCCGGTGGAACACTTGATAAGCTCGAAAGTATACCTGGCTTCTCAACTCAAATGACTTTAGAGGCTTTTAGAAAGCAAACTGATAAGATTGGATGTGCTCTTATCGGTCAAACGGGCGATCTTTGTCCTGCCGACAAAGTATTATATGCCCTGCGTGATGTCACAGCTACGGTGCGCTCTATCCCACTAATTTGCGGTTCAATTTTAAGTAAAAAGATCGCCGAAGGTATACAGGGACTCGTTTTGGATGTTAAAACGGGAAATGGAGCTTTTATACCCGAATATGAGCAAACCAAGCATCTGGCTCAACAGTTAAAATATTTCGGTGAAGCTTATGGCTTGTCGGTACGTCCGGTTATCTCTGATATGAATGAACCTTTGGGAGATAAGATCGGTAACTGGCTGGAAGTTGAAGAATCACTGGACGTATTAAAGGGTGGTGGACCGTCAAAAGTACGAGAATTATCAATTGTTTTGACTGCACAAATGATCGCGATGACTGAACCAAAGCGTAATATTGAAGATATAACGAAAGAGCTTGAAACACTTCTTGATAACGGAAAAGCTTTTGAAGCATTTCTTAAGATAGCCGAGATACAAGGTGCAGATATATCATATCTCGAGAATCCATCTAAATATGACAAATCAAGTCACGTAATTACCGTCAAAGCGTCTCATGGCGGCACGATCGCATCAATAAACAACTACCAACTAGGGTTGGATGCAATAACGTTAGGAGCGGGTCGTAAAGCCCTTACGGATATGATTGATCCCAAAGCCGGTTTGATAGTACATAAACATATTGGCGAAAATATTGAAAAGAATGAAGCGCTTATAACACTTAAAAGCGATAAGAAAAAAGAGATCGAAGAACTTGCAAACTCCATTGAAAAGCGTTTTAGTATAAGCGGAGGTGAAAATGTTGAAAGATCGAAATTCTACGAAATACTTTAAAAGTATATGTGTTTTACTATGTTCATGCATTTTACTTTTTGCCGAGGGAAAGCCTGAAACATCAATCAATATTGAATACGGTGAGCATGATCCTTTAAATTTTGAGGAAGCCTTTACATCGTATGATCTTGTCCCGGTTGAATATTACGATAATGTGATCATCTATGTAAAAGAAGGGCATGTTTTTGCGAAGAACAAGGAATATGAAAAGGCTATTGAATATTTTCAACATGCTATTGATTACGATTCCACCTATGCTTTTGCCTATAACGGTCTTGCCAATTCGCTAATAGGACAAAATAAACTTAAAGAAGCGGAAACAATTTTATTGAAAAGTATAAAATTTGCTCCTACAGAGGCTTTTCTTTACAATAATCTAGCAAATCTTTATTTGGTAATGGGGAATCGGGGTAAGGCATATTCTTACCTCAAAGATGCGGCCCAATATGATCCAAATTCGTCTTTAATTATGTACAATCTCGCTAATATCTATCTCGAAAAGGAAGCTTATGCTTCTGCTATTGTTTATTATAAAAAGTCATTACACCTAGATCCGGGATTTTGTGATGCGAGATACAATCTTGCCTTAGCATATAGGGGGCAGGGTTTAAATTCTTTAATGATCGCGGAGTATAAAGATCTTGTAAAACGTTGTCCGGGACATAAAAAAGGTGTATTAAATCTTTCGGCTTATTATTTAGCTACCGAAAAATACGATCTTGCGCTTCAATTATATAAGCAAGCCTTGGTTTTGAATCATGATCCTGAGCTTTACCTTGCTCTGGGACATGCGTATCATAATCTTTCTTATGTGAAAAAGGAAATTGAGTCCTATACGGCTGCGGTAGAAATCGATAGCACCTATTTACCCGCATGGAAATTTTTAGCTACCGCATATAAAGAACAAGGAATGACCGTAAGTGCTATTAATGCTTGCAAAAAAGCTTTATCGATTGACCCTGATAATAAGGACTTTGAGCTGTTGCTAAATAAAATATTAATAGAAAATTAAAAGCACTTACATTCTTTTAAAATAAAAAATACTCTATAGAAACGTAAATTATGCTTCCTAAAATTCATTAAAATCCTTATCTTTAATGATAAATATTAGAGGAAAAATGTCCCACGATAAGATTATAATTTCAGGTGCCAGAGAACACAATCTTAAAGATATTCATCTTGAGATACCAAGAGATAAGTTAGTGGTAATCACAGGGTTAAGTGGAAGTGGTAAATCTTCTTTGGCCTTCGATACACTGTATGCTGAAGGTCAACGACGTTATGTTGAATCTTTATCGTCGTATGCTCGTCAATTTTTGGGTATAATGGAAAAACCCGATATTGATAAAATTGAAGGTCTTTCGCCGGCCATTTCAATTGAACAGAAGACTACCCATAGAAATCCTCGTTCTACGGTCGCAACGATTACCGAAATCCATGATTATATGCGTCTATTATTTGCACGCATTGGAAAACCTCATTGTTTTATATGCGGAAAGCCAATCTCAAAGATGACCGTTCAGGAAATAGTTGATAGGGTGATGGAAATGCCCGAGGGGGCAAAAATTCAAGTGTTAGCTCCTGCTTATCGCCAGAGAAAAGGTGAGTTTCGCGAATACTTTAATCAACTAAAAAAAGAAGGATTTCTTCGTGTAAGAGTTGACGGAAAAATTTTTCAATTAAGTGATGTTGAAACACCTGAAAGAAATAATAAACATGATGTTGATGTCGTGATAGATCGATTGGTAATCAACCAAGATGTTCAACAACGTTTAACTGAGAGTGTAGAATTAGCTTTAAAGCATGGCAATGGTAATGTTATCATATATGAATCAGCCAAGGTAGAACATAAATATAGTGAAAATTTCATTTGTACGGATCATCCGGAAGTCAATTTAGAAGAACTTACCCCCAGGATGTTTTCTTTTAATAATCCTATTGGCGCTTGTCCTGCCTGTAATGGACTTGGTTATCAGATGGAGTTTTCCCCCGACCTCGTAGTTCCTGATAAAAATAAATCACTATTGCAAGGCGCTTTGGCTCCTATTGGTGAGCAGCCTAAAGGTACGTATTATGGAAATGTATTAAAGGGTCTGTCTGAGAAATTTAATTTTAAATTTTCTACACCTTGGTATAAATTAAGTAAAGAAGTTCAGGATATTCTTCTTTATGGCACCAAAGGCAAAAGACTGGTAATTGATTATCAAGGTAAAAACTGGAGTGGTCAATATACCGGGGGCTGGGAAGGTGTGATCCCGAACTTAAAAAGACGGTATCATCAGACCAGCTCAGCCTACATGCGGGAAACGATTGAAAAGTATATTTCACAGCAAACCTGTAGGGTATGTAATGGATCCCGTTTAAAACGAATTTCAACTTCAGTCCTTATAAATAAGTGTAGTATTGATGATCTTGAACGCATGTCAATTCATGAAGCACTTGCTTTTATTAATGGGTTAGAACTTACTGATACAGAAAAAGTTATATCCGAACAGATAACTAAAGAAATGAAGCAAAGATTAGGTTTTTTGCAAAATGTCGGACTTGATTATCTTACTCTGAATCGTTCGGCCGGCACACTATCGGGTGGAGAGGCTCAACGTATAAGATTAGCAACACAGATCGGTTCACAATTGATGGGTGTAATGTATATTTTGGATGAACCAAGTATTGGACTTCATCAACGTGATAACACAAAATTGTTACAAACGCTTAAAGGTTTGCGCGATCTTGGAAATACAATCATTGTGATAGAGCATGACCAGGAAACTATGGAAGAAGCTGATTGGCTTATAGATATTGGCCCCGGAGCAGGAATCCATGGTGGTGAAGTTGTTTGTGAAGGGACACCTCAGCAGGTGATGGCTTGTGATAAGTCTTCTACCGGTCTGTATCTTTCAGGTAAGAAGAAAATCAAAATACCTGATGAACGACGTAAGGGAAATGGTAAAAAAATTAAGTTGTATGGAGCTGAAGGTAATAATTTAAAGAAAGTTAATGTCGAAATTCCATTAGGAACAATGACTTGTGTTACGGGAGTCAGCGGATCCGGTAAAAGCACTCTGATCAACGAAACATTGGTGCAAATACTAAATAGAGATTTAATGCATGCAAAGGGTACTCCCTTAAAATACGAGCGTATGACGGGGAAAGACCAGCTTGACAAGATCATTAATATCAATCAGTCACCGATAGGGCGAACGCCACGATCGAACCCTGCCACATACACAGGCGTATTTACTTACATTCGTGAATTATTTTCATCTTTACAAGAGTCGAAGCTGCGTGGTTATCAACCCGGACGCTTTTCATTTAACGTAAAAGGTGGTCGTTGTGAATCCTGTAGCGGTGATGGCGTTAAAAAGATAGAAATGCACTTTTTATCAGATGTATATGTTACGTGCGAAGTCTGTAAGGGTAAGCGATATAATCGAGAAACTCTTGAGATCAAATATCGTGGTAAGAATATTAGCGAAGTACTGGATATGACTGTTGAAGAAGCTCTTGAATTCTTTAAAAATCATCCAAAAATTCAAAAAAAGCTACAAACTTTGTATGATGTTGGTCTAGGATATATACATTTAGGTCAGCAGGCTACAACATTGTCCGGGGGTGAAGCACAGCGTGTAAAGCTCGCAACTGAACTAAGTCGTATGGGTACCGGTAAAACACTGTATGTGCTTGATGAACCGACAACTGGTCTGCATTTTTCTGATGTTCACATGCTATTGGAAGTTTTAAATAAATTAGTCGATAAAGGTAATACGGTTTTGATCATTGAACATAATATGGATATGATCAAGAGTGCCGATTGGGTAATAGATTTGGGACCCGAAGGTGGAAATAAGGGGGGTAATATTCTTGTTTCGGGTACACCTGAAGATGTCGCAGCACATAATGGCTCTTATACCGGAGAATTTTTAAAGAAGATATTGTAATGAAAACACTAAGCACTTATGATGTCATAATTATTGGAGGCGGAATAAGCGGTACTGCCATCGCATCTGCGCTATCTGAGTATAAATTATCAATTTGTCTTCTTGAAAAAACAAATGATCTCTCGAACGGGGCAACAAAAGCAAACAGCGGGATCGTTCACGGTGGATACGATGCGGAACCCGGTACTTTGATGGCAAAGTTTAATGTTCGAGGAAATGAAATATATCCCGATATTTGTAATAAACTGGATGTTCCTTTTACTCCTTGTGGTTCATATGTAATCGCTTTCAACGATGAAGAAATAGAAAAACTGAATGATTTGCGTGTAAGAGGAGAAAAAAACGGGGTTCCCGGACTTGAAATACTTTCTGCAGAGGAAATTAAAAAGAATGAAGTGAATTTAAGCTCCGAAGTGAAAGGGGCACTATATTCACCCACCGCCGGTGTTGTAAGCCCTTATGAGCTTTGTATTGCCTTTATGGAGCATGCAATGGATCATGGTGCTGACCTAAAATATGAGCATGAAGTCATTGAGATAAAAAAGAGTGCCAAGAACTTTATTATAAAAACATCAAAAGGGGATTTTAGTGCCGGCGTTGTGATCAACGCAGCGGGGGTATATGCCGATAAAATTCATAATATGTTATTAGAACCATCATTTTCGATCCATCCAAGGCGAGGGGAATATTTTTTGATGGATAAATATATTGGAGATAGCGTAAAACACGTAATTTTTCAGTGTCCAAACAAAATGGGAAAAGGTGTGTTAATAGCTCCAACGGCTCATAAAAATCTGATAGTTGGTCCAAATGCAGAAGATATTGATCTGCCTGAAGCTAATGAGACAACTCAAAAAGGACTTGATGAGGTATGGAATAAAGCATTAAAAACATTACCTGAGCTTGATAAAAGTATGGCGATCACAACTTTTTCAGGTATCAGAGCTCAAGCTGATACAGGTGATTTTATTGTTCAAGATTATAATGAGTGTCCCGGTTTTATCGATGTTGCCGGTATTAAATCCCCGGGTTTAACGGCAGCGCCGGCCATTGCTGAATATGTTTGCGATCTTGTGCTTAAATATAAAAAAGTAGATAAACGTGATAACTATCGGTTTGCCCGCCGGAAAATTGTTCGTTTCCAAGAATTATCCCACGAAGAAAGAGCTGAGTGTGTAAAGAAAGATGATAATTATGGGCGGATTATATGCCGATGTGAAGGAATAACCGAAGCTGAGATAATTGATATGATCCACCGCAATGCGGGAGCTCGTACGCTTGACGCTATTAAAAGAAGAACGCGAAGCGGGGGAGGTCGTTGTCAGGGTGGTTTTTGTTCGCCGAAGATCATTGAGATATTAGCAAGAGAATTAGGTATTTCAAGGGAAGAGGTGTTAAAGGACTCCTCTTTATCTACAATTATAATTGACCAAACCAAAAAAGAGGCTGCAGATGATTGATTATGATGTTATTTGTATTGGTGGCGGCCCCGCAGGATTGGCTGCTGCACTTGCCGCGAAAGAAAATGGTGCCGAAAAGGTCTGTATTGTTGAACGAGAAAAGGAATTGGGAGGTATTCTTCAGCAGTGTATTCATAATGGTTTTGGTCTACATACATTCAAAGAAGATCTGAGTGGACCTGAATATGCACAAAAATATATTGATCTTGTAAAAAAAACAGATATTGAGATTAAAACTGACACGATGGTTCTTGAAATAACCGAAGATAAAAAGGTATATACTTTAAATCCGCAAGATGGATATAAAAAATTAAATGCGAAGGCAATTGTTTTAACAATGGGCTGTCGGGAAAGAACCCGTGGTGCATTGGCCATACCCGGAACACGGCCAGCCGGAGTTATTACGGCAGGAACTGCCCAAAAACTCATTAATATTGATGGGTACATGGTAGGCAAGAAAGTAGTTATTCTTGGTTCGGGCGATATTGGTTTGATCATGGCAAGAAGGATGACACTAGAGGGTGCAAAAGTTTTAGCTGTGGCAGAAATCATGCCTTATTCAAGCGGTCTTACCCGAAATATTGTTCAGTGTCTTGAAGATTACAGTATCCCGTTAATGCTGCAGCATACGGTAACGGATATTATCGGTAAAGATAGAGTGGAGGCAGTGCTTATTAGTGAAGTCGATGATCACTTTAACCCCGTACCCGGCAGTGAAAAACGTTTTGAATGCGACGCATTATTATTATCGGTTGGGTTACTACCTGAAATTGAACTTCCGTACGCTGTAGGCATCGAATTAGATAAACGTACACGTGGCCCTATTGTCAACGAGGCCATGGAAACTACTCTATCCGGAATATTTGCCTGTGGAAATGTCGCTCATGTCCATGATCTCGTTGATTATGTTAGTAAAGAGAGCAAAAAGGCTGGTTTTTTTGCGGCGGAGTATGCGAAAGAAAATATTAAAGATCAAGTTGCGATAGAAAGTTTGCCGGGAGAGGGTGTATCTTACATTGTCCCTCAAAAAATCAGACCTGTAAACTGTACAGGTGATATTGAACTTTATTTTAGAGTTAAAAAAGTCTATGATCAAGTGAACTTAAGATTAAAAGTTGATGATAACGTTATAAAAACAGTCAAGAAACGTCATATGGCTCCCGGAGAAATGGAAAGCATTAAAATCTCTACAGAAGCTTTAACTAATGCCAAAGAATTATGTATTGAGGTGTTAGATGGATAGAGAAAAAGCTATGGACCTATATTTGGGTTTTGGATCCAATTTAGGCGATTCGGGACATTTGATCACGAGAGCGATTAAAGAAGTCGCATCAAATTCGCATATAGAATTTATAGAACAAAGCTCATTATGGAGAACGGAAGCTTTGTATGATAAGGAACAACCGGATTTTGTTAATGCTGTGGTAAAATATCGATCTGATCTATTACCTTATGAAATTCTTAAATATGTTCTATCAATAGAAAGTCGTTTTTTTAGAGTTCGAGATCCTAAACGTCCAATGGGCCCCAGAACTTTAGATATTGACATTTTATTTTACGGAAATTTGATTATGAAAGAAGAAAAACTTACTATTCCTCATACACATTTTGAGGAAAGGAAATTTATTCTTTTACCTATGAGTGAAATTGATGTAAATTATCAAGTTCCCGGAACATCACTAAGTATTGAAGACTATATTCAACGGTGTCCGGATAAATCAAAGCTGGAGAAGATATGACGGGACCGGCATATTATATTGCCATAGAAGGAGTTATCGGTGTAGGCAAAACTAGCTTGGCTAAAATATTGTCCAACAAGTTGAACAGCCGTTTAATTCTTGAAAAATTCGAAGAAAATCCATTCTTATCCGATTTTTACGGGGATCGGCAACGGTATGCGTTTCAAACTCAGTTGTTTTTCCTGTTGAGTAGGTATCGCCAGCAATTGGAGTTTGGACAAACCGATGTTTTTCACCGCTCAATCGTCACAGATTATATTTTTGCAAAAGATCGTCTGTTTGCATATATCAACCTAGACGAAAAAGAGCTCCATTTATATGATCAATTGTATTCCATTCTTGCTAAAGAAATAAATAAACCCGATCTCGTGATCTATTTACAAGCCGATACTGAACGCTTACTTAAGAATATTGACCATCGAGGGCGTTCATACGAAAAAGGCATGGATAGGGATTATATAGAATCATTAAATCAATTTTATAATCAATTCTTTTTTCATTATAATGAGACACCACTTTTGATTATCAATACCACAGAAATTGATTTTGTAAACAATAAAAGTGATCTTGAGGAGATTATGAAGTATATTCAGCAACCTCCTCTGGGCACAAAATACTATAAGGCAGGTACTCAATAATGGGTTCATTATTTAATTTTATTCTTGTTTTAATATTTTTTTATCTGATTTATCAATTATTTATCAGAAGATTATTTACACCCTCAGATCCATATAAAGGTAAAAATGAGGATGACATCCACACAGAAAATCATGTAAATGAAAAAGAAGATGTGGAAAAGAAGATCGACATGTCAAAAGTCGAAGATGCTGATTACAAAGAATTGGATTAGGTCGGGATATTCATGATAAAACAACGCGTTCTTATAACCGGAGCTTCTTCGGGTATCGGAAAATGTATTGCCCAATTATTACTTGCAAAAGGTTTTGAGGTTTATGGCACTTCTCGTAATCCTAAAACTGTAAAAGAAAAGATCCCGGGAGTAATATATCTTCAATTGGATCTACAATCATCAAAAAGCATTAAGGAATTGGCGGAGAAAGTTGGAGAGATTGATATTCTGATTAATAATGCCGGTCAAGGGCAGGTTGGTCCATTTGAAGAAGTGCCAATGGAAAAAGTACGATCATTATTTGATGTGAATTTTTTTGCATCGGTTGAACTTACTCAAGCTATTCTTCCTGGAATGCGCAAAAAAAGAAAAGGTCTTATCATTAATACTTCATCAATGTCTGGCATTTTTGGTGTGGGTTTTACTTCCGTTTATTGTGCTACCAAACACGCAATTGAGGGAATGTTTCGCTCCTTGAGGCAAGAAGTTTATCCCTTTGGCATACATGTGGTTCAAATACAGCCTGGATATATTGCTACAGGATTCGAGCAGGACCGCTATATGAATACAAACTCGGAATATTACGAGAATGTTACAAGGTTTAAGGCGATACGAGATCATCATATTGAGACTGGTGCCAATCCTAAGGAAGTTGCTAAAAAAGTTTTGTATGTAATCAATCAAAAAAATCCCAAACCGACTTATCCGGTAGGTGGTGACGCCCCATTGAATGCATTATTGAGCAGATTATTGCCCGTCAGATGGGTGGAAGCATTCCAGAGACGAAAATTTAATAAGAAATAATGAGCAAAGGGTATCGATTCGAGACATTGAATCGATAAATAGTTGATAAGCATAGCATTGTTGCGCCTTTCATTTAGGTTGTATAATTCGCTCATAATCCATACATTACGCAGTAAATATAAATAAGTATTCGAGGTTTAAAATGAAGAAGATAATCCTGCTGGCAATATCACTTATAATGTTATTCTCGTGCCAGAAACGAACGCAACCAAATATTATTTTCATTATGTCCGATGATCATGCGGAAAGAGCTATTTCATCATATGACAGTACGTTGGTAATGACACCAAATATTGACAGATTAGCTAATGAGGGTATACGTTTCGAGAACTCATATGTTACTAATTCAATTTGTGCGCCTTCAAGAGCTGTATTATTAACAGGCAAATATAGCCATATTAATGGCAAACGCGATAATCGCGATGTTTTTAATCCCGATCAAATGACATTTCCAAAATTATTACAAGAAGTCGGATATCAAACCGCTGTCATAGGAAAATGGCATTTAAAATCATTACCTCAAGGATTTGACCTATGGAAGGTTTTAAAAGGACAAGGCAGGTATTACAATCCTGTATTCTATGAACAGGGCGATACGGTCACATATGAGGGATATACAACAGACATTATTACCGACTTAGCACTTGATTTTCTTGATAAACGAGATAAAGATAGACCTTTTTGCCTATTATTCCATCACAAAGCACCGCACAGGAACTGGATGCCAGCTCCAAGGCATATCGGTATGTTTAAGGATAGAAAATTTGTCTTACCCGAAACATTTTATGATGATTATAAAACACGTGAATTAACAGCCGGTACTCAGGATATGGAAGTTAAAAATATGTATCAGGGTTATGATATGAAAATCCATTTCTTAGAAGGTGAGCGAGAACCCTATAGTGGAGGTGGAAAGAGCAGAAATTTTGATGGGACAAACAGCTGGAAAAACGTTTATAATGCCTTAACACCTGAACAAAAAGAAGTCTTTGATTCATATTATGACAAAGTAAATGAAGAATTTAGAAATTCAGATCTTAGCGGTAAAGAATTGGAAGAATGGAAATACCAACGATACATGGAAGATTATTTGGCTTGTATTGTAGCTGTTGATGAAAATATTGGTCGTGTTCTAGATTATTTGGATAAAAATCACTTGGATGAAAATACTATTGTAGTATATACATCGGATCAGGGTTTTTACTTAGGAGAACATGGATGGTTTGATAAGCGTTTTATGTATGAAGAGTCTTTTAAAAGCCCCTTATTGATTCGTTATCCTAAAAAGATTAAAGGTGCCAGAGTCGAAGATAAGTTTGTTATGAACCTTGATTTTGCTCCTACTTTTCTTGATTATGCCGGTGTGGAAATTCCAGAGGATGTTCAAGGCTCATCACTAAGGTCAATATTTGAAGAAAAGGATGAAAATTGGCGACAAAGTGTATATTATCATTATTATGCTTATCCCGCCTGGCACGATGTACCTAAGCATGATGGTATTAGAAATAAAAAATACAAATTAATACATTATTATGAGATCAATGTGTGGGAATTATTCGATCTTGAAAATGATCCGCATGAGCTGAATAATGTATATGATGACGATGAATACGCTCATGTAAAACATGATATGACAATTAAGTATTATGATAAGAGAAAAGAATTATTAGTGAATGAGTAAAAATAAGGTGATGTTAGTATCACTGGATATCACACTTTTATTAGATAAAATATTTTTGGGATCGATAAGTAGCTGATTAAGACTTTTGATCATTAAATCATCAAGTTTCTGATAGTTTTGTCAAACTATGGATAAATTAGAGTTATTTAATCTTTATAATAGCTTTCAACCCAAATTCTATGTTATCCTGTCGTTCTTAACAGACTTTCCCGGGATTCAAAATTAAATTTGGATCAAATGATTTTTTTATACTCTTGAGTAAGCCCATATAAACTTCACCGGCCGTACGTTCCAGGTAGGTTTTTTTAGCAAAACCGATACCATGTTCACCGGAAACATGGCCGCCAAGTTCATCACCTTTACTATATAGTAGATCAAAAGCTACATTGAGTTTTTTTGCGAATTCTTCATCCGTCATGTCGTCTTTTAACACATAAACATGTAAATTGCCATCACCGGCATGACCAAATGATGCGATGCGGACATCTTGTTCTTTTTCAACAACTTTGGTGTATTTAATAAAGTCCGCAACATGATTGCGCGGTACAACAACATCACACTCGTCCATTTCACTTGTAGATGCTTTGATAGCTTCTAAAAATGCACCACGAGCGGACCAGATAGAATCATTCCGTTCATCTGTATCTGAAATAAATACATCCATTGCACCTGTATCCAAGCAAACATGTGCAACTTTTTCATAGATAGCTTCCACTTCTTCTTTAGAATTTCCATCAAAAGTTAGCAATAAATATGCATCGGCGGAGTTATCCGGAAATTTTTTGCCAAGATAATTCTCTGCAGAAAGGATAACATTGCGTTCCATATATTCTATAGCCGTAGGGATGGCTTTTGATTTAATGATAACCGGTACCGCCGAAATTGCGGCATCGATATTAGGGTAGGGTACCAAGAGAGAAATAGCGACTTTTGGTAGTGGCAATAATTTTAAAACGGCTTTTGTTACGACTGCTAAAGTGCCTTCCGAACCAACAATAAGATCTTTAAGACTATAGCCTGAGCTATCTTTAACGATTTTTCCGCCTACAGTGAGAATTTCACCGTTTGCCAATACAATCTCAAGTTCACGTACGTAATCTCTTGTTACACCGTACTTAACAGCGCGCATACCACCTGCATTGGTAGAAATATTGCCACCGATAGAAGCAGATTTTTCGCCCGGATCGGGAGGATAAAAGAGATCATGTTCTTCGACATATTTAGAGATTTCCATCAAGAGGACACCCGGTTCAACAGTGAGGGTTAGATTTGCTTCATCTAGCTCAAGAATATTATTCATTCGCTCAGTAGAGAGCATTATACCTTTATGAATGGCAATTGAAGCGCCAACCAAACCGGTTCCTTGACCTCGGGGTGTTACCGCAATATTACCTTCATTTGCCAGTTTCATCACTTCAGATACTTGTATTGTTGTTGTCGGCAGGACAACAACTTCCGGGTATTCACGAATACCAGCAAGCTCATCACGACTGTAATCTTCATGTATACTATCTCCGGTAAGTACGTTTTCCTTACCACAAATATCTATTAATTTCTCAATATCTTTGGGACTTAGAGGTGTGTATTGCATAATAACTCCTATTGAGCTTTTTTCATTTCTTTGATTTGCCTAATAAGTTGAGGCAGAATTTCATAAATATCGCCAACGATGGCATAATGTGCGACATCGAAAATCTGAGCATTTGGATCTTCATTAATTGAGATGATCATATCGGCATTGTTCATGCCTGCAACAAATTGGATAGCACCGGAAACACCACAGGTGATGATCAGTTTGGGTTTAACGGTTCTACCACTTAGCCCAATCTGAAGTCTAGCATCCATCCAACCAGCTTCTATAAGCGGGCGAGTGGTGGCTACCATAGCACCCAGTTCATCGGCAAGCTCGTAGATTATTTTCAGATCTTCTTCTTTTTTGAAAGCACGTCCGGCAACAACAATAACATCGGCGTCTTCAATACTTTTAACTTTTTCCTTCTTCTTGACCTCAATCACTTTGATCTTTGATTCAAGTTTTTCATCTAAAATCTTACATTCAGTAAGCTTTCCTGTTTTATTGTCATTACGTGTTGGCGCATCAAAAATTTTGTATCGTACCGTCGCAAATTGTGGTCGATGATTAGGGGTATAAATATGAGCCATGATATTACCGCCATACGCAGGACGAATCTGATCAAGGTCCGTATTATCTTGCACATCAAGAATGGTACAATCAGCTGTTAGGCCGGTTCTAAAACGAGCAGCAACACGTGGAGCTAAGGAACGTCCAACCGTTGTTCCTCCCACTAAAATGATGCTGGGCTTGTTTTTACTGATGAAATCTTCAAAAACTGCTGTATACGGTTCAATCCTAAAATCATGGAGCTGAGGTTTATCATAAACAAATACCTCATCAACGCCATAATGTAAAACTTCTTCAGCAATTTTAGTGATATTATCACCCATGATCAAACATTGAACCGGATGGCCAACTTTATCAGCCATTTCACGCGCTTTGCCAATCAACTCAAACGATACGGGGTGGATATCCCCTTCAATATGATCTATGTATACGGTAACCCCCTTCCAATCATCTTTGTTGACCGATGGGAGCTTATCTTCAACATATTCAAATATTTCGGGAAAACGCTTAACACAGATTTTACACATTTTGCAGGCTGCATTAAGAAATAGTTCATCTTTTGAATCGAATTCCAGCGCTTTAAAAGGGCATATTGCGACTACCGCTTCGCGATCTTCTATTTTATTTTGATGTACAACGATCTTTGCCATTCTACTATAACCTATATGTATTTCAGTTCATGTAATTTATCGGCTAACTTCTTGCTAAGTTCCTCGGAACTTCCTTCCCAAGTTTCATTTGTAGTGTTTGCAGGAGGAGGAAAGATCTTCAGAACCTGAGTCGGTGAACCGTTAAGACCATAATGCATCTCATTTTTGTCTTCCAGATCGTTAAATGTAATTCGGGGGATCTTTCTATCTGACGTTTTTAATTTTAACTTAAAGGATGGTAACCGTGGTTGACAGATATCTTTTTCAACTGTAATAAGACAGGGGAGTTGTACCTCTTGTATTTCAACCGATTCTGCCATATTCATTTCAACGACGATCGCGTCTTGACGTATTTCATGGATTTTTCTCACATTTGCCACATGAGGTATTTGCAAATATTCTGCAATCTCAGGGCCAACTTGAGCGGTATCACCATCGGTTGTCATTTTACCGCAAATGATCAAATCATATGGACCCATTTGGGCAATACCCTGGGAGAGAGCGTAAGCAGTTGCCAAAACATCAGCGCCCGCGAACTTTCTATCGGTTAGCAAGCAACCTTTATCGGCACCCATCATATAGGCTTCTTTGATAACGGCTTCAGCTTGAGGCGGCCCCATGGTGATCACAGATACTTCCGCATCATGATTTTCTTTTATACATACAGCCGTTTCAATTGCATACAAATCATATGGATTCATTTTAGAATCGATACCATCTCGTTTTAATACACCAGTTTTTTCGTCGATCTCGACTTCCGCGGTGCCCGGAACCTGTTTGATGCAGACTCGAATGTTCATATTATTCCTTAGTTCCTATTCAGCGTGAAGTATAATAAAATCCCTCGCTAAATTCCATAGAAATATAGCTTAAAAGTTGATGATCGAGAGTTTAAAATCAAGTATATCCTCAAATAGAGTTAAAATCACTCTTAGAAATTTGGGTAAATATTAATTGTTTTTGTATTTCTTGATATTATAGGGAACATTATATATTTACATATTATTAGAAAAAACGTTTTGGAATGACGCATTTCATTGATAAATTTAACAATAGACGAGTAATTTAAAAGGAGAAAGAAATGTTGAAAAAAGTTGTTAGTGTGTTATTGGTTCTTTCACTTGTTTTTGCTATTGGCGCTGAGTTTAACCCGGCATCATCTTATGATGTTGGTCTTGCTAATGGTAGACGAGACGGACGTCAGGATGCATCTTGGCTATGGGCTTTTGCCGGTTTAGGTTGTGGTTGCGTTGGTACAGCTGTGGCTTACTTTGTACCTGGTGATGTCCCTACTGAAATGATCATTGGTCAGGACCCTAATTATGCTCGTGGCTATGCAGACGCCTACATTAAAGCAAAACGTTGGCATCAGGTTTTGTGGGCTGCCATTGGTATGGTCATTAACTCTATGATTGCAGGTGCAGGCGCTTCAACGCTGGGCTAGTAATATTGATGTAAAATAATTGAATGTCCACTTTTCAGTGGACATTCTTTTTTATATATTATTTTTATGAAAAATAAAAAAACACTCATATTACTTTTATTCATAGCAAGTATACTAATTGCTAAAGACAACTGTGTTCATGTAAAATACATTGAAACGCAAAAAAATACAGCGAACAAAATGGCAGAAGTATTCTTCGATCCTTTATATGGCATGTATTTAATGATTAGTGATCCTATTGTGCAAAATGTACGTATGAATCCTGAGGAATATATCTATTTTTATCCTCAAGAGAATATGGCTATGATTATGAACAATCGTGATGGTGTGTTAGCCTCCGCACCCTTGCAGCTGTTTTTATATGCTGGTTCAGAAGATATGGGAATTTCGGGTTTAGGTTTCGAGTTAAAAGAACATTACTTAAAATCCGATACTCTTGTTAAGATTTGGGAGCTAAAAGGTGAAAAAAAGCAGGAATATCTTCGTATTGAAGCCTTCCATTCAAAAGACCATCTTTTAAAAACGATGTCTTATAATAGTAATAATGACCTAATGAAGCTTGTAGAATTTAAGGAATGGCAAGAATTGAATAATTACTCTTATCCCATGCAATTAATCATTATGGAGGAAGAGAGAAAAAGTCATTATAATTTTCAGGATTTATATATTTTAAAGGATATTCCCGATTCAGTAAAAGCGAAATTCACTATTCCTAAAGATTGCGTGATATATGAATACAAATTATAAAATTCTGTCATTAATTGTATGTTTGGCCGGCTTTTTATCGGCAGAGCCAGACGCAGCGCTCATTTCTGATCACTTTTTTGAGACAGCGCAGTATGAAAAGAAGTTTTCTAATAGAAAAATTACAACAAAACTTGAAAAAGGCGAGGAGAAACGCTCTTTTATCGCAAATGTTTTAATGGAAGGCGTTCATGTTTACAAAGATTATATTTCTCCTCAAGATATGGATATGTGTACGTTTCACCCCTCTTGTTCGGAATATGCTTTTCTTTGTTTAAAGCATCAATCATTTCCCGAAGCTGTACTGAATAGCGGGGATAGGTTAATGCGTTGCTACTCTGGAAACCATATATATTATTCCAAAGATCCTATAACGAAATTAAACGAGAATTATCCGGATACATTAAAGAAAAGTAATAAACGACAAACCGTCGTAAATGGTAAAAAGAAGTAAAAAACTATCAAAAATATTAAATGTAAAACATTGCGTTTATATGACAAACTGAAAGTAAGTATATGAAAAAAGCCATCATGATCATTTTAAGTATGCTTTCCATCCTCATTGCAGACCCTTTAGCAGATTATATTTCGCAATTTGATAAGGATTTAGCCATTGACTTATTTGAAAAATCCTTAGAGAGTCAGGGGGAAAACCCCAATATACTAGCTAAACTGGCCGGACTCTATAAAGATGTTGGTAAAATCGGTCTGGCCGCAGACTCTTATCGACATTTATTGAGCAAAAAAGAGGTAAGTAAAGAGCATTATAAAGACTATATGAATCTTCTTTTAGATATTGGTGCATATAAGCAAATAAGATATACAGCCTCAAGGTTTTATCCAGAAGAGACATGGAGTAAAGATCTTATAGCCAAAACTTACTTTTACGAAGGAAAATTTGATACCTCACTAACCTTTGCTCGTGAACTTGATAGTGAAGTAGGTCATAAATTGGTATCTTTATCTTTTGAGGGACTAGAATTGAAACCTCGTTCGGCATTTCTTGGAGGCGCTATGTCAGCTATTATACCTGGAAGCGGTAAAATGTATGCAGGAAGGTTCTGGGATGGCTTACAAGCCTTCTCAATGACTGTAGCGCCCGCATACAATGCCTATTATCACTTCAATAAAACCGGTGTAAAGAGTTTTCAGGGGTGGTTATGGACAGCTGTAACATCCTGGTTTTATCTTTCGGATATCTATGGCTCTATTAAAGCAGTTCAAGAATATAATGATACCCAAAAATATAAGGTCATTGAAAAATTATGACATATAAACTCCGAATATTTTTACTAGTTCTGTGCTTTTCATTTGTTTTAGTTTCTGCGCAAGATGAGCTGATCGAATTATATAGAGCAAGAATGGAAGCCGAACAAGCTCTTAACATTCCCGCTCTTGTTCAAATTGATAGTAAGCTTGCCGAAAGCTATCTAAATCAACGAAAATATGCACAAGCGCGCGTCTTTCTTGAAAATGCTATCGTAAATGCTGAAGAACCCGTTTTAACTGATATCAAGCTCAATCTATACCGGATATATATGATTGAAAGTGATTTTGATAAAGCAGAATCGGGACTGATTTCAATTTATTTCTATAATGAAGATATAGCACAAAGAATGCGAGCAGCTTATTTATTGGGAATACTAAATGCTTTAAAAGGAAAATATACCGATTCTAGAAAATATTTAATTGAAAGTTTAACATTAAACGGGGAGTTGACGCCTGGAATAGAAAAGACACTCGATAGTATTTTAGCAGACGCTAAGAAACGTAAAAATCGCGATAAGGCTAAATGGATGTCTACATTTATACCGGGTTCTGGACAAATCTACGCAAAAAATGCCAAAGGAGCTATAGGAGCTGTAGGTATTGCAGCTTTCTGGGGTGGATGGTTTGTTTATGATTTAATTCAAAAAGATTATTACTCGGCATTACTTGTTTTAATGTGGCCTTGGCAACGTTACCATAGAGGAAATATTCAGAATGCCGAATTGTCAGTTGATGAATACAATGCAAAGGTTGAAGATGGAATAAATCGAGAATTACTGGAGTTTCTAGGGAATCGATAGCTAAATAAAAAGCCACTACAATGCAGTGGCCTTGTGATTTGATATATTTTAACCGTAGCGCTGCTGCGGTTCTTTGCTATTGCTATCTTTTTATCGATCGCTTTTGTTTAACGGCATAATCGGGTGTCATAATTGCAGCTAATTCCTTTTGGCTCAGTGAAGGATGAAAACCCTTAAGTACTGTATCATCAATACTTTTGATCATCACAAGATTATCTTCGGAATATCGCACAAGTTTCCCAACGATATCATGAGCTTTTTTAAATGCAACACCTTGTCCTACAAGATATTCCGCGATTTCAACACCATATAGGTGTTCATCTTCCAGAGCCTTAGCGATCTTTTTCCCTTTTAACTCTATTCCAGGTACCATTCTTGCCAGCATATCCAGTTCGTCCATTAAAATATTAACAGATCTAAATAATGGTTCTTTATCCAACTGCATATCACGATTGTACGTTAGGGGCAAGCCTTTCATGGTAACGTGCAAAGCCATGAGGTTGCCTATAACACTGCCGCTATGACCTCTAACAAGCTCCATTAGATCTGCGTTCTTTTTATGCGGCATTAGAGATGAACCTGTACAAAATTCTTCAGGAAGATCAATATAATCGAATTCTGCGGTCGTATATAATACCATATCTTCTGCAAAACGAGATAAATGCATTTGAATAAGTGATGCATGGGATAATAATTCAATAGCAAAATCACGGTCTGCGACATGTTCAAGTGAATTCTCTACTACGCGCATACGAAGACTATCCTTCGGATCTTCATCTTTAATGGCCTCTGTATAGGCTTCATGTGGAATTGAAGATCCCGCAAGAGCTCCTGCGCCTATTCTTACTTTAGTATGCTTTAGGTAATCTTCCAGTCGTTCACGATCCCGATCAAACATTGAAGCGTATGCGCGACAATAATCCGAAAAAAGAATGATTTGAGCTCTTTGAGTATGTGTATATCCAATAAATGGTTCGTTTTTCGTTTTTTCGGCAAGTTGCAAATAAGCTTTAACTAACTTACTTAAAGAATCCCAAAGATTTAAAGCTGAAGAAAATGAATAGGCTTTTACATCGAATGCTATTTGATCATTTCTTGATCTTAGAGTGTGTAATTTTAATGCTAATTTACCAATACGTTCTTCAAGAATGTTCTGAACGGCAGAATGTATATCTTCTTCATCTGCATTGGGTGAAAAGTCTCCATTTTTGACTTCCTTAATTAATTCGTATAGAGCAGTTAATAAGGATTCGGTTTCATCGTTTGTAAGCAAGTCAGCTTTATTTAAGGCTTTAACATGTAGAATTGAATGTAAAACATCATATTCTGCCAAGACGGCATCATATTGTATGGATTGTGAAAATGTTTCGAATTTAGGGTCTATTGGTTTTGTAAAACGACCGCCCCAGAGTTTCTTGGCCATGATAGCTCCTTTGTATGATGGTAAAAGTACCATTCTAAAAAGAAAAAGGCAAAAATTACTTTGCCCTTTTCTTATTTTATGTTATTCAAAACCCTAATTATTTTTCAAGGAAGGGCATTGCGAATAGATCAATAAATGCTTCAGCATTTTCGCGTACATATTCGTCTTCATCACCGTAGGTAGCCATACTCATTCTATACATAGAGTAGGGGGTTTCGCGCGAAGTGACAACCAAATTGCCTTTATACATCTTCATGGTAACTTTACCGGTGACATGTTCTTGTGTTTTATCGACAAATGCAGCCAAACTTTCGCGAAGGCGAGTATACCACAAGCCCTGATATAACATTTGAGCATATTTAAGAGCAATTTGTTCTTTAAATGCAAGTGTTTCTCTATCAAGAACAACAGCTTCAAGTTCTTTGTGAGCTTGGATTAAGGTCCAACCTGCCGGTGCTTCGTAGATTTCGCGTGATTTAATACCAACGATACGATCTTCTACAAGATCGGTACGACCAATACCATGCTTACCGGCAATTTCATTTAATTCTTCGATCATATCAAGGAATTCCATATTTTTACCATTCATGGCGATAGGAACACCTTTTTCGAACTCGATGGTGACATATTCAGCTTCATCGGGTGTGTCTTCTAGACGATTACACATAACATATGAATCTTCGGGAGTTGAATTTCTTAGATCTTCCAATGCGCCACATTCAACGGCAATACCCCAAATGTTTTGATCTATACTGTAAATTTTTTCTTTTGTCAGCTTAATAGGAAGATTTTTTTTTTCCGCATATTCAATTTCAGATTCACGGGAAGATAACTCCCAATAACGTAATGGAGCAACAATTTTAAGATTTGAATCAAGCATTTTGACGGTTACATCAAGCCTTACCTGATCGTTTCCTTTTGCAGAGCAACCGTGCCCTACAGTATCAACGCCCATTTCGTGAGCACAATCCACAAGATATTTGGCGATAAGAGGACGACCATAGGCTGTTGCCAATAAATATTTACCTTCATAAATTAAGTTAGCTTTTAAACCCGGAATAAGAAAATCTCGCGCTAATTCCTCTCGGAGATCTTTGACGATGACTTGAGAAGCCCCCGTCTGAATGCCCCTTTCTTTAAGGTCCTCCGGTGAGAATTCGCTGCCCAAATTAGCTGAAAAACAGATCACCTCATCGTATCCGTTCTCTTTCAACCATGGGATGGCACAGGTGGTATCTAAACCGCCACTGTAAGCCAGGATGATTTTCTTTTTGTCCATTTTATTTCTCCTCATTTTTAATGGCAAGAAATATATCCAAAATAACATCAGAAATCAAATAAAATTCAATAAAAAACAAAAATAATTTGCTGATAATCAAATGATATAGGATAATTATCGAAATGTCGTTTATTAATTAATTCGTTTTACTTTATGGAAGATAAACATAACTGTCTCATGCAATAAAACCATTATATCGTCTTTGCAATTAATGATTAGATTTGTCCGTTTTCTCTCAATTTCTTTGTTAATTTTTTCATATTGACGTGCAGTTTGAGTTTTTGACGGGTTTTTCTGACTTGTAAACGATAGTATCTGGAATAAAAATAACGCTTGGCTTCGGGTGTAATGGGGGCTACCATGGTCGAAGGACGCCAAGTTACCGAGCGAGAACTTCGTTTATGTTGCAAGGCGCCATATTCATCTGCCCAGGAGAGAGTGTAGGGATTATAGTGTGGAAGTTTTTGATATTTAATGACTTGCATAAAAGCTTCAACCTTAGGATCGAGAAAATGAAAGGCGCGGGAAAAGAAGATTGCCGTGTGCAAGTAATTTGGTGAATTAATCAGTCCATGGGTATTTGCTTTTTTAGCAAGATGGAATAGAATTTGCAGCATATGTAAACCAACGCCTAATCCGGGTGCTTTTTGCCCAGGAAGGGGAGGCCTGTTTGTGGCAAAGGCTTTATAGGGATTTTGCATCATTAACCACTCTACATGAAGAAACTCCAAATTCATATAATTGCCTTTTTCTAAAGGCAACTTTAAGTTTTTTCTTTGCAAAACCAACTCAATCAGTTTATGCTTTCCGCTCTCATTTTCTGTCATTAACACAAATCTGTGAACATAGGGGTCGTTCATATTAATATGCCAGGAGAGATTATGTATCCCTTTTTTAGCAAAATATTCCCGCACCTTATATTTAACGATCATACCTTCAATCACTGATGTGGAATAAACACCGAGAAAAAGTGATTTTTTATGATTAAAAACACCATCACTGACAATATCATCTTCTGTCAGTGAAAACTGACTTTGATGCTGAAATTCCTGAGTTGCCATGTGGCGAAAAGCCAAGTCGTATTTTTTTCTATAGATTCTGACTACCATAAAATTTTACTTTGAAAAAAGTGTCACACCTTGGGCATCATTGATCTTAAGCTTTATAAGATCTTTGGGTTTATGATCTTCTTTTGGAAAGATAACTATTTTGTTGCACGCTGTTCTACCACGCATCTCATCAGCTCGCTTTTTACTTCGTGTCTCTACCAAAACATCGACCTCTTTACCAATCATTGCTTTATATCGTTCTAAAGTATGTGCTTTTTGTAAATTGATCAGTTCTGTTAAACGAGCAGATTTTTCCGCTTCACTTACATCATCTTCCATTTTATACGCTTTTGTATAGGGTCTGGGTGAATACTTAAAGGTATAAGCCGAATCGTATTTAACATATTCCATTACTTTAAGTGTTTCTCTGTAATCGGCTTCGGTTTCTCCCGGGAAACCGACAATAATATCAGTGGTAATTCCCATATCGGGAACGAATTTTCTGATCATATCGACCAGCTTTAAATAGTGTTCTTGGGAATACGTTCTATTCATTGCTTTTAAAACCGAATCTGAGCCGGCTTGCAGAGGTAGATGAATATGATTGGCTATTAAAGGTTTGTAATCTGCATGTACACGAAGAAGATCCTCATCAACATCCTGAGGATGAGGTGAGGTATAGCGCAAGCGTTTTAAACCATCAATTTTTGCCATAGCCTCTAATAATTTGGGAAATTTGCGATTGTTATGGTCAAAAGAATTAACGTTTTGCCCTAATAATGTGATTTCTACAAAACCATCGCTAACGCATCGCTTTGCTTCTTCCACAATACTTTCTATACTACGGCTTCTTTCACGACCACGTGTATAAGGGACAATACAATAGGTGCAAAATTTATTACAACCGCGCATAATGGAAATCCAGGCATTGATACCCTCACGGCGGGCTGGAAATAAGCCGTCATACACTTCATATTTTGAAAGTTTTGTGTCTATCGTATGTTTTTCCTCAGCTCCAAGAATATCGAAAATATTTCGATATGAATCGGGACCAAGGATAACATTAACGTAGGGTTTATTTTTGATCAGATCTTTCTTAAGATTTTGAGCCATACATCCTACAACACCAAGCTTTAATTCGGGTTTGCGGTCTTTAATATGTTTTAACTCACCTAATCTTGAATGGATCTTTTGTTCAGCGTGATCCCGTACCGAACACGTATTCAATAGAATTACATCGGCTTCTTCGGCAGAAGCGCATAGTTCGTATTCGTGATCTTGCAGGATACCAGAGAGTAACTCAGAATCATACTCATTCATTTGGCATCCATATGTTTCGATATAAAAGCGTTTTTTTCTCATCTTTAAATATAAGTGTTCCAATGAAAAAGTGGAAGTATAATGATAAATCGATTAAGGAATAATCAAATGATATATAGTGAGATAAAATGAGTTGTGTATTCCAGAAGCGGAGAAAATCAAAATACTGTTGTCTTTCATTTAACCGCGTTTAATTTTATCGACTTTTTTATGAGCTAAGAGCTACTTTATAAGTGATATTTTATGGCTAATGACCTTCTGATCTTTTTTAAATTGTAGAATATACTCTCCACTTGCAAAATCGCTCATATCAATTTGATGTAAATATGCACCTTTAGCATGAATATGCTTATGTATATGATACACTTGTTTTCCGAAGAGATCATTGACTGAAATATCAATATCTCCGGTGTTTTCAAGCGTATAAGGTAAAGAAATAATGGGATTAAAAGGGTTGGGAAAGGGAATTCCCAACCCAATATCCCTGTGAGTGGGTAATGAGCAAATGAGTGTGTCAAGAAAGGTCTCATTACCGTTAAGATGAAGTTGTGAAAGAATGTATTCGCTGTTGTTTATTTTAAATTTTGCATGATCATGGTAATGATAAGTATTTTGGTCATTATTGAAAGATTTTTCAACTTCATAGATCAAATGTCTGTTTTTATACAATTTATATTTGCAAATATCATCTTCCTGACTACAAGACCAAATGATCAATGGATCAGTATCGATCAATTTAATTTTAAATTCATTTAGAATTAATTTAGAACTGCGTTCATTAAAATTTTGTCCCACATTACAAGAACCGGGTGTAGCAACACCAAACATCCATTCCGAATCGCGCCCAGCACATCTGTAAACCGAGCACGTATCGGGGGAGGCGTTATTTTCACAAACACAGATATCGGGAAAAACTAATCCGGTCGAAGGTTCACTACAGCCCGTAAACGATCCTTCGTAGGCTATGATATCTAAAGTTGTATCTCGAAAAACAAGATGCATGCCTTCCGTATCATTTTGCAATCCCCGTTTATACCAAATATAAAATTGATAATTGCCTACGCGTTCTCCCAATTCAAATTCTTGAACAGTATCAAGCGAATAACATACACCATTGTATCCGTTTACAAGGTATAAAGCGAGGTCATCCAGGTAGTAATCCTCAGGATTTAATACCACAACCTCTACGAATTCGTTTTTATCGGTGCCAATGTTCTCATAGTGGATCTCGTTGATCCAAGCTATAGGTAAAGCATGAGCAAAAAGTGCGCAAACGCACATGAAGAAAATGATCGTCCCTTTCATTTCGTCGCCCCTCAATTTTGATTAAAAATACAATAAATAAAGGGGCTTGTCGAGGGCGAAATTTAATGTGTGACCTAGGTCACATTTTTCTAATTGCTAAAAAATATTATAAAAATGTTATTAAATTGTTTAAACGTCTGATTACCACATCTTTACCAAGAATAACACAAATCTCGAAAATACCGGGACTTACACCAAAACCGGTTACGGCAATACGCAAGGGATGGATTAAATCAGCTGCTTTAATGTCTAATTTTTCAGCAGTATTTCGAAGAGTATTTTCACTATTCTCCAGACTAAACATATTGCAATTTTCAAAATCGGCTATTAAAGCTTTAATATGTAATTTACTGTCCTTACTTATTAAATGTTTTTCTACTGCTGCTTTATCATATGTGACCGGATCTTTGAACAGATATTCACCGTATGCCACAAATTCTTGCAATAAACGCATTCTTGCTTTTAAAAGCTTGGTATATTCAATACCTGTAGACTCAGGGAAACTCCCGTCGATCCACTTTTCTTTTAACCAAAGCTCTTTAACAAAAGGCCATATATCTTTCGCATCACAACGTGAAAGATGCTTACCATTTATCCAACCTAGTTTATCAAGATCAAAAATAGCGCCTTTTTTGTTTACTTTGCTTATATCAAAGCGCTTTTCAAGCTCTGTAAGCTTAAATATGGGTTTCGTGACGTCACCCCAACCAAGTAGTGCAAGGCCGTTAAGTAAGCCCTCAGGCAGGAATCCCATCTCTTTAAATTCGTCAACAGAGGTGGCTCCATGCCGTTTTGATAAGCGTTTTCCGTCACTTGCAAGAATTAGAGGTAAATGTCCGAATTTTGGTACTTTCTTATCTAAGGCTAAATACAGCAAGATTTGCTTTGGTGTGTTTGATAGGTGATCTTCACCGCGAATAACATGCGTGATATTCATGTTTGCATCATCCACAACAACTGAGAGTTGATAGATAGGGCTACCATCTGATCGGATAATAATGAAGTCGTCAATTTCTTCGTTATTTACAGCAATATCTTTATACACCATATCTTTAAAGCGTGTTACGCCTTCGGGTACCCGAAACCTTACCGTATAGGGGAGACCGGCATCCAATTTTGATTGAATTTCTTCCGGACTCAGGTGTTTGCAACGACCACTGTATCGATATGCTTGTTTTTCGGCTTCACATTTTGCTTTATCGGCGTCAAGTTCTTCTTTTGAACAAAAACAACGGTAGGCTTTATTTCTTGCAAGAAGGTCTTGAGCGGCGTCCAAATGAGCTTCAGCATGCTGAGATTGGATCACAGGTGTTTCATCGGCAGACAATCCCAGCCATTCAAGAGCGCTTAGGATCTCATTCATGTTTTCTTCCGTTGATCTTTCTTTATCGGTATCTTCGATGCGAAGACAGAATACGCCGTTTCTTTGTCGAGCATATAAATAATTGAAAAGCGCTGTTCTAACCCCTCCGATGTGCAAATGTCCGGTAGGTGAGGGAGCAAATCGGACGCGAATTTGTTTATTGTCATTATTCATGTGTCTAAGATAAAGGAAAAAGTAAACAGTGAAAAGAAAAAAGGAATTGTATAGAGGCAAAATTTGACGTCTTTAAATACTAATATGGAAATTTATTCTTGAAATATGTGATTATTTCCCCTAAAATTAAACAAACAAGAAAAAGGAGAGAAAAATGAAAAAACTCATCCTTTGTATGTTTATATCCTTATTGTTCCTCTTATCCTGCGCTACAACCGCTCCTCAAATATCTGAGAATGACTACAAACTACAGATGATCGGTGGTAAAGAAGCTCTGCTTGATGCCATCATTTATCCTGATTTTGCCCTTCGAAAAGGTATTGAAGGCCAAATTTTGTTAATGGCGTATGTCGACACCGCTGGCAATGTTATAGATTGCGAGGTTTTACAGGGTAATGATTACTTGAATGACGCCGCTATAGCCGCATTGAAACAACAACGTTTTTATCCTTATTATCTTAATGGAGTAAAATCGCCGGTTCGCGTAGCTATTCCCATTTCATTTACTATTAACAAAGAGATCGATATTGTTAAAATCGAAGATAGGCGTTTAATGTCAAAGGCAGAAAGTTACTTAGAAGAAGATGTTATCGTTTTGGAAGAATTTATTAGCGATAGGTCTCCCGGAAAAGTAAACGATTATTATTCTGAGGGGCAAAGCTGGTGGCCTGTTCCCGGTAAGCCGAATGATCCATATCGAATCAGTGAAAACAAAAAGAATCCTCAAGCTTTTCTTGATCATAAAAACATATTGATCAAGACTGGCGATATTATTTCAAGCTTGACAAGCTTATATTTGATAACAGACAATAAGCTTTACGCTAATAAAGCGGTAGATCATATAAAAGCATGGTTTATTGATAAAGAAACGCGTATGTCTCCACATATGCGCCATGCACAAACAATACCTAATAGGAATACGGGAAGATTTACCGGAATTTATGAAGCGGCTCCCCTGATTGAGATTGTCAGGTCGGCTAAAGTCCTGAGCAAATTTTTCAATAATGCCGAAAAGGAAGAACTGACATATTGGCTGAAAGAGTACAGTAAATTTCTGATCTATGATAAATTTGGTGTTAGTATGAGAGCTAAAAAGAATATTTATGGGATGGCGTGGCTTGCTCAAATGGTCATTATATCCGATTATTTAGACGATGATTTACTGTTAAAGTCATGTTGGGATTATTATGAACAGATCACCATTCCATATATTCTGTCGGCTAACGCAGCATTTTATAAAACGCCAGCAAATATGATGCTTGTAAACGATATATTGATTCATGCTGACTATTTATCCGTGATAGCAACAGTGCTTAATGAAAAAGACTATGACGCATGGAATATCACTGATAAATACGGACGCAGACCGGGTGATCTTGTCAATTATATTTATTCCGCTTTACTGAATAATCGAATTGATAGGGGGGAGCATTATAAAGGGCGTTTTACCTTTTTATATCTTACTGGTAAAGCCTACGATAACTTTAGATATTTGGATCTTTGGAGAGGATTGCAGGAGCATAATTTGGAGGTGGTTTTCCCGGTAAAAGAGGTTTTACTTTGGTGATATAGATGTTTTTGATCATGTGGAGAGCTTTTAAGTCATTAGCACATTTACAATCTTGATATTAATAAAAAAATCTATTGATAATCCCTGATAATTCATTTACATTTCATGGCTTTTTTACAATGGGTGGTTAGCTCAGCTGGTTAGAGCGCCTGCTCGACACGCAGGAGGTCACAAGTTCGAATCTTGTACTACCCACAGAATACCATGCAAATCATGAAGTTATCTTGACGAAGCTAATGGAGTGATTTGTGGTATTTGGCCCCTTAGCTCAGTTGGTTAGAGCAGCGGACTCATAATCCGTTTGTCCAAGGTTCAAGTCCTTGAGGGGCTACACTCCAAAGACCTGTTAAACACAGGCGGAAACAAGACTATAAGTCATTCGAAGAGACCCTGTTAGAGTGGGTCTCTTTGCTTATACCACGACAAAAAGCGACATTTCCCGCTAAAAAATAATGACAAAATAATGACAGTTTTTAGGAAGTGTTTAAATAAGATGATCAAGTACATTATGATAGCGTTTGAATGTAGTATGAGCTTTATCAACGGCTTTTGTTTTGATAAACCTTACTGTTGCATATTTGATGGTGTAGTCTGTCGGGTTCATCTCAATTTCATCCGGATGCATCTTCAAATAGTTGTAGTCAGCATCAAAGGATTTTTTATATCCATTAGCTTGTTCTCTGCTGCAATGGAGAACCCGTTGAGTCCATTTGCCGGTTATAAGATCGGTATACTGGAATAGCCAGGCAGGTTGTTTCTTGGATCTTGGATATGGTTTTAATGACGACATGAAAGAAGATAAAAAATCTGTCCTTCAATTTCTTGAGAATTTGATGATAAAATTATGATTGGGAATCTTTTTTACTATTATTCTTTGAAAGAAATTTATTTCTCATTTGAGAATACATAATAATATCTTTAATACTTAGAATTGTTGCGAAGAAACTATAAGTAAAAAGAAAAACAAAAATAACAAAAAACCATTTGTTCTGATATATAATTTCGTTTTTTTTACATTCAATTTGGAGGAGTCCATAATTTGAAATGACTGACAATGAAATGGCATAAATTAAACTAATCATTAAAGAATATAGGGTGAATTTAAAAGTTTGAATTAGATCTGTAAAATCATTCTCTTCTTCTAAAAAGAGAATAAAGTCATTATCTGATGATGATATTATCATTGCTAATGCTGCAAAAAACAAAGGAAACACGATTGATAGAACTGTTATTCCAATATTAAAAAATGAAATACTAAAATTAATGTTTAAATCTTTGGGTAATAAAAAGAATAAAATAGTAGATAGAACCAACGATATTCCAGTGTCCCAACTTATTATGATATCCTTTAATCTCATTTCATTCTTTCAGTTATTTGTTTAATTTTACTTCGAAATATTTCTATTAACAAGGATAAAGATTCGGCATTGTCAACATCAAAGGTGATTGTTCGATTTTTTTCTTTTGTGGTTATTTTTTTCTCTCCATCATTTTCATCACTGCCTACAGCCATGCAATCACCATATCCATCTTCTGACATAAGAAATTTATTTTCTGTTTCATCATCAATGATTATTCCGGATTCATCTTTATTGTTCTCAAGTGTTTCGGTATATTTTGTAATATCATTTTTTTGCAATCTTTCGTCAATGTCTTTCCAACGATCTCTATTATTTGGATTAGATGGATAGAGCGTTATTTTAATTCTCTTTATTGTTTTTAGTGTTCTTACTTTTTCTATGAAGGTATACTGCTCCTTAATCAATGATAATGAAATATCGGTAAACATGTTTTCATGATTTTCTTTAAATAGATCCCTGAAGGTTTTAATAAATCTTTCTTGTGTAATTATATTTGGTGCAGGTGAAAATGCAATAATACTACTATCCGAATTGATAATAAAAGAAGCTTTTCCAAGAACCCTGTTTTTTATTTGAGTGTTTATAATCACACTTTTAGATTCATCGTATGTTTCTTCGTCAGAATGGGGGTCATACTTTAATAATTGACCGAAAATAAATGTGACACCGTTTTCATTCTGTTGTTTAATATTGCTAAAAGAGTAAAGGTGACCTCTATCTTCCTTTTTCCCTTCTATACTTAATCCTTTTAAAATGAAAGCATTTTTATCACTTAAATCTTTTGAAGTATGTAGGTGGAACCGTGCGAAGTTGAATTTTGACATGTTATTCTCTATTTATTGCGATTACTTTGTAATATTATAAAATAATAATAATATTACAAATAGTTTAACTTTACGGTTTTATTCTAGACTTCCAATTACAGCAATTAAACCGGTTAAGGCCGCTATGAAACCTACAATAAGTGAACCAAAAGAAAATATCCATTTTGCTCTCTCTCGGCGTTCACTCCGTATTGCAGATTTAAGTTTTGTTAATCCTTTATCTGTTAATACCTTTTCGTTTGGCATGTTTGATGGTCCCCATATTCCTTCGTCTTCATAGTATTCTGGAAGTTGGAGTTTACCACACAAATAACTATACCTGCGAGAGAATAACATTTTTAATTCCATATTGTATATGTTATTTTCTCTCACAATGGAAAGAAATTTTACCTTATCCTTGGGTTCTATTTCTATTTTTGATTTATCTATATTTTTGCTCATTATATAATAATTTTTTCTTTGTTTTTTTAAGATATTTCTTTTTTTTATCCAAAACGTTATTGCATTCATATCTGTGACCTCCATCACACTTTCACACTAACTACAATTTTTATTCATCTTTGGTAGGTGGCTTCTTCTTCCATTCGGTATAATAGAATAATATCCCAAAAAGTATAATGGCTCCTATACCAAAAAGTAAAATACTCCAATAATATGGTGTGTAATTCGGATAATATCCGGCGAGAGTCATTCCACCCATAGAATTTCTTGCATTTTCCCAAACTTCCGGAGGGAATAGATTAAAATATCCAATTACCCCAAAAGCAATTGCAGTATACATAATGGCAATAAAAATAGATTTTTTCTTTGTAAGCCTTTTCATAAGATATCCTTTATGTGATGTACATCACACTTTCAAACTAGCTGCTGCATTCATATCAAAAATTCATTAAATTACTATCACTCTGGCAAGCCTTTACAATAGAGAAACCTCTGGCTGTTAATCGATCAGGTGGGCGGGTTTTCATTTTCTATTTTGTACTTACATGAATGTGTACCACTGGATGTTTTTAAAATTACTTCAGAAGAGTATTTATTACCGTAAAGATCATTATAAATTATTTTAAATGGAATATCCTTTTCTTTTACATTATCTCTTATGCTGATTTTTAGTTTATATGTATCTTCTACACCTGTTGAAATAAAAATACCACCATCATTTGATTTTATTTCAACATCATCTATAAGTGAATAGAACCTAATATTATTAGCAATTCCATAACCAATATTCTTTAATACAATTAATTTACTTACACCTTTTCCGTGTTCTGGAATCGTTTTGTGATTCATTACAAAATCAGGGCTTTCAATAGTGCCTCCAAATTTTATAACTGTAATACAGGGTCTATGATTTTCTATTTTTTCAATATTTATCTGCTCTAATAATGCCTTTCTTGAACTTTCTATTTGCTCTCTTGATGTTTTTTTTACATAATAAATCATTACAAGAGTTGCTGCAGTAGGAATTATCCAATATAAATTATCAAAAATGTATATAGCAATTGGTTTTAAGAAACAGATCATATTATTCCTCTATTCTTAGCTGCTCGCCGATCTTCCCCGGTGGGCGGTGAAAGAGCTTTTTCAGGACTCAGCTTCTTGATGGATTTTGTTTAGAAATCTTCATTTCACCTTCTTCGGTGAGTAGCCCGGGAATACTATAGCTCATTTTCAATAGTTTCGTAAGCATCCCTTGGGGGATCTCCCGCTGATCATTTTCATAGTCTATGTGCATTTTTTCTATTTTTTAAATGTTATCTTCTGAACTACAACAGAATGATTGATGACAGCTTTTATTAAATAAATGCCACTTGATAAGTTATCGGAATTTACATGAAGATCGTACGAACCCTTATTAAGATTAGAATTTAATATTTCCTTAACCCTTTTACCATTCATATCAAACAGACTTACATGTACCTGAGCTGATTCTTTTAATTCCAAAGGTACGATAGTTATAGGATTAAACGGGTTAGGGTAGGCGTCTCCCAATACATAGTTTGCTTCTATTGCAGGCGCATCCACCAAAACCTGTACGGCTTTAGATTCATGGCGGGTTTCTTGGTTGGCATAATTGATATCAGCCAGTACATAAGTGTATGTAACTCCCGGAACAACAGTATCGTCAATATATGAATATAAATTTGTTTCAGTACTGGTTCCGGCACCTTCAATACTTACCAATGCAATACCATTTCGATAAACTATAAATTGAGCGTTATTCTTTTCTGATGCTGTTTCCCAATTTAAATGGACTAAGCCGTCAATTGATTTGGCAGTGAACTGAGCCAGCTCTATGGGTAATGGTAATTCCCCGCTAAAAGATGCATCATTCCAATCTTTGTAATTAGCAGCACTTACACCATAGTTCGTAGTGGTATAAACTTTGCTGGATTTATTTGCAGGAGGGACAGCGCTATCATCAAAATCATATAATAGCATTGTATTCGCATCATTCGTGTGCGGAGGATCATTCTTGTCAATAGAAAAACTCCATCTACCGTATCGATTTACATTTGAAAGACGAATTTCATCGATTGCACCATTGAAATTATATGTGCCGGACCAAACGATTGAGCCTATTGATAAATAGTCCGAAGATACAATGGACGAAGTTCCACCATTGCCAACTGATGCACCATTTACATAGTTATTTGTCCACCCGGCACTATTTCCCATGATGCAAATATGTGTCCATTCATCTTCGTTAACCGTCATATCTATTTGACCGGCGGGCATAAAAGCTCCGCTTGTTCTAACAATGACGGTACCCGTACCCCCAGAACCCGAGGGTATATAAATTTGCCAATCATTAGAGTATAAAATTCTTTCATTGCTTGTTCTTTCACCGGGCTCTACATAGATCCAAGCTTCAATTGTATAGTCAGTACCTAGATTCAAATCACCATTTGCATTATTATCCACTTTGTAATATACGGAGGCGCCGCGGACATCAAGAACTTTTGAATTTGCTGCGGCAAAACATAGAGACAAGGTCAATAAAAGCAATACAAAAAATACTGATACTTTCTTCATAATACCCCTTTATTAGTATATAATCATTATATAAAAGTACTATACAATAAAGTCATTTGCAATAATTAATTTTTACTCAAGAAATAATTAAGAACAAGATAATTATATAAATAATTCTTAACAAAAAATGTAGACTTCAACAAATAATATGATTGAAAACAAAGATTAAGGGGAAGCCTGCTTTGATATCCTATTTTTGGCTACTCAAAATAGTTGAGGGATAGATTTAGAGGCTTTTATGCCCTATCTTGATCGCTTCCGTTGTTTTATCCATAATAACCAAACTGCCGGAGGTACCGAAATAGATATTCAGCTTATCGGAAACGATGGCGTGTACATGATCATTATTTGTATAATGTGTTTATTCCTCCTCAATGTTTAGGATTGCGATGCTCTTTTTCATATTGTCTCTATGTGAAATAAAAACTTTATAATTCCCGGTCTGGTAAATTCATTTTAATGCTAGTTTCAGCTTAACGGTATGCTTATTCCGATGTCCAGGGAATCCTTGTGCGATACAGGTTGGAATTGTCTGAGTTCAATCCTTATCATGCGTTTATTTAGATTTAAATCTCCGATTGTATCAATGAAAAATCTGATCGCTGTATAACACAGAAGAGCTAATCCGAATCCTGTAGCAGAATTACAAACAAGAGCTGTCCACACCAGTACCTCTAACATATCTTGAGTAGGGCCGCTAAGTATTAGCATATCGCAAGTATTCCGGCCTCTACACAGTATTACAAACAGCGACAGCGCCCCCGGAGCTTAGGATCGCGGATTCAACCGTACCGGCATTATTCCATAACAATCTGCTTTTCAATTGTTTCTTACTAAGTTGTTTGTACTTATTAAAATTGTAATTAATTCTAATGTTAGCTAGAGGTGGTTTCTAAATATAAGCAATAAAATAATAAACCGGCATGATTTGCCGGTTTATTACGATTTGTCAGGGTTATTATTTAATGAGCATACATTTTTTTACATCGGTATTGTCACCGGAGATAATTCTATAAATGTACATGCCAGAGCTTAAGTGTGAAGCATCCCATTTTACCTGATATTGTCCAGCCTGTTGATGTTTATTAACTAGTTTTTCTACTAAGCGCCCGTTCATGTCATACACATTCAACATGACATGAGAGCTGTTTGGTATCTCATATTCGAATGTTGTGCTTGGGTTGAATGGATTAGGGTAATTCTGTTTTAAATTAAATTTATAGGATACATCAATTTCTTCATCGTTGGATATATCTTTATATAATCCCTGAGTTGGTTTATACATAAAGCGACCTGGGAGAACGAAATACTGATTAGATAAATCATAAGTACTGCTATAATAATTACCCCAACATTTAGTATTTGGATCAAATGTTGAGCCATATCTAAAACAAGTTCCAGTGCTATCGTTTTCGTATACAATGAATTTTTGATTATTACCATTGTAGTTATAGGTTACTAGGATATCATCATTGGCATCTCCAGTTAAATCTGCTACAACCATTGAAGTAACATCATCAAAATTAAAAGTTGTACTAGATACAACATGCCAATTCGCATCAACTAAAATATTTGGAGAATTTAGTAGAGGGAAATTATCACCATCGGATTCAAAGACTAGAACTCTTTGCCAGTCATCTGAATTTCCTTGATCGTACAATAAAACAAAATCAGAGTAACCATCGTTATTCATATCACCGGCTTCTAAATATTCAATGGCATCGTAATTTATTGTTGTTGTTTTGTTAAATGTGCTAATTTCTTCGAAGATGTCATTTTCATTTAATGAAAATACTTTCACATAATTAGTAGATCCTTTTTTATAAAATAAAATAATATCATCTTGTCCGTTAGCATCAAAATCTCCACTAGCTGAAAAATATAAATTACAAAATAAACCTCGCTCTGAAGTTCTGCTAGCTATTTTACTGCAAGAATATTCATCAATATTTATTAATTTTATATCAAACCCTAATGTGGCATTTTCGATAATACATACTTCATCTATTCCATCTGCATCGAAATCTCCAGATATCATGTCAATTTCAGCGCAAAATGAAATATATGAATTACTTACTAGAATGTCTTCTGTGATTTCAATTTCGTTAGAATTGTCAATATTAAAATAATCATCATCATTGTTAAGTAGATATAATCTATTGTTAGCAAATAGAGCTATATCATCAAGTCCATCATTATTAAAATCACCACTTGATGCAAAATCTACCTCATCATTAAAACCTAAATTATCATCAGCGAGATCATTCCAATTTGTCCATATTGAACTTGAATTATACGGATTTGAGACAGTTGAGTTGTTTTTGTCCTTTAGCGAAGGAGTTGATGTGCTACATGGCCTCATAATATGGACATTGTTATAATTTGGGGAGTCATCTTCAGCAGTTAAACATGCTATATCGTAGGCATTTGTTATATCAAGTTTTTCAATTTTAAATACTTTTGCTTCACAACTTTCCAAAGTTATTGAAAATTTACCATGGTTGATTTTTTTTTCACTACCAAGTCCACTTTTGGTAATTTCCTTAAAATTTCCGTATGAAATTTCTTTTGAAAATAGTTTTGCTGTTTTACTATATTTAGAGTCATTTGAAATAAACAGATAGTAATAACCATTTCTTTCTTTCACTAAATAATTAATATCAAATAGTGTTATAACAGGTATCTGGGGATAGTTATTGGTATTATTCATAAAATTAATAATATCATTATTATCCTTAACGGTATCCCGATTAACTACCTGCAAAAAATCCGGATCATTGGGGGTCTGTCCGTTTATAATTACACTTGTTAAATTTATGTTATTGTTGTTGTAGGAGCTGTATCTAGTTCCCGTAATTTCAGCAATCATAGCGTGAACTCTATCTCTACATCTTAAAGTATTGTTGTAGTATTTATAAAACATTATTCCTCTGGCTCCATGAATAATTGGGGAATACGTCATATATCTTAAATTTTTCTCAGATGGTAGTGTTAGATAATGTGTAGAGTCAGATGGTTCGTTCTCATGCCCTTGAGCAACATAAATAAATGGACCAGCATTGGAGAAATGCTTTGCAATTTCTATTGCCGGTAAGACTTGATTGGGTATAAGTTCCGCCGATTTATCTTCATGAGACCAAACAGGGTACCAGTCAAGAGAAATATATTTACAAGCACCTTCCTCTATGCTTTCATAAATGTATTTAATTGGGTCGGAATCATCTGGGTAAACTCTAAAAACTGGCATAACTGGAATGTAATTAGTTGCTGGGTTGGTGTAATAGTTTTCAATTGCTGTGTTTGCTTTTATCATTCTGTTTTTTATAGCTTCAAATGTAAATCTTGAATTATCACTGAAAACACTATAGCCAACTGTATCGGACGGTTCATCATAGGTGCTCCATAAAAATACGGCTGGATCAGTTGATAAGTATTGCAAGTATTTATTAATTGCTGCGCTTCTATCAGAGTCTTCGTAAGAATGTGGGATTAGAGTATCACCAATAACTACATCTAATTCATCAATTAGTATTTGAATCTCTGTATCTGTCGATGAATCATAATCTATAACTTGGTCATAAGTATTGACTCGGGTTTCAGCTGGATCAAGCCATATATTTCTATATATGGCGCTACTTGCACTTCCCATCCATTCTCTCCAATAATTTCTTCTTACAGTATTAAAACCAATTTCGACAATTGCTTTTAAACCGGCATCATCAATAATTTCAAGTGCTCTTTGCCAGCCTGTTGGCTCACAATTAGTGATATCACTAAAATTTTCTGTCATGTTTCCGAGTCTTTTAGAATTCATTCCTCTATTACATTCATAAAGAAAGATTGTATTTGAACCAAAATTTTTAAAATTAATTAAGCTAAAAAGAAAATTTTCGTCACCTATAATATCGTCTTTATCGTCAATTGGATCATATTTATGATCGATACGATCATTTCTATTGAAATTGTTTTCATATCCAGGCCCCCCATACCACCCAATTGGGAAGAATGGATCACCATTTAATAAAAAATGCTTTGTGCTATCGGTGTTTGCTTCTACTTCATAATTTACAACGTTAGCACCTAAGAGTATTGAGGTAAATAATACTAAAATAGTAAATGCAACTGTACTCAATCGTTGAAGACGTTTCATTAAAATTCCTTTCATGTTTGTTTTAATTAATTACAATGCAATATTTAAATCAAGGGAAAAATACTTTACTGTTAACAGGTAAGTGCTTAATGTTTATAATGCAATTTGCTATCTTCTGTTAATGCAGTATTTCTCATTGGTAAGACCATATTTATTATTTTGTTAAAATAACATAAATAGTATTTATAATACATACAAGAATAATTTAATTATATTATAATAGACTAATATTGATGTAAACACATTGTATACAGTATGATAGATTATTATGCGATTAAATTAATTATTGAAATATAAAGTATAAAAGGCGCGAATTTCGCGCCTTTTTATATCATTTTTATAATATTTACTTATTTCAATAGTGTCATCTTCTTTGTATCCACAAACTCACCGGCCTGCAGTCGATAGATATAAATACCCGAAGGCAAAGAGGAAGCATCCCATGTTAGCTCATAGGTTCCCATGGATTGTGCTGCATTCACCAATTGTGCAACTTTACGACCTTGTAAATTAAAAACTGATAGTTTGACTTTACCGTTTTCTTTCAATGAATAGCGTATTGTTGTACTCGGATTGAATGGATTGGGATAATTCTGGCTTAACTCATAGCTTTTGGCGATGTGTGTTTCTTCACTCTCATTGGATAGTCGTTTACTGAATGAAGCTACCATTGCCGAAGATGTCTTTAAGTTGTAATTCATCATGTTGCTGCTATTCTGGTATGTAAACAAGATATCCGCTCTATCGTCTGAATCAAAATTAGCAGCATACGGTACATAGCTTACTTCAGGATCATTGGGGAAGATTTGATATAAGGCACCCCAGGTACCGTCTCCATTAGAATTTCTCCAACGGACATTCAATCCGTTTTCACTCCAATCATAACCCCAGAACGCAAAATCCAATAAATCATCGCCATTGAAATCACCGGATAAGACAGGATTAACATCCACATTTGTTCCATCAGTATGTGTCTGTAAACAAGACCCCCAGCCGGTGCTGGCTTTCCAGATCGACAAGATCTTTAACTCGCCGCTTAAACGATATATAAATACCAAATCGTCCCAACCGTCACCGGAGACATCCCCGACAACCAACCTATCACCATAGGCATATGAACCATAACTGCTAAATTCATGATAAGTCCACGACCAAGTCCTGTCTCCATTAGATGTGAAAAGCGTGATGTTCAATTTACTATTATGATCATGAGCAAAAGCAAAATCAATATCACCATCTCCGTTGAAATCACCGGGAATGGCATCATATACTTCCGGATCGGGTGCATCCATGATCATTTCTTCATACTTACTCCATGTCCCGCCACTTGTTCTCGAAACGGTGGTAGCGATGGAAAAATCACCCATATAGCTGTAGATAAATATAATATCATCACATCCATCGTTCGATGCATCACCGATCACAATGGACCCGTCAAATATCTCCGAGCCATAACCGGTATAGTATTTATAATAACGCGTCCATGTCCCGTCACCATCCGACAATAGCATGGAGATATAAACTCTGGATGACGAATAATAGGTAAAGACGATATCCATCTTCCCATCTCCGTTGAAATCACCTGTATTGATCGGGTAACTGTCCACAATGGTGCCATAAGGGGTGCTGACGTTTACATCCGTCCAGGTGCCATCACCATTATTGAACTTGGTTAGGACATACAAGGTTGTATTATATCGATAAATATAAATCATATCGGATAATCCGTCACCATCCACATCGCCGGTCGTTTCAAGCTCGTCATGGATATAGCTGGCATTTAATTGTGTCGTGCTGGTATCGTAGGGGAGGACACCGGAAATATTATTGGTAATATTACATGTAATCTGCGGATTCGTAGAAGAATTAAAAAATACTACCGGATCAATTGTCCCATCACAATAAACGGCATTATCAGATATTGTTAAAATTTCATTACTATAAGGAATAATTGGCGTATGAGATGATCTGTAAAAGTTGATACCGGAAAATGTTAAAAAATTGTTATCTAAAAAATAATCAAACCCTTCTGAATTATTATTTAATACATTATAAGCTTGGTTTCCAAAATCAACTGAGTTATTACAAATAGAAGATGAACCGATACCTTGGTTAATATTTCCGCCATTTCCCCAATACATTATTCCCCAACTATTTGGCCCGAAAATTGTATTATGACTTACATTGAAATCCTTTCCTGTTACCATTATCCCAGTTGCTCCGGAAATTTCATTACAATAAATTTCATTACATCTAATATTCATATTTTCAATTTGCTGTTCTGGATGTAATTCATCGCCTGTTCTAACAGATATAGCAACTCTATTTCTGGTTATCGGAATTGTTTGAACGTTTTCCCAATAATTTGTAAGTGGTAGAAACCTAACTTCATTAGAATCCACGCAAATATTTGAAGAATTTGCAATAATACCAGATGATATCGTTGTTAAAATATTATTTTTAATTTCAACATTGTTTACATTATCTGAATAATCATCATAAGATCTTGCACCATACATACAAACTGGAAATGAGTTATAGTATTTAGTTGGACTACTTGGGTTATCGGGCATAAAACGTCCAAAGCCATACATTTCATTCCCGTTAACATTAACATCTTTGTAAGGCCCTTGAACGAAAACTGCTTGTTCAGGGCATTCAGAATCTGTTTCCAGATAATTATTCAAAATATTAATATCATGATTAATATTATAATAGTGGTTGGAAGCGCTTTCATCAATAAAATCACTAGCATCTGCACTGCCATCAATATTAAAGATCGCAATTGCTCTTGTTCTGGCTCTGTCTATACCTGCGTAAGTAATACTATTATTTGAAATTGTAATATTTGAAAACGATACATTTTCATTTGCTCTAAAAAATGTAATAGCATTTAGCCATTGTGTCAGTGAATTCGTGGTATTAGTATACTCAAAATTACAACTATCAATTATAACATTTCTTAAACGATAATCACCCGAATTTGCAATACCTGACTCTACTTCGAAATAAAGTTGTTTTGCATTTAATCCGGTATATAGAGTTTCATCCCAAATAAAATCACAATTTTCAATTGATATTTGAGTTTCTTCCAGATTAGCAGGGTAGAGATATTCTCTATCGTTAAAGTTGAATAAAACCCCATATTTTAGTTTGAATTTACAATTATCTAATACAATTTTAGTTTTTCGATTAATATTGAATATTACTTTATTATATCCCGATAATTTGAGATTCTCAATATGCAGCTCCGTTGCTACTGTAGATGATAAGTCGAAATTCAGTGTAAGTGTCAACCCAGACGTTGACATATGAATTGAATCTGAACGTGTAAAATAATGAACTGCCGTAGTTGTGCTATCAAAAACAATTTCATTATTAGTTGAACTATTCAAAGCATTATAAAACTCATTTTCAGTCACATCGGCTAGTAGAACCGTAATAGTAACTAAAAATAGAAATATTAGTATTGTTATTCGTTTAATCATGACATTTCCTTTCACATTTGTTTTAATTAATTGCAATGCAATATTTAAATCAAGGGAAAAATACTTCACAGTTAACAGGTAAGTACTTAATGTTTATAATGCAATTTGCTATATGCTGTTAATGCAGTATTCCTTATAGGTAAGACCATATTTATTATTTTGTTAAGATAACATAAATAGTATTTATAATAATTACAAGAATAATTTAATTATATTATAATAGACCAATATTGATGTAAACACATTGTATACAGTATGATAGATTATTATACGATTAAATTATTTATTGAAATATAGAATATAAAAAGGCGCGAATGACGCGCCTTTTTATATTCTATTTACTTTAAAACTGTTTACGACCGTTTACTGTTCACTTTTTACAGTTTACTGCTTACTGCATAGTGCTTACAGTTTCCCGGTGATCAAATCACCCATTTCCTTGGTACCAACCAACTTACACCCCGGATTCTTGATATCGCCGGTTCGGTAGCCGTCGTTCAGCACAGCTTCAACAGCTTGTGCAATATCATCATAAGCTTCATTCATAGCAAAAGAATATTTTAGCATCATAGCAGCACTCATGATTTGAGCAATGGGGTTGGCAATACCTTGTCCTGCAATATCGGGGGCGGATCCGCCACCGGGTTCAAACATGCCAAAAGTCCCATCCGCAAGTGAGGCCGATGGAAGCATACCAAGTGATCCGGTGATCGCTGCGGCTTCGTCCGATAAAATGTCACCAAACATATTACCACAGAGCATAACGTCGAACTGTGACGGTCTAACGGTCAATTGCTGAGCCGCATTATCCACGTACATGGGTTCATATGCAACGTCAGGATATTCCTTTGCCACTTCTTCTACGATTTCACGCCAAAAGACCATGCTTGTCAATACATTCGCCTTATCGATAGATGTCAATTTTTTTCCGCGAGACTGCGCAGCTTTAAAAGCTACATGCGCAATACGACGGATCTCGTTCTTGGCATAAACCAAGGTATCAAAAGCATATTCATTTTCACCTTCACCGGCACGTCCCTTCGGTTCACCGAAATAAATGCCACCGGTTAGCTCACGAACCACTAAGATATCAAAGCCTTTTTCGGCCGTATCGGCACGAAGGGGAGAAGCGGCAGCGAGAGCAGGGTAGAGCTTAGCGGGACGGAGATTAGCATAAAGCTTAAATTCTTTGCGCAAGCCCAAAAGTGAATTTACCTCAACACGTGACCAACGCTCTAAATGCTGTTCCGCTACAGGTCCACCTACTGAACCAAATAATATGGCGTCCGAATTATGACAAATTTCCAGTGTCTCTTTTGGAAGGTGACATTTATGGTCATCCCAAGCGGCACCGCCAACAAGTGCATGTTTATATTCAAATTCAACATCATACTTTTCTTGTACACAGGCCAAGACCTTTAAAGCCTCATCCATGACCTCAGGACCAATTCCGTCGCCAGGTAATACAGCTATCTTATGTTTCATTATGCTTTTATCCTTTAATTTATATTTGATTTTTCTTCGTTTAATGCATGAGAAGGGAGAAGTAGGGAAATGGAAAACAATAAAATAAACAAGGACTGGAATGCGTTAATATCCTTAAACCTTATTTCTAAGCTCCATGCTCTCAATGATGAAATATATTATCAAAAATCAGTTATCAAGTTTATCTCTGTTTGTTTAATCGCCTATTTTTTCCGGATCCATTTCATGCAAAAAGCAAGAAACCGAATCAGTAAGGGCTTCCCAGGATGCTTCATCGATATTTTCCGAAACTCCAACAGTGTTGATGCGATTATTACCATAAGCGGATTCGATCAATACACGAACTTTTGATGCTGTTGCTTCTTTGCCGTTAATAACACGAACCTTGTAATCGACCAAGCGTAAAAGTTTTATTTCGGGGTAAAAAGGTCGTAAAGCTTGTCGTAGCGCGCGATCAAGCGCATGGATCGGACCATCACCTTCTGCCGCGGTATGTTCTTTTTTATTATTTACAAGCATACGGACAGTCGCCTCAGAGCGTGTGCCATCCGTTGCGTCTTTTTCAACCAGTACACGAAATCCTTCAAGATCAAAGTAAGATTTCCATTCACCGGTGACCTTCCTGATAAGCAGTTTAAGCGAATCTTCGGCTCCCTCATACTGGTAACCTTCATGCTCTTTCTGTTTTAACACTTTAATGATCTCGGGGATCTCTTTATCATGTTTGGAAATATCCAAACCCAATTCATCGGCTTTATATACCAAATTTGAGCGTCCCGATAGATCCGAAAGTAGCACTTCTCGTTTATTACCAATACTTTCCGGTTTAATATGCTCGTAAGTACTGGCGTCTTTCAATACGGCTGATACATGTATGCCGCCCTTGTGGGCGAACGCAGAAGAACCTACAAAAGGCATATTGTTTACCGGAGACAAATTAGCCAACTCTGAGATCAATTTTGAAATACGCGTGATCTTTGGTATCTGATCAGAAGGTATGCACTCATAATCGCGTTTCAACTGAAGATTAGGGATTACGGAGCATAAATTGGCATTACCGCATCGTTCTCCATAACCATTTATGGTACCTTGAACATGCTGACAACCGGCTTCAACGGCTGCAACCGTATTGGCAACCGCCATATCTGCATCATTATGCAGATGAACACCCACTCGTGCTGATACTTGCTGAAGAACTTCTTTAATTATATAAAGTAATTCCAGGGTTTGTGTGCCACCGTTGGTATCACACAGAACCAATGTGTCGGCCCCGGCTTTTTCGGCCGCCTGAAGCGTTTTAAGCGCATAATCCGGGTCATCCTTGTAGCCGTCAAAGAAATGTTCCGCATCGTATATAACTTCACGTCCGTTTTTTTTCATAAATTGGACGGACTCGGCGATCATTTTAATATTTTCGTTCAAAGAGATCTTTAGGGCTTTTTTAACGTGTAACGTCCAGGATTTCCCAAAGATCGCTACTGCGGGTGTATTAGCCTGTAAAAGAGCTTTTAGATTTGGATCATCTTCGGCTGAGTATTTTGCTCTACGTGTGGAACCGAATGCCACGAGCTTAGCATGCTTAAAAGGGAGGGAGGCCGCTTTTTCAAAGAAAAGCTGATCTTTGGGATTGGATCCCGGCCAGCCGCCTTCGATATAATCGATCCCGAATGCATCCAATTCCTGAGCAATCCGCAGTTTATCCTCTAATGAGAATGAAACCGCTGCAGATTGCGTGCCATCGCGTAATAGAGTATCAAAGATTTGGATTTTATTGCTCATTATTATAAAAATGTAAGGAACGGCTGTGGCCGTTCCTTACAAATCCTTTATTATTTTTTTAGCCAACTCATCATACCGCGAAGCTTTGCACCTACAGTCTCAATCAGATGCTTTTCATCTGCTTCTTTTACTTTGGTGTAAACAGGACGACCTGTAGCATTTTCATTGATCCATTCCTTGGCAAATGTACCATCCTGGATCTCTCCAAGAATATTTTTCATTTCTTTGCGTGTTTCATCTGTTATCACGCGACGACCACGGGTTAAATCACCATATTCAGCTGTATCTGAGATTGATGAGCGCATATTGGCAATACCGCCTTCAAATATAAGGTCAGTGATCAATTTAACTTCATGCAGACATTCAAAGTATGCCATTTCGGGTTTATAACCTGCTTCAACCAGCGTATCAAATCCTGCACGGATCAATTCGGTAAGACCGCCACAAAGTACGGCTTGTTCTCCAAAAAGGTCTGTTTCGGTTTCATCTTTAAATGTGCTTTCGATAATTCCTGCACGACCTGCACCGGTACCGCAAGCTTGCGTTAGAGCCATATCTCTGGCCTTACCTGTTGCATCTTGGAAAACAGCAATTAAAGCGGGGACACCGCCGCCTTCTTCAAACTGACGACGAACAAGATGACCGGGACCTTTGGGGGCAACCATATAAACATCAACATCAGCAGGAGGGACGATTTGCTTATAATGGATATTGAAACCATGTGAAAATACAAGCGCTTTACCTGAAGTCATGTTTTCTTCTATCTCTGCTTCGTAAACTTTCTTTTGAAGTTCATCCGGAAGAAGGATCTGAACAATATCCGCTTTTGCAGAAGCTTCTTTGGCGCTCATGGGTTTAAAGCCGTGCTCTTGAGCAAGTTTAAAGTTATCGGTACCTTCCAATTCGCCAATAATTACATTATAGCCGCTATCACGAAGGTTTTGGCCTTGGGCATGCCCCTGTGAACCGTAACCGATAATGGCAATGGTTTTATCTTTGAGCAATTCGGGTTTTGCATCTTTGTCGTAATACATTTTGATGGACATTTTAAATTTCTCCTAAGTCTTATTATTTAAGTGGGCACAAGATTTGTACCCTTACATTCACTAATTAATTATTCCTATACATCTAATACCGCAAATTCACCACTTCTGTCAAGTTCTTGAACTCCAAAAGGATGAATGGCTTCAAGAAAGCGTTGCAATTTTCTGGGTGACCCCGTAATGCTTACAACTACATAATTGGGTGTAAGATCTAGGACCTTTGCTCTGAACAGGTCAATGATCTGCAAAAGATCCGACCGGTTTTTAGCCGTTGACACTTTAGCCATAATAAATTCACGTACGATGTAATTCTTGTCATGAGAAATATCGGTGACTTTCAGTACGTCGATCAATTTATTCAATTGTTTTGATATCTGCTCTATTTTTTCTTCGGTTTCGGTCAAAACCAGATGAACGGTATAAATCTCATCCGTTTCATTCGGTGTGGCGATAATGCTATCTATATTGTAACCTCGCTGTGAAATCAAGCCGGTAATACGTGCCATAACACCAACCGTATTCAATACTTGCAATCTAATGGTATGTTTTGTTTTCATTTAAGCATCCTCCTCGGGGTGAAGCAACATTTCATCGATAGCTTTTCCGCCGGGAACCATGGGATAAACATTCTCTTCTTTACGGACGATACACTCCATAACAACAGGTCCGTTGTGAGCTAATCCTTTCTCAAGCATGGCTTCCAATTCCCGGGCGTTTTCAGCTCTTAAACCCATAACGCCATTAGCTTCTGCAACTTTCACAAAATCAGGAAGATAGACCTCCGGACATAAGGGATTGGGCCCCTTGCATTCGGGGGGACAATCAGGTGTTTGTTTTAAACAAACTTTTGAGTATTTTTTATCCCAAAACAGCTCCTGCCACTGACGAACCATACCTAAATATTGATTATTGATAACCAGTGCTTTAACGGGGATTTTATTGATCGCGCAGGTAGCTAATTCCTGAATACTCATCTGAAAACCGCCGTCTCCACATACGGCCACGACTTCACGACCGGGATTAGCCAATGTAGCTCCCATTGCTGCCGGCAAACCAAAACCCATGGTACCAAGACCACCGGACGATATGAAACAGCGTGGGTTTTTATGTTCATAGAATAATGCTGAAAACATTTGATGTTGTCCGACATCAGTTACAATAATAGCATTATCTTTTGTCATTTCGGAAAGCTTTTCCAATACGTATTGTGGCGCCATTCCTTTTTCATTATCCGCTTTGTAATGCAGAGGATTTTCTTCGCGCCATGCCGTAACTTTTTTGCACCATCCGTTAGCCGGACGATCTTTTAGAAGCTTGTTTAGCTCTCTAAGTACCTCTTTTGCGTCGCCGACAACCGGTATTTCCGTATGTATATTCTTACCGATCTCAGCGGGATCGATATCAATATGCGCTATTGTCTTTGCATTGGGAGCAAAACGCTTAATATCTCCGGTTACGCGATCATCAAAGCGTGAACCCACAGCGATCAATAAATCACATTGCATAATAGCATGATTGGCCGCGTAACGTCCATGCATCCCGGGCATGCCAAGAAATAAGGGGTGAGTAGAAGCTGAAGTTCCAAGTCCCATAAGCGTAGTAACAAAGGGAATATTGGTTTTTTCAACAATTGACAGTAGTTCTTTTTCTGCACCGGCCGCCACAATACCACCTCCGGTGTAAAATAGAGGACATTCGGCTTTTTGAATAGTCTCTGCAAGTTTCTTGATCTGCTTGGGATTACCTTTGATCGTAGGTTTATACCCGGGAAGATCAACTTTCTTGGGATACTCATAAGTATCTAAAATTGAGTTTAATACATCAACAGGGATATCGATCGAAACGGGACCGGGTCGACCGGTTCTGGCGATATAAAAAGCTTCTTTCATTGCTTTAGGCAGATCTTCGACCTTGGTAACCAGATAATTGTGCTTGGAAATGGTTCGAGTCATTCCATTCATATCCACTTCCTGAAAACCATCGGTACCGATAAAATTATTATGTACCTGACCGGAAATAACCACAATAGGCACAGAGTCCAATTTAGCGGTCGCAATTCCGGTAATAGCATTGGTAGCACCTGGGCCGGATGTCACCAGCGCAACACCAACCTTACCTGTGGAACGCGCATAACCGTCAGCAGCGTGCACAGCAGCCTGTTCATGTCTATTTAATATTACATTCAATTCTCTCTCTTTAAATAGCGTATCAAAGATAGGGATTACAACACCACCGGGATACCCGAAAAGTGTATCAACTCCTTCTTTCTTTAATGCGTCTACTACTATTTGTGAGCCGTTCATTTTAAATCCTTGTCTTTATAATGATCCGTCTTAACAACATACATTTATTTAATATTTGTAACCGCACCTTTAGATGCCGACTGTGCCATTACAGCATAGCGACCGAGCGCTCCATAGTCAATACGTGGAGGATTCGGCGTCCAGCCGACCTTACGGCTTGCGATCTCTTCATCGCTGAGCTTAACCTCTAGTTTGTTTGCCGGAATATCAATGGAGATAATGTCACCGTCCTTGAGTATTCCAATCGTTCCTCCTGCTGCTGCTTCGGGAGCTATGTGGCCTATACAAGCGCCGCGGGTTCCACCCGAAAAGCGACCGTCAGTGATCAATGCAACCGATTCACCCAGACCACGTCCCATAATATAGGATGTGGGGGAGAGCATTTCCTGCATACCCGGACCACCTTTAGGCCCTTCGTAGCGGATCACAACAACATCTCCGGCTTTAACCTTTCCTTCAAGAATACCGTCACAGGCATCTTCTTGAGATTCAAAGATCACAGCCGGTCCTTCAAATACCATCATTGAGGGAGCTACTCCGGCCGATTTGACCACAGAGCCTTCGAGTGCCAGGTTACCCTTAAGCACGCTCAATCCTCCGGATTGCGAATATGCATTATCACAAGAATGGATAACCGCATCATCCTTTACATCGGCATTCGCAATATTTTCGCCTAGCGTTTTTCCAGTGACAGTTTTACAGTTTGTATTGATAACACCCAATTTCGATATCTCTTTGAGAATGGCCGAGATACCACCTGCAGCATCCACGTCTTCCATATGATACGCAGAAGAAGGGGAGACCTTGCAAATGTTCGGTGTTTTTTTTGAAATTTCATCCATACGTGACATATCATAATCGATCTTTGCTTCGGAGCAAATCGCCAGAGTATGAAGTACGGTATTGCTTGAACCGCCCATTGCCATATCAAGTGCCATGGCATTATCTATGGCTTCTTTCGTGATGATATCTTTTGCCTTAAGATCTTCATCTACCATTTCAAGAATGCGTTTAGCGGCTGTTTTAAAGAGTTCTTCACGTTTTGGATCTATTGCAAGAATGCTTCCATTACCGGGAAGCGCGATGCCAATAGCTTCGCAGAGGCAATTCATGGAATTAGCGGTGAACATGCCTGAGCAAGAGCCCCAAGAGGGACAAGAGCACTGTTCTATTTCCGTAAGCTCTTCTTCGGTAATATTACCTTCTTTATAAGCTCCCACACCTTCAAAAACCGTAATAAGATCCGAAACTGAGCCATCTTTCATTTTTCCGGCTTTCATAGGACCACCGGAAACAAAAATGGTGGGGATATTAAGTCTGACCGATGCCATCAACATACCCGGAACGATCTTATCGCAGTTGGGAATACACACCATACCGTCAAACTGATGAGCGCGTATCATAGTTTCTACAGAATCAGCAATAATTTCACGGGAAAGTAGTGAATAGCGCATACCGTTATGCCCCATAGCAATACCATCGCAAACCGCAATAGAGTTAAAAACAAAAGGGACGCCACCTGCTTTAATGATCTCTTCTTTTACCAATTCGGCAGTTTTATCAAGATTTACATGACCGGGTACAATATCGGTATGCGAAGATACTACCACAATAAAGGGCTTATGCATGTCTTCATGCTTTACGCCACAAGCATGGAGTAAGGATCTGTGAGGTGCTCTTTCGAAACCTTTTTTAACGTTGTCTGATCTCAATTTTTTCTCCTTTTTGAAAATTGAACAAGGATTAACGATATGTGATATTCGATTTCATTACGAGTTTCAAATGAGGGCGTTCCTTGTCCGGATATCAAAAAACCGCTGTCTTAAAAAAAACCTCCTTCGCGGCGTGCAATGGAGGTCGATTTTTTATCTTTTTTATCTTGTCCTATTGCACGCTATAGCATCCAAGAATAAGAATAATAATGTTGACCACGATGTTAGTTAAATTTTTCTTCATAGCTCATCTTGTCAAATGTTAGGTAAAAATACAGTGGTTAATTTCTAATTGCAAGTGATAATCGATAATTATTTGATAAAATTTGGTGAAAATGCAAGAATAATTATAATTAGCGAATGATATTGCTGTTTAGCTTATATAAGGATGACTCGGAATATTCATTGATTATGTATTATCGATTTAGGTTTATTTTCATCCGACCAACCGCAATAGCGCTCGTCGTTTCGCTTCTGCCATCGGAAACGCTAACCGTTATCGTATCAACTCGCCCGGCTTCATCGTAATCGGGAGTGAAACTTATCGTAAAGTTTCCATCGACCGTTGCCGTATCGATCCCTGTACCAAATCCTGTGGCGGACCATGATAAAGCATCATCATCGACATCGGTGGCCGTAATGGTCAGATCGAGCGTATTTCCTTCTTTGATCGTCTGATCTTCGACAGGCGCAATAACAGGAGCGGTATTTCCATTTATTACATAGGAGTAATTATCTCCGCCATTAGTATTAGCTTTCAAAGTCAATAGATCCGTGTTATTGCGTAAGTCAGCAGAAGTTTCCCAATCTAAAGTTGACGTAAATGCATAATACATCAGCGTATCGCGAATTTCAGATACGATATCTGCCGTGTATGTCGTTCCCGTACCACTTGCTTTAACGGCTTTGGATGTACTCCAATTGTCTTCGGTATAACGAATATATAAATTTTCTTCACCTAACAGTGTTTGAGAGGTATACAGTGTTACAGTAACCGTATCATTCTCTACGGCGCTCTCTGAGCTGTTATCTTTGAGCGAGTCTATTATACTTAGGGTATCGGAACTTAAAGCCATGACACCTACTGATAAGCTTGAACCCGTATGTAAATCGGGATCATGAACTGATATATGAACATAATCTTGAGTAGGTGAAAGCCAGTAGGCATTTTCGCTGTTCCAACTCATGCTTGTAATGGCATCATAGGAGCTTACAGATGTTGACCATTGATTTGCCCAGACACTATCGGCAATTTTAAATGTACCCGAATCGCTGACTGCCATTGTCAAGCCATAATAAGCGCTTCCACCAATGTTTTTAGCCCTTAATTCACCACCGTCGGTACCCCATCCATTGTGTGTTCCGCGCACGTAATAGCTTTCGCCGAAGGCAGATAAAGCAAAGGAAAGTACAATAAAAAGCATTATAAATATCTTTTTCATTATAGCCTCCTTACTTCACAAGCAATATTTTGTGAACATTGCGGTAATTAGGGGTGATCATTTGCACAATATAAATGCCGGAAGCAAAACTGGACATATCAATGTATTGACTCTGATATCCTGCTTCACAGGGGCCATTCCAAAGTTCGCGCACTTTTTTACCATTAAGATCATAAACATTCAAGACTAACTGAGTATTCTCGGCAATGTCAAAGTTTATGGTCGTTCCGGGATTAAATGGATTAGGGTAGGGTGCATGCAATGCAAAATCTGTTGGTATCTCTTCGATAGCGCTTTCACGTACATAATGAATTAATGGCGCTGTAAAATAATTGCCATCCCACTTGCCACCAAAATTACGATTTGAATCCCAAGCACCGTATACATACTGGCTATCAGGCAAAGAAAAACGTGATAGCAGATAAAATTGACCGTTTTCGGGTATCTGATCAAGCGGAACGGTCATTGAATATGTTTCACCACCATTATCTTCAGATAAATATGTCGCCGGATACCACAACCAACCTGACTCATTAGGAGAAGCGTTATTTAGATTTATCCCTAATTCTGCTGATATTAATGAATTTGCACCGTTTTGGTCTGTGACACCGATATCTTTTACCAAACACTTGACGATCACGGGATTATCACTTGCAATGATGCTATCTTTTACATTTAGCAAAGCGCAATGATCAATAGGATTATTATTCACAATGATATTGAAGCTAATCATATCCGTTTCGGCCCAAAGTGACCCGAAAACAAAGCAAAGGATGATGAATATTTTATTTTTCTTTCTTAGCATAGATCACCGAATATTATCGATTTGAGTTCTTTCCGGTTTTTATCACCATTTTTGCAACGGATACTCCATCATCAACGGTGATCTCAATATCTTCATAATTTCCCGATTGAGTGTAATCGGGTGTCCATACCAACTTTGCGGTACCGTCACCGTTATCGGTAAATACCGAACCAACCGGCTTGCCATTTTCGGACCAGGATAATGAAGCACCGCTATGATCAATATCGGTAGCGGTAAAGTTTACGGTCAATTCGTTACCTTCAGTAACGCTTTGAGTTCCTACCGCCGTAATTACGGGAGCGTCATTGACTGAATTGATTTTCAACTTAAATGAGGTGGTATCTTCACCGCCATGCCCGTCTATCACTTTGACGATAATATTTGCATCTATGCTTGTAAAAAAGTTAGGGTTCGGAACAATTGTAAGCGTGTCGTTGGAAATCGTAACGCTAATATCATCGGATTGGTCATTTGAGAAAATAGAATATGTAAGGGTGTCGTCATCCGAATCGCTTGCTGATACGGTAAATAAAAGTGAGCCGTCTTCATCTACACTTTTATTGGTGATCGCCGCTAATACGGGAGCGTGATTGACGGCATTGACTGTTATTTGAGCAGATACGACGGAATCACCGTCCCATAAGCCATGTTCTTGACCTGCACCGGATTTATATCCACCGTAAACAACATTTGACGTATCGCCTTCAAATGCGAATTTTGATGCGACATAATAAGTACCCGCCGATAGCAAAACGCCTATTTCGGCCATATATTCATCGTTAGCGTATCCATTGGTAGACTCCGAGCTGGCCGAAGCATTATAGTCGGCCGGAACCCAGGTCCAACCGCTTCCTGAAGGATTTGTGTTTGAAGAGCTGTATCCTATCCAAGCGTTAATATCAGTAAATTCACCTTCACCGTTTGTTTTGCCATCTTCCCATACTTGCGCATAAAAGATCGTTGAATCTCCAACAGAGACAATTGTATCGGTCGGGAACTGTACGTTACACCAGTCTGGCGTATTCTGCTCTACTGTAATAGTAAATATCACTTGATCCGTATCTGCCATTGCGAATGAAAACAATGTCGCAAGTACGAAGAACCCTAAAGCAATGATTCTTTTGTTCATATTATCCCTTAGCTTGTTTAGTGAGTCCTAATATATTGAGGAATTATTAGTTATAAATCAAGAGAAAATTGTGACAAAATTCGCCTGAATGCAGGAAAGTATCCTGTTTTTTCCTCCTGAAGCATGATAAAACTATATGATCCATCAGTTTATTTTATCTTTTGGGGAAAATATATTCATCAAAGGTGTAAATAGTTAATGAATCTTGAAAATAATTTCTCTAAATTTTCTTGATTAACAGTGAAGGAATTGGACTTTAATATGCAATCTTATATTTTAAACTGCCGACTCTATAATAAACCCGACGATTTGTTCAATATTATTATTAGGAATGAAAAAATTCTTGAGATAACACCATTCGTGCCAAAAGAAGGTCAATTATTGTTTGACGCCAAAGGTGCAATTGTCGCGCCCGGCTTAATAGATATCCATGTTCATGGTGCCGGTGGTGCAAATCCGACAGATAATAAAGACGGTGACATGAAAACTATGGCCGAGACACTTTGTCTCAAGGGAACGACTTCCTTTCTCACAACAACATTTTACAATAAAAACGATAACAATGAACATCTCAAAAGTATTGCGTATCATATCCCCGGAGAAAATGAAGCGGAAAATCTTGGAATCCACTTGGAAGGACCGTTCATCAATTTGATCCGTAAAGGTGGAATACCCGCAGAGTGCATTGCCGAAGCAAACAAAGAAAACCTAAACAATATACTTTTGGCATGTAAAGGCAAACTGAAACTATTGACCCTAGCGCCCGAAATTCCCTGGATAAATAATGTAATTGATATGGGATATGATTTAGAATATATATCATCAATGGGGCATAGTGATGCTGACCCTATATTTACCCAAGAAGGGATTAAAGAGGGGATTACATGCGTTACTCATTTAAATAATGCAATGAGAAAATATAATAGAGATAAAGACCATCCTCTTGATTCAATTATTGATTCGGATGTTTTTGTTCAGATCATTCCAGATGGCGTACATTTAAAAGAAGAGGAGATTAAGTACTTTTATCAAGTATTTGGTATTGAGCGACTTATCTCCATCACCGATGGGATCTCAGGCATTGGTTTACCGGATGGTGAATATGATTTTGGAAAGAAAAAATATCACTCAAAAGATGGTGCAGCCTTTTATTCCGATGGCTCGGGTCTTATTGGGACAACATTGTCGCTATTTGAGATTATGATAAGATTAAAAAAGTTTTCCGGAGCAAGTTTAGAGCAATGTATTCGCACCGCCAGTGAAAATCCTGCCAGACTGTTGGGTATAGATAATAAAAAAGGCTTTATAAAAGAAACATATGATGCAGACTTGATCATTATTGATCAAAATGATCGTTTATTAAAGGTAATAAAATCCGGAAAAATCATAGAAGATCATCAGTCTGGCTTTGCTTAAAACTGACTTTAATTGAATGACTTAATTTATATTGTTATATTTCGAAGAGATTTATTAAGGAATCGGGAGAAGAGATTGAACATTGTTCAAATTTATCCCATGCTAGTTAATAATGTATCTATTAAGTCTTATAAAACATCGTAACTGCCTTAGGCATAACTAATAATTCTAGCGGCGTTACACCAAATATTTCACCTTCGGGGCTACTTGTTTTAATGGGATCGGCCGAAATTTTGAAATGTTTGCCTTTGTAGATTCTAACATAAGGATTGGAAATATGCTCACCTTTGTACAAGGTGGGAAAGGCTTTTATAATTTCTTTTTTCGGCGCATCAGTCAATACAATAGCTTCTATTTCACCATCATCCATAACAGAATCGGGAGAAATGATCATATTACCGCCAAATAAACGTGTATTGGCAAAATTTGTAAACGCACCCATGTACTCGTGCTTTACACCGTCAACTTCCAGTATGGTATGATGTGGTTTGTAACGCATGATCTCAATCAATGCCGAGAAAGTATATGAATGCTTTCCCATAAGTTTTTTATATTTTTTACCGCTAATACCAACATCCGTCGGCAGACCGATCGATATGGAATTAATGGAATAATAATCCTCGCCTTCGGTTGTGAATTTCATGACATCTACCGGGCGGGTTTTAGCCTCTAGAATAGCAACAACTCCATCTCTCCACTGATGCATGTTTAGATCTTGTGAAAATGAATTTCCCGTGCCAACCGGTATTACGGCAAAAACAGGCTTTTTTTTATTTTTATTTTTTAATAAACCGTTTAATACCTCATACATTGTTCCGTCACCACCCACACTGGCAACAACATCACTTTGTGATAAATCTAAATGTCGAGTGATCTCTGTTGCATGATCGTGGTATTCTGTTCGATGTATATTTAGAGTATGTCCTTTTTCTTCGAGAGCTTTAATGATTATAGGAGTTAAATTTTCTCCGCGTCCACCCCCGGACTTAGGGTTATAAATCAAGTCGATATGCATAGTTTTCCTTATTTTACCGCCGATAATACACAATAAAATTCAAGATACCAAAAATTCATTACATTTATTGGAACTTGAAATAGTCCTAAATAGTATGTATTATTGTTTTGAATTCAAAAAGACACGGATATCAAGAAAGGGTTTAAATGAAAAGAACTGTTATCGTATTATTTTTGGCGCTTGCTTTGCTTGTTTCCTCTTGCTCAACCATGCAAGTTGTAAACAATAAGCATCGTGATAAATTGCAGAAAAAAGCTAAGCGTTATAAGACTTTTGGCGGCGTAGCCGAAATTGGTGAGGCTATAAGTAAACGTGAAGACATTGCCCGCGATAAAGCTCGTACCGATGCGTATATTAAAATTGGACAAGCCATTCAATCGAGAATTGATGGAGTTTCATCACTTTACGTTAAAGAAGTTGGTGACGAAAACGCATCTGAAATTGAAGATATATTCGAAAAAAGTTCAAAAGTTGTAATCAATACAACTATTCAAGGTATTTTTGCTGTAGATGAAACTATCTTATTGGATAAAGATGGGGTTTATCATGCCTTCATGTTATACGCTATCACACCTCGCTCAGTCAATACAAAGCTCATGAAAAAACTTCGTGAACTTCAACCTGAGATATATGAACGTTTTGTCACGTCAAAAACATATGGCGATATGGAACTCGAAGAAGAAATGTATGAGAAGGAAATTTTACAATAGTAACTAGAATAACGAGTTACCAGTCAAGCTACATTGTTATTTTATGCCCAAACAATACAATGATGTTGTCTGTGAGTGGTATAAGTCTTTAGGTTTTGAAGAAAAGTATGAAAAGTGCCGATGAGATCTAATGGTATCATCGGCACTTTTTCAATATATAGAAAAAAGGGTCCCTAAGAGATCAACTCTACAAAGCGTAACCCTCTTGATACAAGATATTATTAGTATTTATTACAAGTTTAATTTTTAGAGTTCAAATTACTATTGTAAAATTATTTGTCCATAATAAAAGATATTGCAACGCCACCTCCCGCGGCCAGATCAACTTCTAAAGTAGAATTATGATTTACTCTTCTTTTTTCAATCTTATAAGCGGTAGGATTATCTTTCCAGTGTGCGTCTTCTGTATCTGAATATATTGTTGCAGTATATTTTTTCCCTTTTCCCAAGAAATTACACTTGATGTTTATTGTTCGGGGCTCTTCATTTGTAATGCTACCCAGGAACCAATTTTGTCTTTTTTCGTGCCTTTCTTGCCTAGCTATTGTTACAAATTCACCCACCTCACCATCAAGTACGATGCTTTTATTCCAATCAACCGGCACGTCTCGAATAAACTGAAAAGCAGGTTGACCTTCATAATTTTCTATGAGATCGGGGACCATTTGAATTGGTGAATAAATTACGACATATAAAGCCAATTGATGCGCCAGGGTAGTATTAACCTGATTATTTGGCTTATAGGGCTCTAATGATATGTTAAAAATACCCGGAGTGAAATCTATCGGCCCTGCCAACATTCGTGTAAAAGCCACAGTAGGTAGGTGGGAGGGGGGATTGCCTCCATCCGGTGACCAGGCATTAAATTCTTGTCCGCGTAATCCTTCGCGAGAAATTGCATTGGGATAGGTCCGACGTATGCCTGTTGCTTTAATCGGTTCATGTGCATTGATAGCAATATTGTGTTCTGCCGCTTTTTCAAGGGCTAAACGATATTGATTTACCATCCACTGTCCGTGATGATATTCACCTTTAGGAATTATTTTCCCCACATAACCTGTTTTTACAGCTGAAATACCAAGATCATTCATTAAAGTATAAGCTGTATCCATTTGCTGAGCATACGTACGGGGAGCTGCAGAAGTCTCATGATGCATAATGATCTCTACACCCTTACCTTTACCATATAGAACCACTTCTTCCAAGTCGTAATCGGGATAAGGAGTTACAAAGTCAAAAACACCTTCTCTATTAAAATCTCCAAACCAATGTTCCCATCCCGTATTCCAGCCTTCCACGAGTAGTGCCCCAATACCATTTCGGGCACAAAAATTAATGTATTTTTTAGCATATTCCGTGGTTGCGCCATGACGACCGCTGGCATAATCCCAGGTTTTGGTTCCAATATGCATATCCCACCAAATACCCATGTATTTCGTTGGCTTAAACCAAGGTACTTCAAATTTAGCCGGCTCATTTAAATTCAGGATCATGGTAGATTCAATGAGATCACCGGCCCTGTCTGCTATCTGTATCGTCCTCCAGGGAGTTTTAAAAGGTGTTTCTATCACGGCCTTTATATCCTGAGAATTTCCCACCAATTCGGATGTCATAGATAAATTAAGTGTATCAATTTTCAATGTCATCCCCGGATAATTAGTTAAATTTGCTTCATGAAATGATAAATATTTTCCATTGCCGGTTTTCATGGTTACCGGCGTATTGACCGCATTATAAGGAATATAGGTTTGCGCTAAACTGCTATGATTCCGGTATTGCAAGGCATTTATATCAGACAGGTTCGTGTGTTTGTACAAATGTTCATAAATATCCCAATCACCGGGGATCCACCATACCTCGTGATCCTCATTTAGGTTAAATTCGGTATTTTCATCTAAAATCGTCAGTTGATAATTTGTAAAATCTTCCGGGAATACATACCTAAACCCCAAACCATCGTTAAATGCTTTAAATTCGACCTCTAAATGTCTATAGGGTGCATCAATTTCTCTTAGGTATATTGTCATGGCATTGTAATCATCTCTTACCCATCGCTGTTCACCCCAAGGCATTTCCCATTTTTCGTCTCTTTGTAAAAAATACTTCCGTTTATATATCTCCATTTTTCCGATTTTTGGGATACTATCATTAAAATCAAAATCAGCTAATTTCGAAGGATGGATAACGATATCATTCTGATATTTAACGGAATATATCAGCTCACCTCTGTTGTTCGTATCAACTGATATTTTAATTTTATGGTCAGGTGAAGCTAGGTTTTTAAACATATTCAATGTACATGAGCTTAATAGTAATAATGCAAGTATCAATACAATAGTTAATTTTTTCATTCAAATTCCTTGATATGGTATTTTATTTGGCGAAATGAATATAAATTAAATCATTGAATTATGGAAGTGGAAAATCTTACTGAGATTCACTTGAAGCTAAAGTCAATAGCATTCGATTACACCCAATTCATCAAAAGAGTCTGGTTTTAAGCTTAAGGCATTTCTTTTGTAATTTACCCTTTAACTAATTATATTCCCGCCATGAACGACAATATTAGAAATTTCAGTATTATTGCCCATATCGATCATGGGAAGTCAACTTTAGCGGACCGTCTGCTTGAGTTTACAGGAACATTACAAAAGTTTCAGATGAAAGCGCAGATCTTGGACGATATGGATCTAGAGCGTGAACGTGGAATTACCATTAAATCACATCCGATTCGACTACAATATAAAGCCAAGGATGGGAAGACATACATACTAAATCTTATTGATACTCCGGGGCATGTGGATTTTTCCTACGAAGTGTCACGTTCCCTTGCGGCTTGCGAAGGTGCTTTATTGCTTGTAGATGCTTCACAGGGGATCGAAGCTCAAACCGTATCGAACACTTTTCTTGCTTTCGATAATGATCTTGAGATTATTCCCGTTATCAATAAGGTTGATCTTCCGGGAGCTCAAATAGAATCTGCAACCGAACAGATCGTTGATTTAATCGGTTGCGATGAAGATGATATTATTAAAACGTCTGCTAAGACAGGTATTGGTATTGAGGAATTACTTGAAGCGATTATTGCACGCATTCCAGCTCCGGAAACCAAAAATGATGTACCCGCAAAAGCTTTAATCTTTGATTCTATCTTTGATTCTTATCGTGGGGCTATTCCTTATATCAGAGTGATGGAAGGTGAGATCAAGCCGGGACAAAAACTGCGTTCCTTTGCCACCAAAAATGAATATGAGATCACTGAAGTCGGCCATTTTTTGCTTAAACGAGAAAAAAGCACATCACTGGCAGCCGGTGATGTTGGTTATATCGTTGCACAAATCAAGAATATTAAAGATCTTCGCGTTGGGGATACGATAACAACAACGGATAATCCAGCTCAGGAAGCTCTTTCGGGTTACAAAGAGATGAAACCGATGGTTTTTTCGGGTATCTATCCCGCTAGAAATGAAGATTATGAAGAATTGCGACAGTCCTTGGAAAAATTACAACTTAATGACGCATCTTTACAATTTGAACCTGAAACATCAGACGCTCTTGGCTTTGGTTTTCGCTGTGGTTTCCTTGGCATGCTTCATCTTGAGATCATTCAGGAACGCTTGGAAAGGGAATTTGACCAGGATATCGTCACAACAGTACCCAACGTCGAATATCATGCATTCTTAAGAAATGGAAAAGAAATTCGCGTTGATACTCCCGCTAAAATGCCACAAGGTGATGTGGATCGCGTTGATGAACCCTACGTTAAAGCTGAGATTATCACTCCGCCGGAATATATTGGCAGTCTAATGAAATTAACTCAAGAAAAACGAGCCATTTATAAAAATACCCATTATTTAGATAAAACCAAAGTTCAGCTTATGTACGAAATACCTCTGGCTGAAATTGTTTTTGACTTTTATGATAAACTTAAAACAGTGAGTAGAGGTTATGCCTCATTTGATTATGAATATATCGGTTATAGGCCGGGCGACCTTGTAAAACTGGACATCCTGATCAATGGAGAGTCCGTCGATGCACTTTCAGTCATCACAAATCGTACCGACAGTCAATATATTGGGCGTGAATTGGTGGTTAAACTGCGCAGTCTTATACCTCGTCACCAGTTCGAGGTCCCCATTCAGGCTGCAGTAGGTTCCAAAATTCTTGCCAGAGAAAATGTAAAAGCTCTTCGCAAGAATGTAACAGCAAAATGTTACGGTGGCGATATTTCCCGTAAACGAAAATTGCTTGAAGCTCAGAAAAAAGGTAAAAAACGTATGAAACAGGTGGGAGCTGTCGAAGTCCCTCAAGAAGCGTTTTTAGCCGTATTGCAGATAGAAAAAAAGAACTCATAATGAAATCATTTAAGATCATAACCTTACTGCTCGTAGCTATTTTACTACAAGCCAAAGATATCAACATTGAAAACAGCTATGCACTGATCGCAAATGATACATTAAGTCCAATAATGGAATACAGTTTTAGTTCTACCAAGGTCAGGGGGCTTAAAAACGATGAGTTGGGAATGTTTTCCAAACCACGGCTATATGCCAAAGATCGTTTTGCCTATTTTGTGTCGACCTATGCAGAAATGGAAGGATTTTACGAGGAATTTGGAAATACGCCAACCTTAAATTTTGTCTACGATGAAGAAGCTGAGATACGATACAAGAGTAAAAAATACCTTTCATTAAGTTATACTATGTATATGTATGAAGGCGGTGCGCATGGAAATTGGTTTACAAAACATTGGATAATTGACCGAAAGAGCGGGGAAGTGTTAGATTTTGAAGATATTTTTTTTGCAGGTTGTGAAGATAAGCTTCACGAACTTAATAATATTGCGCTTCAGCAAAGTTTTCCTGATGAGGATATTGAAGACATCTTATTTGATATAGATTATCCGGTATCAAAAGATATTTATATGCTCGATAAAGGTATCGTTTTTCAATACGATCCCTACGAGATCGCTGCCTACGTATTCGGCTCTATTGAAATTTTTGTTTCCTGGGAAAAATTAAACCCCTATCTAAAATTTAATAATTAAACTTTCAATAACTTAAAGACGCAATATTCTGCCTTTCTACACATTATCATTCAATGTTTTGTGAACGATTTTTACTATCAAACTGTAGTATACGTAATCTTTTAGAGAATAATACCCATGCATAAATTGAAAAGATGATAATGAAAATTATTGTTCCAAGTGCCGATAATGTAGCAGTAAAATTAAAACCGGCATGCAAAAGAATCGCCGTTATAAGTCCGGCACCCAAGGTCACACCTTTCCTTAGCCTAAATTTAACCGTTCCGGCAGCGTAACCCCAGAGAGCAGAGAATAAAAAGTGCCCGGGAATAGATAATAAAGCACGCATGGAGGCAACCTGAAAGACTTTATCATATTGCAAGGCCGAAAAGATATAAAATATATTCTCAATAGTGGCAAACCCCAATGCGATCGAACAAGCATATATGATACCATCTAGAGGCTCATCAAAATCTTTTGCATGATAAAAGAAAACCATAAACATGAGAATTTTTATTGTTTCCTCAACAACGGGAGCTACAACGACAGCCATTGCAAACTCTGAGCCGATATCGAATAGGCTTTCAAAGAGAACGGCCGGGAAAACACACAATATACCGATAATAAACGCTTTTATGATCTGCTTGGTGGGTTCAGGTTCATATCTGTCGGTACGATAGATAAAGATAACCCATATAATACCCGGTAATATTGATAATAACATGATCTGTATAAATGTGCTCATATATTCTCCTATTTCGAGACTAATTATAAGGAAATAATTGATTATATGGCAATAATGAATGTAAATTTCACGCGTAATATTATTTAACGAGGATGTACGGGCGATTCTCATATCGCTCTCATATAATTTATGTCTAAACTAGAATCACAATTACTCGACCTTATCGCTCAAGCCAATGAACGATGGAATTTGTTTACAGAAGGGGAGAGCTATGTAATCGGAATATCCGGTGGAAAAGATTCAATTGCCTGTATAAATCTACTAAAACATTTTAATATCAATCTTTACGCTGTCTATATAGACCTCCATGATAAGCATGATCCATTACTTGAGGAGTATATATCTAATATTGCTGATTATAAGCATGTTAAAAGTGATGTGCTAAGTAATTACTATCAAAAAAAGAATATTTGTTTTTCATGCTCTCGACAAAGAAGAAGACTTTTACTTGAAACTGCCAGAGACTTGGGTGTAAATAAAGTAATATTAGGTCATCATAAAAACGACGTGGTTGAAACCTTACTTTTAAACCAGATATATTCACGAGAATTTAGCACAATGCAACCAAAACAAAGCCTCTTTAATGAAAATTATTATATTATCAGGCCAATGTACCTGATAAAAGAACAGCTATTAAAGTATTATGTAAACGAGCTAAAATTACAGAATTTTAACC